>CAZOZW010000022.1:0-3573 GCA_964584385.1 uncultured Candidatus Peribacteria bacterium
ATTCGGATTGCCATCGTTTACAAATGCAGTGGTATTCGCCTCGCCTTCGCTCGCCCCCGAAACATTTGTAATAGTGTAGTTTATTGCCGAACTGCCAGCACCTGAAAAGATGCGAGAGGGGAGCAGGTTATCTTCTTGAACAAAAAAGACCGGGTTCCCGGTGTTCAATTCGGTTTTGATCGTTGCCTCAGAAGTTGGCTCAAAAGTGGCAGATCGCTGATAGCATGTTGCATTGAGCAGGGGTTGAAGCGGGTTTTGCATCGACTGTTCATCGATAGTTGCTGCATTTGTTGTGGCAATACTAAAGAGCATGCCGATGAAAACGAGAGAAAGCTGTTGTTTCATAAAAGCAAAATGATGATATAAGTGTATCACAAAAGGTTATTCGCCTTAAGTGGTTTTGCAGCTGGGGAATAAGCGCAATGCGAGGATGAGTGCGAAACCTTGGCGATTAAGAATTTGAATAAAAAATACGTCATTAAAACGAGAAACTCCGTTTAAATGACGTATTCTTAGATTGAAAAAACCAAATCACGCTTGCGGGGTTGTGTCATTCCCGCTTTGACGGGAGTCGGCGCGGAGCAAAAAAATTGGATTACCACTGAACCCAAGAAACGTTTCGGACCAGGTTGCCCGTGTTCACAATAATCGAAATCTCAGACATGAAAGACGATGATGAAGTCTGTGGGACACCTGCTCCGGCGCTCGGGAGTTCTCGTTAACCCACCAGTTAACTGGTGGGTTAACGAGAACGGAATCTTCGGTAGAGACGCATTGTAATGCGCCCCTGTGTCACGTTTGTTGAGTTACTGCAACAGTAACCGGAAAGAAATAAGGAAAAGATGAAGAATAAGAATTAAGGGGATTTGCTTATTAGGAGTAATCTTAATTCTTCACCTTATTCTTTTTCTTAATTCTTAGAATTTGAGAAGCAAATTCTGGTCGGGGAGACAGGACTCGAACCTGCGACAACACGACCCCCAGCCGTGCACTCTACCAACTGAGCTACTCCCCGTTTTTTTAAGCATAAAATAAGTTTATGCGAAGTTCAAGAAAACAATCACCACGCCAAGCGCTTACCTTTTCTGAGTCGTGTTGAGCGGTGAATAATTATTGCGCAATGCTTCGGGGTTATTTGCATCACAACTCGACTCTTCGACAAGTCGAAACGGATAGTTATACCCTTGCTTTTCGAAAACAATCGTGTGGTCGCTATCGACACCGACGATCGCCGCCGAATGATGTGCCGAAGCGGCGTACTGAGCAGAAAACAAAGCCTTTTCTTTAAATTGTTGAACAAGCGGTAAACCGAATCGATCGATTGCTTTGCGCAGCGAAAGTTGCTGAGTAACGAGCGGATGATCGTGATCGAACGGGTGTTTACTCGGTCGCAGAGCAGTGTTTGTGTCGCGCATCCATGCGACGGTAGCATGACAAGATAGTGGTAGGCAACCGAGCCAAATGGGTGTGCATCGATTCTTTTTTGCTGGAGCATTAAAAAGTAGATTTTGCGAGCAAACACTCCGCTGAGTGAAAGTACCGGTTCGACATGATCTTTTCTGCCAATCTCGAATGCATCTTCTGCTTGCTCTTCTGCCGCTTTTCGTCGCCGAATCCAGTATTGGCTTTGCTCTGCACAAATACGACGAGGCTTCATCATTTTTAAAACAGTTGAGTATTTTTGAAGAATTATACAAAAAAGTCAATTACCGTCGGCTGCCATGTACTGATAATGATATTCATTACACAATAATCCCCAAATAAAAACAGTAGCTTCTTTCATTAAAAAAACAGATTCTGTGCTTGTGTTTGTTATCTTCAGTGAATAGGAAAATCCTTTGGAACGTATTCCACCCCGACCTCAGAGGGAAATCTCGCGGTAACCAGATTGTTACCGAGGTTATTCGACGCGAGTGCGAAGTTACTTTTGTCGATCACTATCGTGAATATCCGAGTTTTCAGATCGATGTTGAAACCGAGCAAGAAAAGCTGGTCGACCACGAAATGATCGTGTTTCAGTTTCCGATCTATTGGTATTCGACCCCGGCGTTGATGAAAGAATGGCAAGATAAAGTCTTGCAATACGGCTTTGCCTACCCACCGAGTGAAGGCACGGCACTGCATGGCAAAAAGATGTTGTGCGTGGTAACCACCAGTGGTTCTGAAATGTCGTATCGCTCGGGAGGGTTTAACAACTTTACGCTTTATGAATTAATGCGACCACTTCAGCAAACCGCCGCACTATGTGGTATGGACTGGATCTCACCGAAAATCATCTACAATATTATCTCTGGTGATGAAGGCGGAATTCGCTCGAAATCGAACGAAGAGATAGAAGAGCTTGCCAACGAGATTGCATCTTATCTAAAAAGCTTTGAACACGAATTCGAGATCGAGTTAGACGAACTCACCCTGGAGGATTAAGAGGTAATAACATCATAATCGACCGGTGCATAATAGTTCTTTTTCTGCCTTTTTCGTGGGTAATCTTCGTTACTTTTGCCAATGCCAACCAAACGATATGGCTTGGAATAATTCTGCTTTTCAAAAACCACCGGTTCATCATTATCAAGGCAAACGATTAAACGTGAGTGAAGGATGCTCGAAAAAATCAAACCGTTTTTTACGACCTCGTTGATCAGTGGAAGTCCGTGTTGGTGGAGCATGTTTCTCAAATCACCGATCTCTGTCTCAAAATCTAACAGCTCTTCATTGACTAAAACCAACTGCTGCGGCTGCTTTTTGTGCTGTTCGACCGCGACATAGTACACACTCTCGTGGCAGCAAATTCCATGCAGATAATGATCGCTGATTTTGTGCTCTGGTTTCTTCTCTATTCGCGCCTGCTGTATAAGCAAGAAGTATATCTTGCGCGCGTACTCTCCTTGCAACTCGGCGATTGAAACATCTTCATTAATACGACCAATTTTAAAGACATCATCAGCATCTGGCTTCTTTATGCGCTCGATCCAATACTCACTGTTCTGCTTATCGATGATGCGACGAGAAATGGACATGCAAACCAAACAAGAAAATTATTCTATTCGCAGCAATGGAAATTTGTCAAAGAAAATAATTTGTGAACGATTGATTAATTCGTTATGATGAATTGTTAAAAAGATTTGCCAACACCAACAGAGTTTGGCATTGTAGCACACGAAAATGAAATATAATGTAGTTTTTTCTCTGCTGGTTGTTGCCATGCTCGTTCCGAGCGGAGTGGTGCGTGCCGCTACAGCTGTACCCGAAGAGCTTAAGCAAACATTGATTTTGGCGCACGAATTGCAAGAATTCTCGTTACCACTTACCAGCGACGAGTTTTTTATATCTCAAGAGAAGCACTTTTTAAATGGTGAAAAAATAAAGCTCGAAAAAAACACCACATGCGAATTAGAAGATGGGAAAGAAAAAATCTTACCCGAAGGCGTAGAAACAAAAGTAGAGTGGGGCATACACCACGAAAATGTGCTGGCGATGATTGAAGAGCACATTACTAAACACATCGACCGCGAAGCACAAAGTGTAAAGATTATCACCGATGAGAACCAGCAGATTGCTTTTGAAGGAGTGGCG
>CAZOZW010000022.1:3583-11971 GCA_964584385.1 uncultured Candidatus Peribacteria bacterium
TTTCGGCAAACAGATCGATCGCCAAAAACTACTGCACGCAATTGAAATGGCAGTGCAAAACGGTATAACCCGAGTGCAAATCCCGGTAAACACCCAAGAGCCAGAGGTGACCGTAGAAGCCGAGGAATTACAACAAAAAGGCGTAGTAGAACTGGTTTCGGTAGGCGAGAGCGACTTTACCGGCAGCTCGTGGGCGCGCATCGAGAATATTAAAGTGGGAGCGGCAAAGTTCAACGGCTTTTTAATCGAACAAGGTGAAGTCGGCAGTTTTAACGATAGATTAGGGCCGGTAAACGCCAGTACCGGGTATTTGCCCGAATTAGTGATATTGGGGCCAAAACTCGAAAAAGAATATGGCGGCGGTTTATGCCAAGTAAGCAGCACGGCCTTTCGGGCGGCACTCCTTGCCGGCTTGCCGATTGTTGAACGTTATGCCCATTCGTTCGCCGTTAGCTACTACGAACCGTGGGGTACCGATGCAACGATCTACCCAGGCGCAAAAGACCTGAGATTCGAAAACAACACCGATGGTGCGATTTTAGTACAGACTTCGGTCGATGTCGAAAACCGTAAACTCCGTTTTCATTACTACGGCACGCGCGATAAACGTAAAGTAGCAATGATTGGACCACACATTGGCTACCGCAGTGGGCCGCTTAAAGCCCCGCAGCAAAGCTACCCGCAAAGACCGGGACTAATTACTTACGCTCACAAAGCCGCCTCGGGCTTTGACGCCACTTGGCTCAGGGTAACAATTCCCGATGCAAAGCGTGCATCGGAGGTTGGTGATGAAACCCTGCTTGCCAGCTCAGAAAAAGGAAGTGGGGTACTTTCGACTTTTTATTCGCGCTACCAACCAAGTGTTAAGTGGACTGCCCCCGCACCAAAACCCGCAGCCGAAGAACCAGCGCCTACGGCAGACCCTGCCGAAGCACCAACGATCTGATTCAAAGCTCGATCTCAAGCATTACCGGGCAATGATCGGAGCCCATTTGGTTGTTGAGGTATTCGACATGTTGCACTTTTGCGAGGAGCGGACGATCGACAAAAATATAATCGATGCGCCAGCCAACATTGCGCTTGCGGGCGCCGGTGAGCATGTGCCACCACGAATAGACGACAGTTTGGGGGTTTTTCTCGCGATACACATCGATCCAATTATTGGCAACAACCTTGCCGACCCATGCGCGTTCTTCGGGCAAGAAGCCGATTTTATTACTGTTTTCTTTTGGTCGGGCGATGTCGATTTCGTTATGGGCGCAATTAACATCACCTGCCCAAATCACTTGTTTACCTTCGCTACGCAGGCGATTGATCGCTTGAAAGAATTGCTCATAAAACACCATTTTGCCCTCCCATGCTTCGGGCGATTTGCCGCCATTGGGGAAGTAAATACCCAAAACAACAGTGTTATTAAACTCTGCACCAATAATTCTGCCTTCGGTGTCGCCAACTTCGGGTAAACCGCAAAAAGCACGGTGATTTGTAAATGCAGATTTTTTGAGCCATATCGCCGTACCCGAGTAGCCCTTTTTCTCGGCAGCGTGGTAATGCTGGTGATACTCGGGATGATTGGTCAATTCTTGCGAAAGCACGTCTTGTGTCGCCTTGGTTTCTTGCAGTAGCAGCAGATCGGGGTTTTGCTGCTTAAGAAGCGCATCGAGTTCGCCTTTGCGCTCGATGGCGCGAATGCCGTTGACGTTAAACGAGATGATTTTCATATTCGCGAATCAGTGTAGCGCATGAAATGAGAAAATACAGCATCTCGATAGTTCGAATTTACATATTGATTTTTTCGCCGGAGCTAGGATGTCTGAAATCAGCATGACGATAGTTGAAAATAGAACCCGTAGTATTCCCCTGTTCAGATCAAACTCCCTGCTCCATATCTTTTTCGAAGTGATTCGCAATTGCCGATGCGTGAGGAAGTGCTCCGCACAAGATTACAATTGTGATAAACCTGATTAAAGACTCAGTGAATTTTTATTAACCGCAATCGTTCACTGGCGGTTTTCAAGACAGATTACGTCAATACTTGTAAAAAATACGGGCTTAAAACTTTAAAACCCGTTTTAAGCCCGTATTTCGAAATCATCAAAATAAATGTTGTGATTTAAAACCCGGCAGCAATTGCCTGCAATAATTTTGATCGATTTGAAAACGTTTGCTCGACACGCTCAGCAAAACAACAAAAATAAGAGCATAAAAGCGTGGCGATGTCGGCGGAACAATTGCCTTATGCAGAATTAAATGATATAATAAAATGAATAAAAACCAATTCATGAAACAAATAATCGTATGGCTCGGCGTACTGTTTGTAATCGGCGGCACAAACGCCATTGCCGCCGAATCGCCATTTTGCCCCGACGACACTTGCGGCGGCTTGAACGAAGGCCTGACTCAGGTAGAGGAAAATGTGGATGACAGTTTTTTTACCGGCGATTTTACGACCGTAGTTTTAGGGTGGGTTAGCTTTGGCTTGGCGATATTAAGTATTATTGCATTCATCGCCTTTTTATATGCCGGTGCGCTGTACATTACCGCATTTGCCGGCGGAGAAGAGAATGCCGAAAACGCCAAAAAAACATTGGTTTGGACGACGATCGGCATCATCTTGGTGCTAACCTCGTACACGATTACCAGAGCCATTTTTCAGGCCGCTCTCTAATGAAACGATTCATTATGTTGTCGGCTATTTTGACGGTATTGCCAACTTCGGCTGCAAGGGCGCAAGACGGCGCAGTTTTTTGTAGCGAGACTGAAGGTTGCGGTGGTATCGATCGTGGATTGGGTTTTTTAAGAGACTTGCTCGATGATGCGATTATTGTTGATACGTTTCCGAATACGGTTATCGGTTGGGTTAATTTTGCCCTGGCGCTCTTGAGTATTGCCGCTTTTGTGGCGTTTATATTTGCCGGCGGATTGTACATTACCGCTTATATCGGCGGAGAAAAAAATGTTGAACGCGCTAAAAAAATACTTACCTGGACGACCATCGGCATCATCTTGGTATTGACTTCGTACACAATCACCAGCTCGATCTTTCGTGGCACCGTATGATCAAGCGAATTTTACTATCATTGGCACTTTGCAGTTCGGTATTCTTGACTGACACAACTGAGACAGAAGCCCGCGAAGCCCCAACCGGTTGCGCGAATCCACCATGTTTCGGTGTATTACCGCCAGAAGAAGTACCCGAAGGGCTGAGCGATGAAGAGTTACGACCAGCTATTTTGCGGATTCTGAATTACCTACTAAGCTTTTTGGGAATAATCGCCGTGACAGCAATTATTTATTACGGATTTTTACTCGTGGTATCTGCCGGCAACGATGAACAAGTTTCTACTGCAAAGCGTGGCATTGTTTGGACACTATTGGGCATTTTGTTGATTCTGCTATCTTGGGTAATCACTCAATTCGTTTTTGATATATTCGCTGATGATCAGACAGCATCCTCTTCGTCATCCTCATCGCTTATCGCAGGATTATTAATCGAAACGACCCAAGCTGCGACTGCGCCCGACCCTTGCCCCGATAGTAGTTGTACAAATGTTATTGATCACAACAAGCTCGACCCCGGACTTACTCCGGGTGGCTTACGTGAAACCATTTTGCAAATTGTTAACTATTTTTTAAGCTTTACGGGTATTATTGCTGTAACGGGCGTGATCTATTGTGGTTTTTTACTCATCACCTCGCTTGGGAATGAAGAACAAATAGCTACTGCCAAGCGCGGCATTATTTGGATTGTACTCGGCATTCTGGTGATATTGTTGTCGTGGACATTCGTGAACTTTATTTTTGGTGCCACTGGCGCTCATGCCAAAGATTCGGTGCGCGATGCTGCCGAAATAGAACTAAGAGAGCGATTCACTCTTTTGATGGATGAGATGGAAATCACTGAAGACCTGGTTTCATCGGAAAACGCACGTAGATATGCCGATCGGTTTGACGAGATGTATGAGGATCTTCCCACCACAGCCACCGGCAAAGCACTGAGAAAAGTGTTTCGCAGTAACACCCGCGAACTCCTTAATGCGCAGGTTGAACAGCACTTCAATAATCTCATCGAAGACAGTAGGGCTTACGAACTAGCACTTGCTCCCGAAGAGCAAAAGCGCTTAAGAGCCGAGACTAAACGTGCAAAAAGCGGAATCGATGACAAGCTCAGTGACCTCCGGAAATCAATCGATGACTTGCAACGAATGCGAGCCCGCATCGACGCAACTCCAAGTAGGGCAAACATCCCTGCCATTATTCAGTTCAGTGCCTTTAAATCATCAGATCCAACCGCAATCACAATTCCTTCTGATAATTTTAATTGGAGCTATATCGATCATAATGGCGAAGAGCAGGAGCTCGGCACCGGTCCACAAATAACGCAAACGTTTCTCGAACCTGGCAGCTACGTGATTCGGCTTGAGGTGCACACCAATTCTAATCAAGATATTCTACCGGGAATCGCCACGGTTACCGTTCGGGTGCTCCCAAAAAGAACAACTGCAGATTTTGCCGTGAATGACCTTCCGGTTAAAGAGTTTATCAATATTGCTCTGCAAGACGCAAAAAAAGGTATTGCGTTCGACCCTGCGCTTAGTGTTGCTACCGAAGGAACGAGTATTGAAGAGTATCGTTGGTTTTTTGGAGGCGACGATGATAAGTTCGTCGTAAAAACCAGGCCCGACACCGAACTTTTCAGCTTTGATAAAACAGGCAGATATAAAGTCCGCCTAGTTGTTATAGATTCTATGGGAACAGAATCAAAAAAAGAGATCGATGTCATCGTCGAACCATCGCTGGCGGTTATTCGGGTGCGCGGCACTGCTTCGCCGGTTGCTGGTGAGCGTGTTGAATTCGACGGATCAAAATCATCGCTTGAAGGAGACGGAAGGGTGAACTATGTCTGGCGCATTTCGAACTCGTCGGGTGTAGTGATTTTTGAAGAAATCGGTAGTCCCCAAGTTTTGTACCAATTCGAGATTCCCGGAAAATACGACATTGAGCTCGATATTGGCGGCAACATACGCACAAAAAAGAGTATTGTTGTACAATCGCGTCCACCGATCGTCGACTTTACGTTTCGACCCGACTCAGAAGGTAACCCCGCCATGATCAATTTCAATGCCTCGAAAAGTCGCGACCCCGAGGGCAACCCATTAAGGTTTTCGTGGGATTTCGACGGTGACGGTAATCTAGATGTTCGTAATAGCGAAAACCCCAAGGCGAGTTATACATATCCGAAAAGTTCGTTCTATGATGTACGACTGGTTGTTACCGACGAAGGCGGGCAAACATCTACACTTGAAAAAAACCTGACGATAGATTCAACACTCAATGCTGAATTCACTGTCAATCCACCGGTGAGCCAAAAAGGGCAAGAGATTACACTCAGTCCAGAAACGAAAAGCGGGGTGCGCTACACCTGGCAGATTGATGAGGAGGAACCAATCATCACTGATGAACCAATATTAAGTCATACTTTTCGCGCAAGTGGCAAAAAGAATATAACCCTTACGGTTGAAAACGAGAGTGAATCAAGCACTTTCACAAAAGTGGTAACCGTAGGAGACGGCAAAACACCGGTGGCGATTTTGCAAGTAGTCAATGTAAACGCAGAAGAGCCAGTGTTTACCAGTGCTTGCGGACCAGACAAACGAGCAATAGAGGTGAGCAGGAGTGATATTATAGAGCTAACCGCAGGTGATTCGGTAAACCGCAGTGGCAACAAGAACGGCCTGCGATATAGTTGGGAATTTTATGACGGCTCGCTTGAGCAGGGGTCGACGATAAAAAAACAATATGCCGAACTCAGTGGCAGCGGCAATTGTGAACGCATCACGCTCTCGGTGCTCGAAAGCCAAAGCGGTATAAGTGCCACCGGGGTAGACCTTTATGTGAAAGTCGTTAACATTCCACCTGTTGCCACCAAACTCATTGCCACACCCGAAAGGCGCCCTTGTAAAACCCCATGCCCGGTAAAAGTCACGCTCGAAGGTGCCGCCGATTCCGATGGGCGAATTGAGACCTATCGCTGGTGGGCATACCGCGAGGGAGACAGTGAAAAATACGGAACCAGTATTACCAAAGAGCCCCGAACCACGATCACCTTGCCTACACTCGGGCAGCCGAACAAAGAAAATACATTCTTCTTTGCCGCAGAATTGATCGATAACGACGGAGCAGTTGTTCGGAGCGATGACCTTGTGGTTACCACGCCGAAGGTTTCGGTGCGTAATGCCGATAACCCCGAGCCAACGATTAGCTTTTTCCAAAATCGCAGCTCAGTATTTGCCGGCGACTCGATTACGTTTACCGCCCAAGTCGACGATCCGTTAAAAGAAGCATTGAGTTCACACGAATACGCCTGGGATTTTGATGGTGATCGGCAATTCGATGATACGACTTCGGGTACTACTGTTACCCATACTTACAATGAGCCCGGAGAATACACCGTACGGCTCAGGGTTACCGTTCGTGGCATGGAGCTGAGCAAAGAACGTAAGGTGATTGTCGCGGAGCGAAAAGACCCGCCCTACGCCGATTTTATTCTGGAACCAAGCGGGCTAAAAATAAATTATGATGGTCGTACCTCAGGTTTTGACCCCGAGATCGAAGGAAATCAACTTTCTTACCGCTGGGATTTTGACACCGAAACCGACTCAGACGGAAACGGGATTACTGATGATGATACCGATTCGACCGAAGCCCGCGGAGAACACTATTATTACCAGCCCGGTGAATATTCGGTGCAATTACAAGTAACCAACTCTGCCGGTAAAACCGATGGCATGGAGCAAACGGTGGTGGTACGAAAAAGCGGAGGTGGATTAGAAAGCCGCAAAAAAACAATCCGCAATGCCAAAGTAACCGGTAATATCCCTATGGCGCATTTGGATATAGTGCTTAGATACGCACCCGAAAACCAAGCCGAGCCGGCAGAATTATACATTTCGGCGATTGATGCCGATGGCAGTTTGATAGATGCACCACTAAAAATTAATATCGATGATGGTGTCGAACTGCTGTACGCCGACGATGAAGTGACGAACGGGCTGGGCTCAGCAACTCTTTTGTTTAAAAATCCGACCGAATCCGTCAGTATCGGCATCGAGGTTTCAAGTTCGCTCGGTCAACTTGTAGAAACACTTTCTGTATCTTTTCCATGAGTACTCATTCATTCAAGCACGTATCTTTAATTCTCAGTATTCTCTTTTTTATCGGGGTTTCGTGGTTGTCGAATGCCGAGGCCGGATCCCGCTTAGTGGTTTCACCGGGAAAAACCGTGGAGCTACAAGGGCAAACAAGTTCAATGCAAAACCCACAATCGTATGATTGGACCATTTATAAAGACGACACCGAACAAGAGCAACTCACCGGTGAAACGTTCTCGTATACGTTTAACGATGCCGGCGAGTATCGCGTTGAACTGGTAATAGCCGGCGAAGGAGGAGAGATCCAACAAACCCAGACCCGGGTCTCGGTCACCGAGGATATTGCTTCGGCATTACCGCTTAAGGCCGTTCCATCATCACTGCCGGCAATAAACAATGGGGTAATAGAGGTAGATGCCAGCGTGCCGCAAGTATTATTCTATGCCGGTGAAAGTACCGGCGATATTGTTCGCTTCGAGTACGATTCCGATATCGCGATAGATTCAGATGGTGATGGTGACCCGGCGAATGATGTTGAGAATAAAAACGACGTCAGTCTGACCAATCCTGCATCTTGGGGAAAGCAGTACCGAAATACAGATCAAACTACAACTGCCCGTTTGACGGTGATCGATACCGAAGGGAATCGCGACAGCGCCGATATCGAGATTGTTTTCATCTCACCTGAGGACAAAAAACAAGCACCACTCCGTGCCGACATCGCCAGCCTACCGGCAGCCGATCAAAACGGGGTAATTGCGGTGTATGGCGACAGTGCTGAAATCATCTTTTCGTTTCAAGGCAGCGCCGGAGATATTACTCAATATCGCTTCGACCGTGATACTGAAGTCGATTCCGACGATGACGGCAAAAGCGATAACGACATCGATAATCTCCGTCATAGTTCGTACAAAACAGGAGAAGCCAATGTACTCACCTTTCAAAAAGCCGATGGCGAAAAGCAAACCGTTCAGCTAACAGTGGCTGCGATTGGTGCCGATGGCAAGCTCAAGGGCAGCCGTATCCGCAAGCGGATCGAGTTTCGCGATATGGAAGTTGTCGAAGATGATGAACCCGAAAAAGTGATCGAGATGAACCCTCAACTTATTGTTGATCAAGAAGAGATCGAAAGCGGAGAGTCGGTAAATTTTGAGATCATCGGAGTACCTGCTGGAGCATCCTTCGAGTGGGATTACGAAGGAGACGGTATTATCGACGAAACAACTGAGGATCAGAG
>CAZOZW010000022.1:11981-16498 GCA_964584385.1 uncultured Candidatus Peribacteria bacterium
TGTCGCATCAATACGATCAGCAATCGGGAGTGCAAACCGCGATGGTGACGATTAAACTCGGCAGCGGACAAAAGCAACTCACACAAGAAATAACGATTATAGAACCCGAGCCCGAACCGATAACCGAGTTTTACGACCCCACTGCCGATTTCGAATTTTTGGTAGATATCAACAACGTCAGTTTTACCAACTTGTCGCAGTATGATGAGAATCTTACAGATGGGGGATTGCAATACGAATGGGATTTTGGGGACGGATCTGAAGGAACAACCGAAGCCGACCCTACCCATGAATACGCCGAGGTCGGTGAGTATGAGGTGATTCTCAAAGTAACCGATACTAATGGCAGCTCGGCACAGGTCACCAAAACAGTGATGATCGAAGAAGTACCCGCGCCGGTGACCGATCCGCCAGAAACCGACCCGAATGATGAAAATGGCTCGGGAGAAAATGGCGATGATACCCCTGCAGGAGGCAACAGCGAAAACGGGGGTGATCCTAATGACGAACCCACAACCGAACCACCAGCGAATAATGATCCTGTAGATTCGGGCGGCGGGTTTAAGCCGACGTTATTTTTGATCGCGCTGTTGATCTTACTCGTATTCGGCGGCGGCGGACTATTGTTCTTTCGCAAGATCCAACATCCCGAGCTGACTTTTGGCGATATCATCGCCGAAGAGATTGCACGACTAACCCGTAAACGCAGCAAGCCAAATTCGCCTACTGCTAACGAGAATAGCTCTGCGGCAAGCGCTACAGTGGCAGCGGCAAATACCGAAACAGCGAGTGGGTCGGACGAAAGCACTGCATCGGAGCAATTGAACAACAGCAACGAGATCGTTGTCGAAGGCGAAGCGAGCAACTCTGCCCCAGCTGCAGAACTAGAAACACAAGAAGGTGCCGCTCCCGAGTGGCTTAGCCCACCACCAACCACCCCAGAACCAGCCCCCGTGGCACCTCCCGAAGCTAAACCAGAGGAAATCGAATCTGCTCCCGGACAAACCACAGCTGCCCCAGATCAGCCACAACCAGGTGTCAATGACGAACAAAATCCAAGTGATGCCGGCTCACCTTTTGTAAATGCGGCAGCGACAGATATCTCATCAGAAACGAAACCTGCTCCCGTGCCAACTACGGCAGCAGCAACAGAAAAACCAACAAACAGACAGAATGCAGCTAATTCGCCATTTGCCGAAGCCTCAGGCGCTCCGACAACCGAGCCAGCTAATACCGTTGGTGCGGCGGCGACCAATACGCAACCAGCGGCTGAGAATTTGACCACAGATACGACAGAACAAAATGTCGCCCCGAAAGAATCAGCAGAAGTGAGAATGCCCGAACAAAAACCAACAACCGCAGTCGCACAGTCGCAACAAGCAGTAGCGCCCTTGCCCGTTGCCGAACAAAGCGCCGCACCCGAAGCCGTTAACGCCGAAGAAAAATCGGTAAATACACAGCAGCCTGATCCGAAACAGCAAATCGACCGTCAAACGCAAAAGACTCCCGAACAAAACGCGAATCAACAAGCACAGAATTCAGCGTCGACCAGTCCTCAGCAACCGACAGCAAGTCAAACTGAATCCGAGATGAATAAGGCTTCTATCGAAGAAACACAAAGCAAACCTGCGGAACAAGCTCAAGCTGCTTCGCCAAGCCAAGCAACAGAGCAGACAAATGAACAATCGATAACCACGCGCCAAGCAGGAGCTGAAAATCAGAACACCCAAGCAGCGCCGCAACAACTATTGAATCAGAGAAATCAAGGCAGCGACTTAAAACCACCAAACGATACTTCCGCACAAAACCCTGCTCCACAACACACCACGACGCCACCGGCAACAACCGCAAACAATACAGAGACAGCGCCCGAATCTGCCACCAATACTCATCCCGCGATCACCCTTGTAAAAGAAGCAGCAGAAGATGCTGTTGAACAGGGTCCGTTAGCCGGTGAGGCAGATTTAGCAACGAAAGTTGTTCCTCCAGTACAAAAAATCGAACAATCGGCACCTCAAGCCACCAAAAATGGCACTTCTTCGCTTGCGGGTGAAGCTGAAATACCGCAAAACAATAACAAACCGAGAGCAGAATAATGCCATCGAAGCCGCTTTTTACCTATACCTAACGGTAAGAAGCGGCTTCTCGCGAAAAAAAGCTTGCAATCGTTTTCCTGATGCGGCAAATTGAGGAGTGAATTTTTCTTTTTTTCTCCTTATTATGACTAAAGCAGATATGGTCAATGCTATTGCCGCTGCCGCAGGTATTACAAAAAAGGCTGCATCAGCTTCGCTCGAAGCCGTTGTAGATCTTGTAACCGCAGAACTTAAAAAGGGAAATACCGTAACCATTACCGGTTTTGGTACTTTCCGCGTTAGCCACCGTGCAGCTCGCACTGGTGTTAACCCACGTAACCCTTCGGAAAAAATCAAAATCCCTGCTATGAAGATCCCAACCTTCAAAGCCGGTAAAGCTTTGAAAGACGCCGTTCGCTAAGCGAACAGGTTTTTTAGAACTTAATAAACCACCCCGATGTATCGGGGTGGTTTTTGTTTGTGGAATAAAAGAAAAGCTCACCGGAGCTTGGGTGTCTGTACTTGATAGAGTGATTATTAGAAATCTCGACCCAGCGCATTCGTTGAATAACATTCAGGATCTCTGCTCCATATTTTTCTCAAGGTGGTTTGCAAATGCTCGCGCGAAGAGCAGGTAGACCTCATCACGTTTTTACCGCACATCCGATACTTGCAGGCAAAGGTGCGTTCTTATTTCATGACATGCGATATAATTTTTTTATAAACTCATAATACTTTTTGTACAGCCAATTATCGATTTGCCGTTTGACGAAAGCGAAAGAATATTAAAGAATCTATTGCTTATTTATCGCTTTATGAAGCCATTTAATCAACTCTTTGTGTGCACTTTTCTTCTTGTTTTTAGTGTTTTTGCGATGGCGCAAGTTACGCATGCCAAGGTTTCAGATGAAAAACGAATGAAATCGGTGGTCAAAATCTTTATCATCGACAACAACAAAAAAGATGAGATGATAGCAATAGGTTCGGGTTCGGGGGTATTTATGAACCACGACCGGGTTTTAACCGCAATGCATGTGGTGGCACCAGTGATTCGCAATAGCGAACGGTACAGCGCCCTGATCTGCGTGACGAAAACCGATACCAAAAAACCGATTTGCGCGATTCGTACCAACAAAGTGCAAAAATACAGCGAAAAGCTCGATCTCGCCAGCTTGATCCTAGAAGAAGGCTACGACCCCGAAATCGAACAGTTCATCCGCTGGAACGATTACAAGAAGAAATATAATATCGCCGAATTCGTCAATGCCAACGATTTTGTTCGCACCGGCTCTACGCGTCGCGTGCGGGCGGGTGATGCCATACAGGTTTTGGGCTACCCGGCAGAAGGTGGTGACACAATAACTCTTACCACCGGAACGGTGAGTGGGTTTGAATCACGTGAGATCAACGGCGAAGAAGGAGTGTTTTATATTAAAACCGATGCCAGGCTCAGCCCCGGTAATTCGGGTGGTGTGGCATTTAACGAGAACAATGAGCTGGTGGGTCTGCCGGTAGCGGTTCGAATCGGGTCGATTGAAGTAGGGCTGATTGCCAGCGTAGAAGCGATAAAAAGCTTTTTAGATAATCGCCAAGAGCGCATCGAGGGTAAAATTTGTTACGATTATGTGCGTGGTGGCAAAATTGATGGCGAGTGCGTTTGTAAAGATGGCTTCGAGCAAAACGAAGAAAGTAATATGTGCGAAAAGAAAGAGGACGAGCCGGCAGATGACACCGAAGCCGAAGATGAATCTGTTGTTGAAGCAGACGAGCCCAGCGAAGCAGAGACCGCAGTAGAAGTAAGCATAGAGCCAACAACCGATGCCGTGGTAAATGATGGACTGATTCCCGAAACCGACGAATCGACCGCCGAAGATGCCTTTTATCTGCATACATCTTTAAGAGATGTGATTATTACCGGTGTGATTGAGTGCAAACAAGAAAGCGGCGATGATAAGCCAGCACTGAGAGCTTGCCTAAAAGAAACGATTAAAGACTTTATTAAGGAGCGCAGCAAGGTAAAACGGACGTATCAAAAACAGTGCCGCGCAGAAGGCTGGGTAGATATGAAAGCGTGCTTTGAGCAAAAGGTGCCGAAAGACAAATAGAGCCAGTATAATCCTTTAATGAGTGGTTCGCATGAGTTGACAAAAGTAAAACAACAAGCATATATTGTAAACGAGTTTAGAACACTATGCCGAATTCACACGAAACCCCTAAACGCAAAGAAAGTAAGCGCCCGTTATCTGCAGAAGCAGAAAAGGCAAAAGACTTGCAAAATGAAGTAGTGAGTTGGGAGACCACCGTTACCAACGAGCAAGTGCAACGGATTTTTGAAGAAACAGAAGACCCCGCCATCGCCTTTGCAAAAGTACTGGAGCAATACCCCGCGTTACGAGAGGTGATGAAAGAGGATTATTATGCCCGCAGTGTAAGGGGGATACT
>CAZOZW010000022.1:16598-17735 GCA_964584385.1 uncultured Candidatus Peribacteria bacterium
ATAAAATCATCGCCATCATCGGCGCGGGGATGAGTGTCGAGAGCAGGTTGAAGCTGGCGAACGCGGCGATAGAACATATCGAGCAGCGATTGATACTCGAGAATGTGCTCGGTTCACTGGATGCATCGATGAAGCAGCCCGAGATTGAGAATGAGGTAGCGGGCAAGAGCTTGGTTACCAGGCAAAACTACAACCATGCGGTTCGGGTTTTGCAACAGGTTACCCAAACACCCCAGCCTGATTTTGAAATGCGGATGGAAGCGTTGACAAACGTAAAATAACAAGCATATATTACAAATGATTGTTATGGAATATGCCTGGTCAAAACGAAGTACCGAACGGGGAACAGCCGGATCAAATGCCTGCGGTAGAAGCGGTGGGCAAGGTTGATGAAACGATCGAGTGGGAGACCACGGTAACCCAAGCGCAAGTGATGCAGATACTGCACGAGGCAAAACACCCCACCGAAGACCCCGCCATCGCTTTTGCCAAAGTACTTGAGCAATACCCCGAGCTGAAAGAATTAATGAAAGAGGATTATTATGCCCGCCCTGTTCGAGGTATACTAAACAACCTCTGTGATGAAAAAAGGCAACAGGCTTTCGGTGATAAGTTGCCAAGGTTTTTGGAGATGATCGGGAAAACGGCACAAGTCTACAAAAGAGGGGAGACAACTGGATTGATCGCCAAGCAAGAACTTGATTTTTATTTTGGTGTAAGCGGTTGGACACCGCCTGCTATTAAAAAATACATTACGCGCGGAAAAGAAGGCATTTATATAGCATTTCATTGATATAAAATATGAACAAAAAACAGAATACCGAGGAATTCATAGCCAATGTTTTTCAAGATCAGCTAGAGAAGTCGCCGCAATACAGGCACTCAAAGCCAAGGGTTATTCAGCAGAAGACTTTCGACAAAGCCATCGCCATCATCGGCGCGGGTATGGGCGCAGAAACACGCTTGGAGCTGGCGAATGGAGCAGTAGAAAAAATTGAACAGAAGTTGATTTTAGAGAATGTACTAAAGTCGCTCGATAGATTTTTGCCAAGAGTTGGAGTAGAGGCTGAACTTTTCGGGAAAAGCTTGGTTACCAGGCAAAACTACAACCATGCGGTTCGGGTTTTGCAACAGGTT
>CAZOZW010000022.1:17770-27732 GCA_964584385.1 uncultured Candidatus Peribacteria bacterium
GCCATAACACCACACTTAGTTATGAGGTCATCGCCAAAATGTTCCGCCACGATATTATTCAGGCAATCATCAACTTTAACTTTGATGAACAACTCGACCAAACCATTCTCGAAAACCTGCGTGAAGACGACTACGAGCGAATTTTTTCGGACGGCGATTACCACCCCGAAAGCAAACGAAAGGCGTACATAAAGCCCCATGGTACGGTAAGCCACCCCAGCACGATGCGCTTTAGCAAAGTTGATTACACCGCTGTGCCCGGCGGTATACAGCAAGCCATTCGCGAGCAGCTTAGCGGCAAGGTGGCTTTTTTAGTGGCGGGTTTTGGTATGCAGAGTGTAGAGCTAAACGACCTTATAACCCAGCGCATGGAAGAAACAAAAAACGACCCCAAGCCCTTTGAGCCAACTTTTTATATTATCAACCCAAACCCGGAAACAGTCGGCTTGCCAAGCGATGTGCCACCATGCAGCAAAAAGCCTTTGCACTGGCACAAGCCGCGATTTAAAACCAAATACGATATTGGTGGCGACTTACCTGCACAACTGTACAATCGCATCAGAAACCGGCTTCGGTCGATGCAAGTTGATGCATTACCATCGCTCAATCAACAAAAAGCACTCACCACGCTATTCACCAATTTAGCGATGGATGCGCGCGCGGCAAGTTCTGCCGATAAAAACAATCCGTGTGATATCGATAATGAACTCCCCACCATTTTTTACCTGCAAACGGTTGTTGAGCTGGTGTGTCGTGTTGCCATCGATAATGGTAGCATAAATCTCGAATCGCTTCGCGAAACCAAAATGGGGCATTTATATGCGAACTATGTCGAGAGTGTAAACAAGCAAAACGCGCACCAGAGTCTAAATCAACAGCCCATAGTGACCGAACTACGCTCGCTGACAGATCTGTGCAATGATTTGGGTATGATTCAAAATACTACCAATCGCGAACAATTCCGTATAAAAAAGAGTGATCTGCAAGATGTAACCGGCAAAAGTACTCCCAACCAAATTGCCAGGCGATTAATCGAACGACTGCCCGATGCCCTACAAAATCACGGGCAACCACACCCCCTCGCCCAACCGATTATTGATGAATTTATCAATCGTTGGTATGGTGGAGCCAATACTCAGCTCGAAAAAGCCCTGCAAGAATATATTAAAGAACCAAGCAAAGAAATCTACCACGTGCCACAAACCGAACCATCGCTTACCTACCCACGTGGTAAACGCTATGCCACCGAGGTGGAAAACTGGGAAGATTTAGCAATGCAGACATCTGATATAATGAGCGGTTCTTGGGATGAACTCTGGCTGATCAGCACCAAAGGCAATTGGCTGTTAGATGAATACGGTACGTCAATCGTGAAAAAAGCAATAATAGATCCATTAAAAATACGCTTGGTCACACGTAGCAGTTTTTATGCCAGTACGATTGAAAATGAGTTTAAAAAATTCATAAAAAAAGCCAAGCTGCTTCCGCATGAACAACAAGCGGTGCAAAAGAATCTGGTTATCGATGCCAGAACAATATCGCCCGCAGAACATAATCATATGCTTAGCTGTTGGGTAAAAAAAGATCCTGCTTTGGGTGAACAAGCGATTGCCACGGTGTATTCGCGCCGCACTGATGAACATGCCTATATCAGCCCGGTGGTAATCGACCCCGGGCCACATTTTTCTCAAGCCGATACGCAAGAAGCCCGCGAGCACATGAAATACCACCTTGGGTTGTTCAAAGCCTACTGGGCATCCGTTGCTGATGAAGAGACTACATCACGCAATAATTTTACCGACGACGATGCGGGCTGGGATTCGATCGAAACACAAATCGAAAAAGTGTGGCAAAAAATCAAAGATGATTGATCCATCGAATTGAAAACAATTCTCAAAATCGCACTATCTCATTTGCCAAAATACCGCTATAATAAGTGCATCTTTTTGCATTAGAAGATGAGCGACATCAAACAAAGAATTATTAACGAACTTAATACCGGTGGTGTGCCGAACTACACCCTGCTCGCAGGTGAAGAAGCGCTACAGGCCGCCGAAACTATTTTAGTCGATTTATTGCAAGAGGCAAAAGATCGGTTTAACGCGATTATTGAGCAAAACATCGAAACAGCGACTTTTACCAGTGTGGTTGAACCATACCTTCAGCAAGATCGTAAATTGGGGATCTTTTTTGGTTTTATCGCCAGCATTAATAACACCAACGCTACGCGCACAACGCGCGATATTATTCAACGGTTTCAGCCCGACCTGGTAAGATACTCGAACCATGTTAGTTTGAATGTCGATCTATACAGTTTGCTTAAGGCAGTTGAAAAAAAGGGTGGATTAAACGAATTACAGCAACGCTCACTCGAATTATTGATCCGCGATATGGAAATTGCCGGAGTACATTTAAAAGGAGAACAAAGAGCGCGGCTCGAAGAGATCAACGTAGAATTGGGTGATTTGAACGAGCGCTTTAGTAATAATGTGCTCGATTGTCGCAAAGAGTTTTTTCAGCATTTTGAAAGCGACGAAACTTTGCAAGAGGTACCCGAGGAGGATATGGAAGCTGCGGTAGAGGAGGCCGAAAAACGCAATTTGGATGGCTGGGTGTTTACACTCAGCCCACCGTCATACGGGGCGATTTTGCAATATTGTAGCGATGCCGAAATGCGAAAGCTCTTTTGGCGCCGTAATATGCGCGTTGGCGCTGCGGGGGAGTTCGAGAATCGCGAGATTATTCTGAAAACCCTTACACTCCGCCATGAAAAAGCCCATCTCCTCGGGTTTAGCAATTATGCCGATTATGTGTTGCAAACGCGCATGGCAGAATCGACAGAGCAAGTAACAAGTGTTTTAAACGAATTTGCCGCCTCTGCGAAGCATCAGGCAGAGATCGATTTGAAAGAGCTGCAAGAATTTGCGGCAGATAAGGAGAAATTAGAATATTGGGATATTGCCTATTACTCGGAAAAACTACGCGAAAAAAAGTTTGAGATCGATGAGCGCGCTTTAAAAAAGTACTTTCCGCTCAAACAAGTGCTCCCGGGGATGCTCGAACTTGCCAAAGAACTGTTCGGCATTGAGCTAAAAGAAGTGAACACGCCGCTCTACGACGAGAGCGTAATGGCGTTTGAAGCACATGTCGATGGCAAGCATACCGCCTATTTTTTGTTAGATTTGTATGCCCGTAGCGAGAAACGTGGTGGTGCTTGGTGCGACAAACTACGCGATAACTATACCGTGCAGCACTCCAATGAAACGCAACTGCCGATTGTGATCAATGTCAGCAATTTTGCCAAACCGAGCAAAACGCGCCCGGTATTATTGACGCATGAGAATTTGATCACGCTCTTTCATGAATTCGGACACGCCTTGCATTTACTGCTCGGTAACCGCCAATACCACAATTTGAGCGGTTTCAATACCGAGTGGGATTTTGTCGAACTGCCGTCGCAACTGTTCGAGAACTGGGTCTGGCACCGCGAAAGCTTGGCGCGTTTTGCTAAGCACTTCGAAACGGGTGAGGTGATTAGTGAGAAGATGCTCAATTCACTTAAAGAAAGTCGAGTTTTTCAGAAAGGGCTTTTTATGCTGCGCCAAAATGAATTCGGCTTTTTAGACTTTTTATTGCACAGTGAGGCGCCACCAAAAACGGTTGAAGCTCTGGATGCGAAATGCCTAGAAATTGCCAATCGTTTCAGCATAATGCCTAAGCCAGATGACTACAGCATGTACACTTCGTTCGGGCACATTTTTGGCGGCGGTTACGCTGCCGGCTACTACAGTTACCTATGGGCCGAGATATTAGAGGCCGATGTCTTCTCACAATTTTTACAAGAGGGGATACTGAACCCGGCGCGAGCAAGCCCGGTGCAGAGCTTTTTCAAAACTTTATGGGTCGCGAACCAGACCCGAAAGCGTTGATGCAGAAGTTGGGGTTTGTGAAATAAGGGCATCGATTCGTAAAATCTGGTGACTTGGATGAGCCTTGGGCGTTGTATTGCAATATCGCGGCTGTGAATCTTGATTCTTCGATACTATTCGTGAGAGATGATTCATCGCATAGCACCAAACGTAAGAAATCAGCTACAAGCTGGTTCCAGCTCCAATCGCGACGATGACTGATTGATTAACTCCCGGCGGAGTCTCCGGCATTTTCGTCAATATCATCTCAATTGTAAGAAACTGGCTTGGTGTGCAAAGAAACGAGGGACTCCGCCGCCGAAGTTTTTTTCAGAGACAAGATTCCTGTGTGTGAGCTTATTATAGCTCTTTGTAATAATCTAGAAAGTAGCGGCTTCCACAGAGATAATAGATATGCGGAATAACCGACTTGGATACAGAATGAGGATCTCACAGCAACCAGCTCCGTTCTTCTTGATATCGCTTAATAGGCTCCGGGTCGAGCCCGGAGTGACATGCAATCGATTGTTTTATTCGAGAAAGTTCCTAGGTTTGCACTTCAAAATCGTAATCGGGATAAGAACAAGCCGTGTGCTTGTCCAAGTCTTTTCGCATAAATGGAGTTTTTGCGCAGAAGAGTAAGGGCATCGATTCGTAAAATCTGGTGACTTGGACACTTTTAGAGATAATTCATCACAAAGCACCAAACGTAAGAAACCCGCAACTCGCTTGCGATTCCAAAATCATAAATCATAGATCCTAAATCCCTGCATTAATCCGCAAATCTACGTCCCATGTATCGGATTAACCAAGCTCTTACAACAACTCCTCCACCATCGCCTTTTCTTCTTCGAGCTCTGCAACGGTAAGGTTGAATTTTTCGCGGCCGAAATCATCAAACATAAGATTTTGCACGATTTCGATATTGCCGCCTACATTGCGTGCGGGAAAGCTGCAGATGAGACCCTTCGGCACACCATAGCTCCCATCGCTGCAAAGTGCCATACTAAAGAGTTCATCTTGCGGGGTGGGTGTTTCGAGGTTTTGCCAAGCCTTGATGATAGCGTTCGCCGCCGAAGCCGCCGACGACATGCCACGAGCGTTGATCACCGCCGCACCGCGCTCGCCAACGGTTTCGAGAAAGTCGCTTTTCAGCCATGTTTCATCGATTGATTCACTTGCCGGCTTACCGTTGATGATGGCATTTTTATAATCAGCAAACTGAGTATTACTGTGGTTACCCCAAATAACCATATTCTTAACGGTATCGACGGGTACACCTGCTTTAGCGGCAAGTTGATGTTTGGCGCGGTTTTCGTCGAGAGCGGTCATTGCAAAAAAGTTCTCACGCGGAATGTTCGGCGCGTTGTTCATCGCGATTAAACAATTCGTATTACACGGGTTACCAACAACGAGGATTTTGGCATCGGGTGCGGCATTCTCGCTGAATGCCTTGCCCTGCCCGGTAAAAATATTGCCATTGATGGTCAGTAGATCTTTGCGCTCCATCCCCGCCTTGCGCGGCACACTGCCCACCAAGATAATGCGGTCAGCATCTTTAAATCCTTCTGCGGAATCGCTGGTAATCACCACCTCTTTTAGTAGTGGAAAAGCGCAATCATCGAGTTCCATCTTCACTCCTTCAAGAGCCGTGAGTGATTGCGGCAGCTCGATCAGGTGGAGGTCGATAGTGGTGTTTTTGCCAAAAGCATCGCCATTGGCGAGGCGGAAGAGTAAGGCATAGCCGATTTGTCCGGCAGCGCCGGTAACGGCGATTTTAAGATGATTAGTCATGATTAAGAATAAAAAAGATAGTTCGCAGGTGTTTCTGAATGATTTTAATCCTTTGCTGAAATGTGCGCCCTGCTTCGTTTAGCCATGCAGCATAACCCCCTTGCCCCTTCTTCGCCAATGCTTCTCAGGGCAAGCAGGCAAAAATCAAAGGCTTACTACTGCGTCGCGGGCAGCAGCAATTCCGGTAACGATCTGCCGCAGTGGATCTTGTATCTCGGCATCTTCGGTAAACAATGGGATGCGAATGTAGCCCGCGCTTTCGGAGTGCTCACAAAGTGGCATGAATCCGGCATAATGGGGAATTTTTAAGCCATATTCTTCTTCGGCGACTTGTGAGAATCGGTCCCAATTTTGTTCGGTAAGGCCGTGGATCTTGCCTCCCCAAAAATGCCCACCGGTAATATCGCGACGCTTGCTTTCGGGCAAGTATTGATCCATAAGTGCGTTAAAGTGCTCGGTGCGTCGCTTACCATCGGGTATAATCACATTTTCAAGATGATTTTGTAACTCGCCCGATTCGATGAGTTGCCAGGTCACCATTTGCGTGGGCAAAACCGGGCTTAAGCGCCACGAGCTGATAAAATGCAAAAAGTCGGCAGAATATTGTTCGGGGATGATAATGCCGCCGGTATGGTTGGCAGCGGTGATCATCTTACTCCACGAAAAGGTTTGAATCACGTTATCTAAAACCGGCTCAAGTGGCACTGCATTTTGGTAGGCGAGTTCGATATAGGCGCCATCGCGAATCACGAACCAATCGTTCTCGGCGGCGATTTGCGCTGCCTTCGTCATATTTTCGGATGAGTGCGAAACCCCGCTCGGATTATCGAACCAGGGGATTGTGTAGAGCACGCCGGGCGTATTGGCAGCAGTAATCGATGATTTGAGTCGATCGAGGTCGACTCCGTCTTCGTTAACTATTAATGGTTTAGGATTCAGCCCCAGTGCTTTGGCGATTACCACCGGGCGATCGTACACCTCTTTGCCGCATAAGTACGCGCCGATTTTATTGCGGGTTTGTAAAAACAACAAAAAGAGATGGAGCGTATCCATTGAGCCATTACCGATAAATACACGGTTTTTGCTAACGCCAAAGCGCTGCGCCATTGTTTCGCGTAGTGGTTCATAGCCGGCAAAGTGACCGTATTGCAAAAAATCCTTCTCATCGGTTTCGCTCAAATTGTTGAGTGCCTGCATCATCGCGGGCTTGAGCTGTTTCATCACCGAGAGCGGCGGTACGCCGCGGGCAAGGGCGATTGTTTTCATATGTACTATTTAAGAGTTCATGGCAAAGTCTAGTAAAAGAGTCTGCAGAAGACAACTGCAAGTTGGTGAAATGGGGTGAGCAAGTCGAAAACCGAGGGACTAAGCTGAGAAAGTTTACAAATGTGTGTCGAACTTATTTGCCGGATTTCGTGCGGTTATCTTGTTTGCATAAGAGCTGACAATTTTCTGCAATTGTTTTTCCGCCTTCATGCCAAGGTGTGATGTGATCAGCCTCCATTTCCTCTATCGAAAAATACTCACCGCATTTTACACATATGCCCTTTTGGCGTTCATAAGCGGCAAGTTTGATTTTGGGGTCAAACTCTCGCAGATTTAGAAACTTCTCTTGCCTCGTTAAAACATATAAATATATACCTGACAGGCTTGTAACATCATCATCTTGAATCAATTGAGCTATCTCGGCTTCAAGCTCATCCGCATTCAAAGGCCTATCTTTTAGCTCGTTAAACAGATAACCCCACTCGATACCCTTCATTTGCTTACGATAGTTCGGAAAGGTCTTTCGCACCCAAAATATTACGTCTTGAAAAAACTCCCACAATTCTTCGGCATCCGAATCGTGTTGATGCTTTGCCATATAATCCGGTACATCTCCGTTGTTAATCCATTTTAGAGCAGTTTCCAAATATTCTTGTCTGATGGGAGAACCATTTATAAGTGCGCCACTATCATTGGCAAGTAAATATGCAGCACATCCAGGTTTGCTGAATTTTATTTTTGCGTCCGCAAGCCATGATCCGGTGTAGACCGCATTAAGCAGTTCCTGGTCTGTCAGCCTTTCACCTGCAATGTTAATGGTCTTAAACCAATCAAGTCGTTCTTTATGAGTTCCCTCACAAAAATAAATCATCAATTCGTAATCCAGAATCTGATTTTTCTCTTCTTCGGTTAAGTTATGAAAGTAACGATTGTTCAGTGAAAAGTCACCGTCAACATATTGCCCAATGCTAATAGTGCGCTGCTGTCCATCCAACATTTCATAGCTGCCGTCGCCTTTTACCATCCAGTACATTACGTTAAGCGGAAAATCTTGTTTAATGGTTTCAAGTACGGCATCACGCTGCTTACCTGAATAAACAAACTCTCGCTGATATTTCGGCCGAATATCAAGTTTGCCATCATACGCGGTTACGCCCTCCAAAGCACTATCCCTGAAGCCGTTAATGACATCACGAATCGGAATCTTATTTAGTTCAATTTTCATGTTACGCCTTTCGTTTAATTAAAATACGATTGTAGATTTTTTTCCCCTGAATTATCGTGTAACACTCTTGTCCAATCCACCTGGCTGAGTTCGCGATGCCCAATATTTCGAATTGCTCAGGATTATATTTATCAACAAAGGTGATAGGTACCCCCATTATATCACTATAATCCATGGGTATGTCAGACACTTTGTTTACATTTATTATGTTGTAATCGTCATAGAATGGAAATTCTTCAGGTGAATACTGTTTGTACATAACTAAATCTTCATGGCGTTTCGTAGTATCAAGATTCGTAAACCACAATATTCTGCCCATACTGAAGTACTTTATACCATTCTCAACTTTAATCCTGGATTGTGTTTGTATCTCATAATCATCAGGCACCTGAAACCATTTTGTGCCACCATTATCATAACCCAACCACATTTTATTATCCTTGATATAGCCAAATGTTTCTTTGTAAGTTAATGCATTTTGATCACCCAGTATTAAAAATCGACTATTATATCGAATCAGTTGCGCAACATACTCTCGAAAAAGCGAGAATGGTGGGTTAGTGACCACAATATCAGCAGTTTTTAATAATTCAATACACTCATTGCTCCGAAAGTCACCATCGCCACTGAGTGGTGTCGCCACATTGGCTTCATGCCTTAGTAACCATTCAACATCCGAAAGTCCGACCGCCCCATCTTTGTCATAATCTTTCACCTCATTAATTTCAATTTTGAATGGCTCTTTTCCTTCGGGCTTCAAGCCTTCAATATCAAACAATGGCAATTGCCCACCGGCAATCGGTGATTTTATATAGCTGGTAGTAACAAGTTTTTTTAGACCGAGTGCATTAAAACTAGCAGCAAAGTATTTAAAAAAATTACTCTCGAAAGGATCATCGCAATTACAATAAACAACCTTGCCTCGGAATTGTTCTTTGTAGTGTTTTAATTCCTTCTCAATATCAACTAGCTGAGTATAAAACTCATCTTTCTTTGCCCTGGCAGCCTTGTTCAACCCTGTGTTTAAAGTTTTAGTTGTCATCCTTGTTATGTTGAATTGCGCCAACATCTTAAAAGAAAAAGGCTCTAATCGTCAATTTGACATATGCGAAAATAAATAACCTCCGGCAGAGCCGGAGGTTTTAGGAAAGCCCCTAGAAGGGGCTGAGCTGTTCTTGGGGTTTTTAGTTCCAGGCAAGGTCAAGCTCCGGTCCGTCGATGAACTGGTCTTTCTTCCATTGGTCGCGGACATACCTTTCTGCGGTCTCACGGTCTATCCCGACGGTTCTGACGAAGTAGCCCCTGCTCCAGAAAGACTTCTGGAGCAGTGATCTCTTCCTCGAGAATGTGTTGTGGATCCTGATGGCACTTTTCCCTTTCAGGAATCCGAGTGTATTCGCTACGCTGAACTTCGGGGGAATAGAGAGTATCAAGTGGACATGGTCTGGGCAGACGTTGCCTTCGATGATCTCTATCCCTCTTTGATCGGCTAGTTCCCTGAGGAGTCTGCCGACCATGATCCGGACTTCTCCGAAGAGGACTTTCTTACGGTATTTGGGGACGATGACGATGTGGTAGATACATTCCCACATCACGTGACTTTGTGTGTGGAGTGTTTGAGAGGTTGGTTTCATATCGTTGGAGAAAAAGAAAAGGATGAAAAAACAACCCCTTTGTCGAGGCTTTCCTTGACTCCGAGTATAACGGCGGGACGGTAGAACCGTAAGATGTCTCTCTGGCAGAGCCGGAGGTTTACTGGTTGTTAATTA
>CAZOZW010000023.1:0-15769 GCA_964584385.1 uncultured Candidatus Peribacteria bacterium
CCACGGGGTTTTCGACCCACTTCGTCGGGTCTTCATCCCACGGAATGGAAATAAAAAATCATTAAACTCATACAAGACATTTTTTAAACGCTTCATTATCATCACCGAAGTATTTTTGATTTACAATGAGCAACACATCAACCCACTCAAATCAATATTTTTCGCTCGCTGCACTGGTTTCTTTTGGTCTCGCAGTGCTCGCGTTTGTTCTGATCCCACTCGGGAATAATCTATTTTCTAGCTTTCTGTTTTTTACGATTCTTGGGGTCACGAGTCTTTGGTTTAATGCAAAATTCTTTCGTCCGCTCAATTGGTCGGCCCCGAATCTGATTCTTATAACCTCGTACTTTATTCTGTGCGCAGGGTTATTATTTCAATACTTCTCATTGGGTGACTATCAAATAAACCTTCTTGTGTTGCTGTTTTTCATCCACCTCAATCTTATTACGAAAGCTTTTACAGAGAGCTTTCTTGTTCGTTATTTGTTCTCGGTGCCAGGCATTGCCTCACTGGGCTTTTTGGGTATTGGCGGGTTTTTTACCAAAGCTCACGACGCAATCATCAAGACTAAAAAATACGCAAAACTCTCTGGTAAACTCCTGTTTCCCGTTTTAATCGTTGTCGTCGGGTTGCCATTCCTCTCGTTGGTGGTTTCGCTTTTGGGTCAGGCAAATCAAGAATTTAAAACGATCAGCGACACCATCTTCGATTTTTCGTTTATCATCAGTCTCGAACAGCTCCCCTTGCACATTACAAGTTTTATTCTGTTCGGACTGCTGATTGCCGTGAGCATGTATACTTTCTTCTATTGGAAAAAAGCATACGAAAAAACGATTACTCACAAACAAATTATTATTAGTGAGACTCTACAGCTCAACATCGTGTACACCGCATTATTTACCGGTTTTCTTTTGGTCTGTATTTACATACTGTATATTGTTACCGAAATCAGGCTCGATTTTGTCGATCCGGCGCAACTGGTTGAGCTAAAAGGCTTGCCGTCGTGGTCGGCGTTAGCGGTAGATCGATTTTGGGAACTGATCACGGTAGTGGCTTTAAACCTTCTATTCGTGTTTTTCAGTTGTCGGTTCTTTCACTCAGAACAACTCGATGCCGCACTTAAGCAAGCACATATTATTCTGATGGCTCTACTCTTTTTTGCAACGATGTTTTTGATCTTTTCATCGTTTCAGCGACTGGGATTATACGTTTCGGGCTACGGTTTTACCGAGAGCAGGTTAATGGGGATGATGTTTTATCCCTTTTTGATCGCGATCAGTCTGATTAGCTTTTTTGGTGCGATCAAGAAAAACTTCAGCACTTACTTTTTAACCTCGGGAAGCATACTTGTGTTGTTCTTTGCGATTTTTATCGCCCTGCCGACCAATTACACCATTGCCTCACTCAACTTGTATTTGCACCAAAACGATAAGGTGATTGTGTACGACGCAGATCATGCGCTTACACAAACGGGGAAAAAGATGATTCCAAAAGTAAAAGACTACATCGAAGATGATCGTAGGAAAAACTATTTACTCAGTACCTACAGCGAATACTTTATGCTCCAAAAAAGTATCGAATGGCGCGCATGGGGTTTGATGAAGTGAGTGCCTTGCAGATACTTTTAATAATGATACCGGCACTGCACCACAATAACCCGCTCATCCTTCATGCAATAGACCAAACGATGCTCAGCGTCGATGCGACGTGACCAGAAGCCGGTCAAATCGAACTTAAGCGCTTCGGGCTTACCAATGCCCTCGTAAGGATTCCGCTCAATATCTTTGATGAGCCGATTGATGCGTTTTACATTTTTCTTATCGTTTTTTTGCCAATACAAATAATCTTGCCAAGCGTTTCTGTGAAAGCAGATCATTCGTCGAGTAATTGCTTTGGTTCGAACTGGTTTGATTCTAGATCTGTAATCGCCTCCAAAAGCCGTTTGGCATTTTTTGGGCTGCGCATCAAGTACATCGTTTCTTCCATTGCGTGGTAATCTTCGAGCGAAAGCAGTACCACCGGCTCGCCGTTTTTACGGGTGATGACCATTGGTGCATGATCGGCGCAAACTTCTTCCATTGTCGATTTAAAGTTCGATCGCGCCGCCGTATAACTAAGTGTTTTCATCATGTACATTTTATCGTACATGTACATATTCCGTCAAGAAAACAAGCACAAGCTTAAAAACGGTTACTCTTCGCAATTGACTGAAATCAATTTGGGAATTGAAACGCGAAATCTGAAATAACATAAAAAAACTGATAATTTCGATAACTTTGCTAAAGCAGAGTGTTTTCCACGAACTCACCTTTTCATTTGAGTTTAAATGAGCAATAATACCGCCGCTTTAACAAATGAGATTATGAAAAAAATACTGACCTTTTTGCTCGCGTTTACGCTGTTTACCCCAGCCGCCGATGCTTTTAAAGATACCGAAAGCCAAGCGCTCGACCGTTTGATCGAAAAGGGCGTGCTGACAGATGGCGATTTTTTTCTGCCAGAGATCCGCTGCAGCCGCGAACAGTTTACAACATGGGCACTTAAAAACGTTGGTGAAGATGTAACTGGCGAAAGAATCCGCGAGCCGTTTGCCGATATTGTACCAACACAAGATTTTGCTCCATTCGTAGCGCGCGCGTGGGAATTGGGCGTAATAGAAACCACCGGTATGTTCAACCCAAAAGACGCGATTACCAAGCTCGATGCGCTGAGCATTTTATTAGAGCTCGAGGGTTTTGCTCTGCCGCGTAATAATCTCAAACTGAATTTTATCGACGTGCCGCGCAGTGGAGATGCGCGCGGTGTGGTAGCGAAAGCGCTTGAGTTACGCCTCGTCGACCCGATCACGAATGAGGTTTTTGGCTCGAACGTAAAGCTCAACCGTATGGAATGTGCCAAGCTGATCGATGCGGTTTCGCTCAATCGCCGGGCAGAAGAAGTGTTGTTCGACCGCCCGCAGAATAATCAAGAAACAGGAACCTTCGACCGTGTTATTGAAACGATCGAGAGCAAATACCTCAATGCCGAGGATGTCGATATCAACGCCATGGAAGAACAGATGATCCGCGAGTTGGTAAATTCGCTCGGTGATGAGAACACGGTCTATTTCAATGAACAAGAGGTCGCCGATTTTCTGCTCAACATCGGGGTTGGCACCCAATATGGAATCGGTGCGCAGGTAGGAGTTGATGACCAAGGACGAGTGCAGATCATCATGCCGCTGCTCGATAGCCCCGCCGAACAAGCCGGCTTAGAACCGGGTGATGTATTTTTAGAAGTAAATGGGATTGATGTTTCAAGCGGCGATATGTTGCTCGAAGAAGTGGTAACCTTCATCAAGGGCGAGAATGGGAGCGAGGTTGAATTATTGATGTTGCGCAGAAACACGGAATTCGAAGTAACGATCGTGCGTGGCCCGATCGAGAATCAATCGATGGTGGCATCGGAGTATAATGACTACCTGCTGATCGAGATGTTCTTCTTCGGCTCCGACACTGCCGATAAATTTGAAGAAGCGATTGCGGAGTTTCCGCGTGCTGCCAAAAGAGGGATTATCATCGATCTGCGCAATAACCCCGGTGGCTTTTTAGATACCGCGGTTGAAATTTTAGGGATTCTGCTGCCCGAAAACACCGTTGCCGTCAAAACCCGCGGCGTCGATCTACTGAGCACCACCCGCGTCAAAGGCCCCTCGACTGCAACCGAAAATCCATTGGTGATAATCGTCAATGAGCGTTCGGCTTCATCGAGCGAGATTTTAGCCGGAGGCGTGCAAGATAACGACCGCGGCGCGGTAATCGGCACACAAACCTTTGGCAAAGGCACCGCCCAAGAGCTGATTCAGTTCCCAAATGGTTCGGCGCTCAAAGTTACAGTGGCAGAATGGCTTACCCCAAGCGACCGCAATATTAATGAAGTTGGTATCGAACCCGATTTTATACTGAGCGACGAAGCTACGAATAGCAACGATGATTCGATCTACGATTATGCGATCCGTTTGATCGAACGCGGCCAATGGCGCTAAGCATATTACTCTTTATAAGAACTGCGAATGAATGCGCGACGCGGCAAAAAAACCGGTGAAAAAAAGTTGGCTCCACTTAAAAAACCGAAGGCTGAGGGTTCGACTGCCGATTTGCAAAAAAAACCGAAGAAAGAAGTGGTAACCGAAAAGCTGACTGCAAAGATCTCGGGTTGGCGCGCTCAGCTGCAAAAATTAAAATCTGCTTACGCGCAAAAAAAGAGAGTTGTAACCGGGTGGATTGGAAATAAAAAAAAGGAATTCGATTCTCAGTGGCAACAAATGCAAGAGCAGCTTGGCAAGATCCCATTGCCAAAACTGCCCGATAACCGCTTTACGCAAGAGATCCGTAAATCGATACCACCGAACCTGTTGCCGAACTTCATCGAAGTAAAATCACTGTCGAAGCGATTCATTCAAACCGTATTCGGAGTTACCATGGGTGCGCTCGTACTATTGTTTGTTTGGAAATTCCACGAGCCGTTGCTATTGCGCAACCTGAATCTCTACGACGAAGGGGTGACATTACTCGGCGCCAAGCGCTTGGCAGGTAGTGAAGTACCATACCGTGATTTTTTTACGATCTACGGGCCCCTCAAGTTCTCGCTTTTAGGGAGTGTGTTTGCCAATTTTGGCAGTACACTACTCGTTTCGCGCATCTTTTTTGCCGCCGTCTCGATGATCGGCTTTGCGCTGGTCTTCTTGTTTTTTCGGCGCGAATCGAACACCGCCTATGCCACGATCTTTACGATCTTTTTGGCATTTTTCGGCAAGATGTCGATGACTCCCGTGTTTTTGGTACTCACCGCCGGTTGGTTCGCCGCCTTTTTGCGCAAACCCGATGGGCACTTATTGCCGCTGGTGGGTGGGGTTCTACTCGGCTTACTGTTTTTGTTACGGATTGATTTTGGCGGCTTTTCACTGCTTTCGATATTTTTCTTGCTGATTCTGTTCTACCTCTTTTCGCCGCGCTTTACCGGCCATATGTTCGCCGCCGCGATTGGCAAAATGGCAGCTATTTTCTCAATCACCGTTCTCCCCTTTTTTATTGCCCTGTACCAGTGGGACGCGCTGTATGAGTTTTGGCGACAGGCATTGTTGTTTCCGTTGTTCGGCGATTACCAGGCGTTACGGAGTTTGCCGTGGAACACGATCGATCAACTCAAAATCGCCTTCGATGGTCTGAATGTCAACCTACGCGAACTCTCTTTTAACTTTGCCTGGTTCTTTTGGCCGATCCCGTTTGTGGCATTCGCCATTTTTTGGACAAAACAAATCATTAAAAAACAGGTTCATCTAGAGGGCTTTTTGCTCAATGCCCTGCTCGGCTTTTTTACGATTGCCGGATTCATCTATGCCAATCATCGCAGCGACTTTGGTCATGTTGAGTTTTTAAATCTACTGGGCGCCATCTTCTTACTGCATTTGATCCTGCAGTTTCGTCATCGTGAATGGGGCTTTTTATACGTGCCGATCTTTGCGGTTGTTATTCTTGCCTCGGCCGATAACCTTTTGCAAACCCGTAGCACCGTAATCGCCTCGCCCAAAACGGAGTATAGTTTTTATCCCGAGCCGTTCGTACAAAGCGAAGCGAACGATAATCTTGAAAAAACCCTGCAGTGGTTTGCAAATATTCCGGCAGATGAAGAAGTGTATGTCGGGGTTAGCGATACCAGCCGCGTGTTTGTGAACAATGTGATGCTGCCGTTTTTACTCGAACAACCGGTAGCAACAAAATACCACGAACTCCATACGGGGATTGTAACCACCACCCCGGTGCAAACCGAGATGATCGATGAATTGCAAGATACGAATTACGTCGTTTTGTGGGATTTATTCTACTGCGAACCGAATAAAGGCTGCGAATCGACTGGGGTGTATTTGGTAGATGAATACATCAAGCAAAACTTTACTCTGGTAGAGCAGTTCGGCAAGTATCTGATTTATGAGCGGAATCGATAGAATCGATTAAAATACTACACTAAAACGGTGAGCTACGCTTTCATGTGGTACTTCCATTTTCTACAAAAAAACTGAAAATATTGTTTTGATGCTGAAATAAACTACTAAAAAAGGTATAATTCGGTATTGGTAACATTTTCTCTGACCGAGTTTCTTGAAACAACTTTCCAAAAACCTTACGCGATTGACGTTTACAATCATACATGCGCTAACGGCAGCCGCCTGTGAAATGAATATGAAAGTGCCCAGTACAAAAGTTCCGACACCCCAACAAGTGGTGGATGATCGATTTTGTGATGATGGTGATCGTATGATTTTATGTACTCCGGAAGGCGAGCCAAGTGGATTTCGTATAGATAATGACCGGGTCGTCTTTAAAAAAAATGAGCTTGATCATGCTGATGCAGCTACCTTTCAAGCGATTACGAAAGCTTATGGTTACGATAGCAATAGTATTTTTTACAAGGATCGGGGCATAGAAATGAAGTCAAGCGAGAATATAAGAGCCATTAACGAACACACCCTGACAACACCGGAAGGGATATTCTTTACTGGGAAAAAAATATCGAACACAAGTCTGAGCAACAATGTTACCGGTTATGATAAAACTATATTTCATGCTACAGACGGCGACATTCTATACAGTTTTAGTGCGGAAGGCACTACTGTAACCCCATTACAAGATCGATTCGAGATTGCCGATAGCAACTTCACACTCAACGGAGAGGTGCTGTATTGCAACGGCAATGCCCTTTCGAAGGTAGACGATGGATTTGAATTTTCAGGCTTGTATCGTGCTAAATCTACTGATGCTTACTACTCAATATATATCGATCCGAGGAAGGATTACGATCCACATCATCCCGAATCGTGTCGGATGAGAGTTGCGGGCAAGATCGAAGCAATTGACGAAACCTACACCCGTGATGGGAACTTCGTGCGATGGAAGCATATGCCAATTATGTATGCCGACCCTCAAACCTTTACCCCGATTAATGATACATATTCGGTCGATAGCACACAGGTTTTTATGCGTGATTCTCGGATTGACGATGCCGACCCCAGCACGTTTGTTCCAATAGATGTGACATACTCCAAAGATGGCAAAAATGTATTTAGAAATGGGGAACGTGTATGGGATGCCGACCCGGAATCGTTTACTCCTTTTCAGCAACATGGTTACATATACTCACGTGATAAAGATTATGTCTATCACAAAGGTCAAAGAATTCTTGGGGTCTCCGATCCTCAAGATTTCATAGTAGAGAATGATGATCTGGCATATGAGGGCGAAAGTGTGTTTTTTTATGGTTCAAAAATCGAAGGGGTAGATAGTGACACCTATTTGCGTACCGGTTTGAATACGATCAAGTCGGGGAAAGACGCTCTAAAGCAAGCTATTACTAAGGATTACCCCATTCTTTTGCAAGAAGGCAGTTGTAACGATCAGTACAGTAAGGGAGGCAATACGATATATTTTCGTTCGTATTGGATCGGCTATACCAAGGGCGATTTTTATTGCCTTGGTCGAGGATATGCAAAAGACAAAGAAAAAGTTTATTTTGGCGGGGTTGCATTAAAGGGTGCCGACCCGAACAGCTTCACATTACTGCAGAATAATGATCATCGACTAGGCAACTTTTATGCTAAAGATGCTAATGCACTTTATAAAGGTCGTAAAAGAACTATTGTTACCGACCCCGATTCTTTTGAAATACTAGACCACGTTTTTCAAAGAGATGATTCGCATATTTATTACTATGGTGAACCGATAATAAACTCAGACCCAAAACTGTTCGATATTAAACCCACCGAAGATAGTGAAGATGAAAATTATATCTACAAGAACGGTATTGCTATTGCCAAAGAAAAAAAACCTTTACCAATCATCTGGTACAAAGAGCAAAAAGACTTCATAAGTGATGAGCTCCCTTTTGTACTGTTCAGCAGAGCCGATGTGCACCATGCTCGTCCGGAATTCAATCGTTGTTTCGTTGTCGGTCGAGTTGCCGATTCGAGTAAAAACTATAAAAATTGGGATTTAATAACATGCATACGCGAAATTGCTACTTATGGTGGTGGCGTCTTAGCAGTGCCCTATCGAATACTCAGTGATGGCAATACCCACAAGATTATTTATGAAGATTCTGTACAGCTAGAAGGCGATTTCGGCACAGGTTATTATGAAAAAATCATCCTGTCTCAATTTGCTGTAGGAGATGTTTTTATGCCTGAACTTGAACTCCCGGAAAAAATAACAATACCAACAGAAGACGGTGAAATTGAGCTCTATAAAATTAGATTCGGCACCTTTACCGGCGGACTACGTGCCCAATTCGAACCCAAAAAAGCGGTTTATACACACCAAGCGATCGGCGATATATTTGTCGGCACCGGTGAAGAATCACCCGCCGGGTTTTTTGCGTTTACTCGTGATGGTTTTCCGGTTCGCTATGGAGTGATCTACGAAAATACACTACCGTTTAATAAATACGGATTGTTTTCCGTAGAGGGAAAAGAAACAGAGTATAAGTTCAGTCTCGCTTATCATTGCGAATCCGGCGAATCGCATATTCGTATTCCGCCGAATGTAGTTGATGCGAACCATCTAAAACCATTCACCATAACGAAGAATGGCGATACGATACACCAACTTGCCGATTCAAAAAACGCACTCTACAGCTACACAGAAAAGTACTATTCAAGATTAGTGCACGGAGACTATAATCCAAAAGGTGGCGCCAACGAAGACCCGACTCCGCCTTGGAGCGGAGATGAACCTACAATGTTGTTCTGGCAAGATCCTCTGGGTAACTGGCTCTTACTGATGGACTCAGTGTACTATACTTGTTAGCAGTACGATTTGCTTTCTTGTCACCCTGCCTGCCCTAAGAAGCTCTGGCGCAGAAGGGTAAGAGGGAGAAAGAAGGTTTCATTTAAAAAGGATTTTTTTACGAAGTGGGTTTCTCGCCGGAGCCGGGATGTCCGGATGCATCATGAAGATTGCAAAGACTTAAACTCAACCTATTCTCCAGTATAGAACAGACTCCCTGCTCCACATGTTTCTCTAGGTGATTTGTAAATTCCTGTAAAATTAAGCAACACGCACTCGCCATTGAGCCTTTTGCTCATTGGCTCTTGCAGAGTGCAGTGCGGATTTATTCTTGATAACGACGCTTTTCAACCCTGCCGCTTTAAGCTCTTGTTATCTGATAGTTGTTCGCTGGCTTTTGACCCAGCTATTCTTTCGCCGCCAACTGCCCACACGCCCCTGCTAGTTCATCGCCATACAGCGCGCGAATGGTTGAGGTTATTTGGTAGTTCTCCTCAAGGAATTTTTGCATTTTTCGTACATGATCGGTCGATGGTCGGCGGTAGGCAATGCGGCTTGGCCCTGGGTTCCAAGGGATAAAGTTAACGTGTGCCGAGCGACCTTTGAGCAGTTCGCCAAGGGCGATCATCTGTTCTTTGGTGTCATTAACGCCGCGTAAAACCGTCCATTCGTAAAACACACGACGACCGGTTTTATTGACGAATTGATCGAGGGCGGCGAAGAGTTTTTCGAGATCGAACCCGCGGTTGGTCGGCACGATCTCGTTACGCAGTTCGTTTGTAGCGGCATGGAGCGAAACCGCCAAATTCGGCAAGCGCGGCAACGCGAGCAACTTGGGAATGTTAGCAGCAATACCTACGGTTGAAACGGTAATATGCCGCACGCCCAGGTTCATCGCCTCGGGCGATTCGAACACATGCAATGCCTTGGCGACGTTTTCGAAGTTCAGCAGCGGTTCGCCCATCCCCATAAACACCACATTACGCACCCTAGATTCTGGCTCAGCCGTTGCCAGGTTCCACTTTTTATCGGGGTTCTTCGTTTGCCAGCGCTGCTTAAGAATCCGCATAAAATATAATACCTGATCGACGATTTCGTGTTCGTTCAAATGGCGACTAAACCCAAGCTTACCGGTGGAACAAAAGCTGCAGTTGGCGGCGCAGCCCACCTGGCTCGAAACACACACGGTATTGCGACCTTTGTGTTTCATTAAAACGGCTTCGGCGAACTTACCATCGGGCAGGCGAAAAAGGATTTTTTCGGCCTCGGGTGTTTGCGTATGTTTGCGTACTTCAAATGCGGTCAGCGAGATTTTTTGTAAGCGCTGGAGTAAATCTTTCGGAAACACGGTGATCTCATCGAACGATGAAACGAGTTCTTTGAACAACGCATGTCGCAGTTGTTTTTGGCGAAACGGCTTTTCTTCGCTGATCCAATCGTTGCAGTACAAAGTTCGAGGAGTAAAGTATCGACACTCTACCATTTTTTTAGGGGATGTCGAGCTTGGTTTATTTATGCCGTCTTTTTTGAGATAATATGCGGCAAATCAAATATCGAATAATCTTAATTCTATGCTTATAAAACAGAAATGGTGATGCTTGCTTTTTGCTTAATGCGAACGATTTGCATTAAGCAACGAGAATAAGAATTATTTCAGGTTTGATGTATTTGTGTTTCGAATCAGAATGCGAGATAATATTTGCTGTATAAAAAAAGATGAATGAACTGAGTGAGAGAATTGAGAACAACACCGCGACCGAAGCCGATATCCGTGAGCTGATGAGCCTGCTCGATGCCGGCAAGGTTCGTGTCGCCGAAAAGCATGATGGCAAATGGCAGGTCAACGGCTGGGTCAAACAAGGCTTGCTCGGGTTTTTTCAGTATTGCCCAATGCAAGAAAGCACCGTTGATACTATGAGATTCCGCGATATTTTTCCGCTCAAACAAGAATTCGAGAATGTACGGATCGTACCGGGTGGCAACTCGGTGCGCTACGGAAGTTATTTGGCGAACGGCGTAGTGATGATGCCGCCGGCATTCGTGAATACCGGCGCATTTGTCGATAAAGGCACGATGATCGACTCGAACGCGCTTGTTGGTTCATGTGCGCAAATCGGCAAGAATGTGCATCTTTCGGCGGGCGTGCAGATCGGTGGTGTACTCGAACCAGCGCAAGCCACACCGACGATCATCGAAGATGAGGCATTTATCGGCGCGGGGGCGATAGTGGTCGAAGGAGTTATTGTGGGGGCACGAGCGGTAATTGCGCCTGGGGTGGTTTTAAGCGCTTCGGTGAAAATTCTCGAAACCGATGCAAATGGCAAAATCGTGAAAGAACATGTAGGAGAGATTCCCGCGGATGCGATTGTGGTACCGGGCGCCCGCCAACGCGGCGAAGTGCAATTGCAAACGCCGATCATCATCGGCTACCGCAATGAGCGGACGAATGAGAAAGTCGGTATTAATGAATTATTACGTGATTTTTAATAGCACATGAGTTTTATTCTACCGCAAATCAAAGAATTATCGTTCGATCTGCGCAAGGTTTCTGACTACGCAAGCACAGTAGCAAACTGCATCCGCGCCGATATCGGTGAGCCGAACCTTGCCGCGCCGCCGCAAATCAAAGAGATTCTGCAAGAATTGATCGCAGCCGAAAAATTCGAATACGCCTCGACTTTTGGCGTGTATGAACTGATCAACGCGATTTCAGATTACGAAAACGAGAAGATGAGCGCGTTTCAGTATCCGCAGATCTGTGTTACGGCAGGCGCACAAGCAGCGTTGTTTTCGGTGCTTTCGGCGGCTGTACAAAAAGGTGATGGACTTATTGTGGATAGTGCCTTTTATCCGCCCTATAAATCGATTGCGTCGATTTTGCAGCTCAACCTGCTTGAGTGTGATTTTGCTGATCCGGATTCGATCCTGCAAGCCGCCAAAAACGGTGGAAAGGCGATCATCGTAAACAATCCGTGTAATCCTACCGGTGCCGTTTATGCAAAAGACGAGCTCGAAAAAATTGCGACAGCGATTCAAACAGCAGAGCTTATGTGTATTTCAGACGATGTGTACGACCGTATTTATTTCGGTGACAAGCCGGAGTCGATCGCCAAATTCATCCCCGAGCAAACGGTATGTATTAATTCGATTTCAAAAAGCCATTCGCTCACCGGCATGCGCATCGGTTGGATGTTCGGCAGTAAAGAACTGGTACGAAATGCCGCCAAGGTACATCGCAATATCAACTCATGCCCGAATACACTTGCTCAACGGGCGGTGGCAAAGCTTTTGCCCAATTCCGAAGAATACCTGGCAAATGCAAGAGCAACCTACAAAACAAGGGCCGAACAAATCCACCAAATATTTGCCGAGGTCGGTTTTCATTGTACAAAGCCGCAAGGAGGTTTATATGTGTTCCCGCAAATCGAGAAGATCGATGATTCGGAAGAATTCGCTTTTGCGCTGATGAAACACTCAAAAGTATCATCGATTCCCGGTAAGTTCTTTGGCAGTAAGAATACCGATCGAATCCGCTTTTGTTTTGGCGCATTAACCAAAGAGCAAATAGCAGAACTCGGCAAGCGACTGACAGACTATTGCAAAACAAAATGATCGACCAAAAAATACTGAGTGGTGAGCTGCAAACCCCGCTCTATGCCTACGATGCGAGCGTAATTGCCGAGAGATGTAATGAATTGCAGAACCAGAAACCGAATAATCTTGAGATTTTTTATGCGATCAAAGCGAATTCGAGCTTAGGGATCATCAAAGAATTTGTAAAACGCGATTTTGGCTTAGAGATTGCCTCGGGCGGGGAATTATTTTTGGCGAAGCAGCTCGGAGTGCCGGGCGAAAAAGTGATTTACACCGGCCCTGCCAAAAGCGATACAGAGCTTACCGAAGCGGTAGAATACGGTTTGCAGACGATTCATGTCGAATCGTTACACGAAGCGGTGCGCCTCAATAGCATTTGTGAAAAGCGAGACAAGAAACAAGAGATCCTGTTGCGCATCAATGCCGATTTCGAGATTCATACCCATGTGCAACTTTCGGGATGCCCAAGCCCGTTCGGAGTGAGTGAAGAAGATGCCGAAACAGCGATCGCCGAACTGCTAACATTGCAGAACCTTCGGTTACGGGGGGTTCATGTTTACAACGCCTCGGGAGTGATGGATTACAAGCAGCTTCTGCAAAATGTCGAGAATGTCTTTCTTCTTTCAAAAAAACTCGAAGAGAGATTTGGTATTCAACTGGCGGTGATAGATTTTGGCGGCGGATTGGGAATCGATTATGCTTCGAAAAACAGAATCGACGTCACTGCCTTTTATAAAGGGTTGCATGATTTGATAAAAAAACATGATGCGGGCGAGAAACACTTGGTGATGGAGATTGGGCGCTATTTGGTCGCCGAGTGCGGCAAATACATCGTGCAGATCGTTGATATTAAAAAGTCGCGCGGGAAGACGTTTTATATTACCAACGGTGGCATTCATCATTTTTTGCGCAGCAAGATGTTTAATGCGCCCCACCCGGTACGTGCGATTAAAAAAACCAAGGATTTAAAACGAGAAACGGTAACGATCACCGGTTCGCTTTGCACCAGCGCCGATGTATTGGCAGAAGATGTTGAGGTCGCCAAATGCAACATCGGCGACTATGTCGTGATTGAAAAAACCGGCGCTTATGGCTTAAGCGTAGGGCTGAGCCACTTTTTATCGCACAATATGCCGGCTGAGATTTTGTACGATCAAGAAAGCTATCAAGTAATTCGCGAGCCGGGGAAGTATGAAGATTTATTGTTGAATCAGAAAATATCACGATAAAAAAGATCGCTTGCGTCATCGCGAGGAACGAAGCGATCTAGGAAATTCAAAGCAACTCTTATAATAAGTTATATATAATTCATAAAAGCGGAAAGCAGCTTTCGGCCGGGTTTATACGTTAATTGAATAAGTAGAAATCCCCCTCTAACTCCCCCTTTAATGGGAGACTTCAGGAAAATGACTAAATATCTGTTATCCCGTTGTATAAGGCTAAAGGGGGAGGACGCGCGCCGACACCTCGCGGATACGATCATGAAAAAAATAGATGAGCAGCTAATAGCAGAGCGATTACCCCCTTTCAAGGAGGGCTCTCGCCAGAGCTGTGATGCTTGCTCTCGCCGGAGCGGGGATGTTTGCAAAGCGAACACAAGGAACTGCTCTTTTGAAGAAACAAAATAGACTTCACCCAAGCAAACTCCCTGCTCAATATATTTCTCAAGGTAAAACTCGCCCCAGCGATGAGACGAACGATTGCATCTGTAGAGACGTTGCACGCAACGTCTCTCCTAGAACAAAAATAAACTATCAGCCCGGATAAAGATCTTGCCCTTAGCGCGCGGGCTGTTGATCAGGGTATGCATCTCACTGGCAGAGAGCTTAGCAACTCCGCGCCCAACCTTGGTATCATCGGGATTTTGCAAGAGGATGACGTCGCCCTCGGTGAACACGCCCGACACTTTTTTAATGCCAACGCCTAGAATTGAAACACCAGTACCTTTTTTTTGAGTAATTCGATCGATCGGGCAATCGAGGGTGATACTCCCCTTTTCGGCAGCACCGGCTGCAAGCCAAACACGAATACCCGACTTTTTATCGGTATATTTTGGCGGAAAAACCGTGCCGACCGGTTTTTGCGCGAGCATGTTTTGCAGCACATCCGGTTCGCGACTGCAGCCTAAAACCATTTCAATACCGAGTTGATTCATCATTCGTGCTGTTTTAAGCTTGCTCGCCATGCCGCCCAAGCCATGTTCACTTTTGGTGTCGCTCGCATAGCCGAGGATCTCGGGGGTAACCTCTTCGATCCGGTTAAGCTTTTTTGCAGCAGGATCACTTGGATGAGCGGTATACAAGCCATTGATGTTACTGAGCAGAATCAAACGCTCAGCTTGCAACATACCCGCTAAAAAGCCGGCGAGCTGGTCGTTGTCTGAAAAATCGAGTTCTTCGGGAGTTAAAAAATCGTTCTCGTTCAGTATTGGTAAAATGCCACCCTCAAGCATTTTATGGAGTATCGCACGCATCGCGATCTGATGCTCGCGACTGGCAAAATCCTCCCGGGTTACCAAGCCCTGCGCCACGGGGATATTGAATTTGGCAAAGGCATTGCGGTATTGCATCATCAGCAAGGGCTGCCCAACCGAACTGCGGATCTGCGCGAGCTGGAGTGGCGAGATCTTGCCGAATTTTTCGGCCTTGAATTCTCTACGTGCCGCACCCACCGCCCCGCTCGAAACGAGCACGACGCCAATCCCCTGCTGGCGCAAATGGGCAACGCCTGCAGTGAGATTTTGCAGAACAGCGGAATCGATATTGCCATGGTCATCGATGATGGCATTGGTGCCGATTTTGATCACAATCGTTTTCATTACTCATATTGTAGCTTTTCTTGTTGCTTGATTAAAGAGCGATTCATGAGTGACATCATGTTGTTGCCGTGATTTGTTTGACAAATTATTTTAAAGTTGTAATTTGAAATATAATCATTAATCATTAATGGATAAAGAAATCATCATTCCACGGTTTATGGCTGAACAAGCGTTAGACGAAAACGTTACCGGGATTGTGCGCTATGGCAGCAACTATACCGGCGAAGATGATGACAACAAGCTGCAAGATTATATCCTCGCAGTAAACGACCCGGTAAAGTGGCACATCGAGCAAATACAAAAGCACCCAGAGCATTACCCTCGCTATATAAGACATCTACCGGCCGATCTACAAAAAGGAGTCGTTGAACGACTGCAAAACAGCGGTGCCGGTTTTTGGCACCGGGCAGATTACGAGGCAAATTTAAAATATGGAGTGATCGGCGCAGACAGATTGCTAAACGACCTGCAGAATTGGGATGAATATTACTCGGCGCCGCGTTTGGCAAAACCACATCAGGTGATTAAGTCTGATCACACG
>CAZOZW010000023.1:15779-17985 GCA_964584385.1 uncultured Candidatus Peribacteria bacterium
ATCGATCAAGCGATAGATACGAATCGCGACAACCACGTAGCATTTTCGAAGATGCTGATCGAAAACCGTAAAGATATGTTGCGGGATGCAGGAATCGACCTGGGTGATAGCAAAGAATTTGAAGAGCTCGTCTACCGTATTATCAGTGGCATATCATACCTGGGCGATGTTCGCATGCTGCTCAATGCCGAAGACCCCGAAAAGCCGAATACGTTTGTTGAAGAAAACATCGAGGGCTTTCGCGAATTATATCGCAATCGACTGCAAGCGAAAGATGAAGCGACATTAACCTTGCACCACCGATTCGTTGATACCTCGGCAAAAGAAGAACTGTGGCGATTAGCGCAACTCACCACCCGTAAAAGCATTGAACAAACAGCAAAAGGATTAGTCACCGCCGGCAGGGGATCGTTTACGTATATCGGCAAAAAACGAGCAAAGGGCAAATCATGCCATGAGATAACAATGCGTGAGAAAGTAGAGGCATTGATTAAATTCAGCGGAATGCTCGTACCGCGAGTGCAACGCTGATCGCCTTTTCAATTTTCGGTTTTTCGCTACAATAAGCGGGTGAAAAAACTGGAGATGTATTTTGTTCTGGCACGTGTTCCACTCTATTTCGCCGCTGCCCTTGGCGGTTGGTGGCTAGCGCGCGCCATTCGCCCGGTGACAGATCTAATACCGGGATTAAATGTTTGGTTCGACCCGAAGTTTATTCCCGGGTACGATTTTTTTATTCCGTTCTCGCTTTTTTCGGCGCTGGGATTTATACTGGTGGCAAGCTTTTTGGGGAGTTTTGGGTTTAAAAAAGTGTTTCGGTTCGAGCACGAAACCGGCAAGTTGATTCTGGTTTCGGTGTTTTGGGGCATGGCAATCATCAGCTATTTCGCGATTTTTAAGCGCGAAGTGATCTTCTCACGCATGATGCTCGCCCAAGCAATGGTATTCACCGTGTTTCTGGGGATGCTCGCAACAGCTCTCCTCTCTGTCTTACAGCAGATTTTATGGAAAAAAGGGATTGGGGTTTCGAGCGTGGCTTTAGTAGGGAGTGAATCGGAGCGAAGTGAGATAAAATCGCTACTCGAACGCGAGAACCACTTTAAGTGCGTACAAGAGATTGAAATAGGGCGGCAATCAGAAACAATAACTGCAGACGAGATTTGGTGTGTCACGCGCAACCCCAAGCCAGATGATGAGAAATACTGGCGGAATCTGAGCTATCGTTTTCATAAACCCTACCGGTTCGTCCCCGGTTCGTCGGCGGCGTTTGCCAAAATAGATCTTTTGCTGCTCGGCGGTATTCCCGTATTAAGCCCGATCCCTTCGGCACTCGCCGGCTGGGGGCAGATCAGCAAACGGGTTTTGGACGTTATTTGTTCGCTGCTTGCTTTGGCGGTTTTATCACCGATTTTGCTGATGATCGCTATTATCGTAAAGCTGACTTCGAAGGGAACGATCAGGTATTCATCAACGCGAATCGGGCGTGATGGCGAGCCATTTCAAATGCTTAAATTCCGGTCGATGGTGCAAAACGCCGATTTGTTAAAGGAGAAACTAAAAGAAAAGAATCATCGCCAAGACGGTCCATTTTTTAAGATAAAGAACGACCCGCGAGTTACGCCTTTTGGCAGCTTTTTACGGCGCTTTTCATTAGACGAACTGCCGCAACTCTTCAATGTATTAAAAGGCGATATGTCGCTGAGCGGACCGCGCCCGCATTTTGAGGATGAGATCGAAGAGTTCACCCCCGAATTGCGGCGTATTCTTTCGGTGCGCCCGGGCATAACTGGGTTATCGCAGATTTCGGGGCGGAGTGATTTGCCGTTTGCCGAAGAAATGCAGCTCGATTTATTCTATTTAGAGAATTGGAGTTTTTGGCTCGATATGAAAATATTGATTCGCACGGTATTTGTGGTGTTGAGAGGAAAAGGTGCAGATTAAAACAGGTATCAGTTAGCAACTATCAGTGATCGGAGGACGACCGTGAAAGAGCAACTAACAGATAGTAGATATCGGAGAGCAAGAAAAAGAGCAACCGGTCATCAAGGATTATTAAAAGGGGCTCATTCGCTTGCGTGGAGGGGCTTAAGTTGCGTAGCCTTTGGCGAAGCACGGTCTATTCACACTTGCGACGCGCGAATCGGCGTGAATGGATGGGGTCATTCCCGCTTTGACGGGAATCGGCGTGGAACCTCCCCCTTTGATA
>CAZOZW010000023.1:18047-26443 GCA_964584385.1 uncultured Candidatus Peribacteria bacterium
CTCTTTTGCAGACTTTCACAAAAATTGGATGAGTAGAAATCCCCCTCTAACTCCCCCTTTATTGGGAGTCGTCAAAATAATCACTTGTTATTTGCTATTACATTGCCAATGGCTAAAGGGGGAGGACGTGCGCAGATACCACTAAAAATAGCGTCATGAAAAATCAAAATAGCGACGTAGCAACCAACGTTTCACCAGCCTTGTTAACCGACCAGTTCACTGGCGGTTTTCAAGGCGGAACAAGCTGAGTACAAGCGGTACAATTTTAATTGTCCTCTTGATCACGTCGCCAGACCCCGGTATTTAACTCGCGGCGGAGTCTCCTCTTTCGAGTGAAACGAGATTGAGGGACTCCGCCGTACAGCTTTAAAAAAATATAGACATCGCCAGACCCCGATGCTTCGATCGGGGAAGCGAATCTTTGCGTTATGTGCGACCACGGTGATTTTGCTGAAAAAAAGGAGACTATAGCGTAAAACAACGCTATAACCTACTGGAATTAATACTCATTATTTTATTCGGAGTTTATATGTATCTGACATCTCTTAATCGATTGTTGATGGCTATCACCTGTTCCTTGTTCCCTGATATCTGTTATCTGATATCTGATTGTCGATTGCCAAACCCAGCTGATTAGTGCAAGAATGCATCACACTGACCAATTCAAGTATGCCAACAATTGCTATTATCGGGCGGCCGAATGCCGGAAAATCGACACTATTCAACGCGTTGATAGGTGAACGCAAAGCGATTGAAAGCGATGTACCGGGCACCACGCGCGACCGCGTTTTTGGCACTGTTGAGGGCGAAAAGCTCGATTTTTTACTGGTAGATACCGGCGGGTTGACGATTGACATCGAAGGTGACATCGAAGCCGATATGCGGCGACAGGCCGAAGAAAGTATCGCCGGAGCCGATCTGATCTACTTTTGTATTGATATTCGCAGTGAGTTAACCGCCGAAGAATGGGAGATTGTTGAGATACTGCGCAAGAGAAAGCCAAAACATATTCCGGTGTTTTTAATTGCTACAAAGGCCGAAAAACCGAGCGCCAAAGATAACGCGGCAGAGCTGTATGGCTTGGGGATCAGTGAGCATGAGATTTTTTTCACCTCGGCAAAAGAGCAATACGGCTTGTTCCAACTTACGGAGGCGACCGAAACCGCCCTGCTCAAAAATGGTTTTCAAAGTAAAAGCGAAGATGCGCAAGACGAGCACGTAGCGCGGATGTGTATTGTTGGCAGACCGAATGCCGGAAAATCGACTTTGCTCAACACCCTTTCGGGAAAAGATGTATCGATTGTCTCGCCACGCGCCGGCACCACGCGAGATACCATCGACTCGATCGTGCATTTTGAAAAGGAATCGTATTTATTGATCGACACTGCCGGCATCCGCCGCAAGTCGAAAAGCAACCGCGAGCAAATAGAGCGCTACTCGCGCATGCGCTCGCTTGCTTCGCTTGGGCGGAGCGATATTGCGATTTTGATGATCGATGCGACCGAAGGCATCAGCCATTTAGACCAAACCCTGGGCGCCGAGATTGTAGAGGCCGGCCTAGGCGTGATTGTTGTGTTTACAAAATGGGATTTAGTGCGAGAGAACATTCGCGATGAGGTTGACCGAGAGATTGCCGAAATAAAGGCGACTCGTGTTAAAACCGATGAAGAATTGGATGAAAAGCGCGAAAAAGAAGTCAGCCTGCGCTCGAGCAATATCCGCAAACGCTTTCAGCGTCAGGCACAATCACGATTCCCGTTTTTACATTGGGCACCGGTGTTGTTCTTATCATCACTCGAAAAACGCGGTATTGGCGAGATATTCTCGGCGGCAAAAAACATTATGGAACAACGCACGCGTAAGATCTCGACCTCGGAGCTTAACAACTTCTTAGAACAAGCGCTTAATGCGCATCCCCCGGCGAGCCGCGGCAACACCCGCTTAAAAGTAAAATATGCCGTACAAACCGGTGTGAATCCACCAATATTCACTTTTTTTGCCAACGACCCCGACGCCGCTCACTTTTCGTTCCGCAGGTATTTAGAGAATCGATTGCGCGAAGTGTATGGGTTTTGGGGCACGCCGATACAGATCGAGATTCGCAAGAAATAGAAAAAGTGGCTTGATGCGCAACGCTATCGATCGCTATAGATTCTTTTTGTGTGCCGGCGATTTGCCTTCGCAAAAATACTGCATTTAAACGCAGATCACCGTATTAATGCAGTATCATACTGTTGATGCTTTTTGCTACATTCCAACTCGCAAGCGATTTTTGCACTAATTGTGATTTCATCGAGTGCACATAGCCATCTGCACGAAAAAGGTGTCGTGTCTAAAGAGAGATGATATGATAAATAAAATCATTGAAAAAATATTTGATAACCATTATCATTTATGATAAAAGACGAAATGGACTTTTTCTTTTACAGCATATCATGCCCTCGCGTTACAAAAACTTCCTGCTCAAGAATCACCTAAAAAACACCAATCAGCGCAAAATCTTGTTCGACTATATTATTCGGCAAAAGAAACATTTTTCGATTGATGACGTAATCGATGCCGCCAAAAAGAAATCGCCGTATTTGGGGCAAGCCACCGTGTACCGCATGCTTAACACCATGCACCGCTCCGGCGAGATTCAAGAGCATTCATTTCGCGAGCGCACTTTGTACGAAGTAAAAAACCCCGACGAGCATCATGATCATTTGATCTGCATTGAATGCGACGATATTGTAGAATTCAACTCACCCGATATTGAAGACATGCAAGACCAGATCGCCGAAGAAAACGGCTACCGACTGGTCGATCATCGCTTAGACTTAAAAGGTGTTTGCAGTAAGTGCCAAGAAAAGAAGAGCGGGAAGAAGAAAAAGTAAGACCAGCAAAACGCCTCACCTTTATCTTTTGATAGAATTGGTATAAAATACAGTTTGTATTTTGTATTCTATGAAACCACTTCGCATCATCACCCTTTGTATTTCGATTGCACTACTTGCATCTTGCAGCTTTACGCAGCAAAAAGAGACCGACCAAGAAGCATTCGATCGGCTGTACAAAGGACACGTTACCGCATGGATAGAGTGGATAGAGTCTATCGAAGGCGACACAAAACACATCATCGATTTCGACAAGGTAAAGAGCATGATTGCCGCTAGCGGTTTTGTTGATGCGCGAATGGCGGGTGACCAAAAATATAATTTCGAAACAAGCATCAACGTGCTTCGTGACGCGACGAACGAGACTTTTCCGCTTCTGAACATATTATTCGATGGTAAAGTAAGCAGCGATGGTGAAACACCCGAGCCGGTAAATATTGAGTTCAGCTCTGAACTTATTGCCAACGAAGACGGTGTTTTTACACAAGTGAGAGATCTTCTTATAGATATAACCGGGTTCGATGAAGAATTGCCATTTGAATTGGCTCAGTGGTATTTCGTGAGCTACGACACATTAAACGATGGCGCCGAAGACAGCGAAATAGATGTGGCAGAAATATTCAGGCTCGACAACACATCTAACCAAAAAATAAATGAAGGACTAAAGCGAATAGCCAACGAATACAACTTTTGGATAATGAAAGAGCGCTTATCGGCAGAAGAGGGGATGAGTACATTTGCCGTCGATCTCGACACAGAGGCGTTCAGCAAGGCGTGGCGAGAGGTTATTGCATTGCTTGAAGAAACCGGTACACAAGTTGATGATGAACTCGAGACTGAGATTGATGAAATAATCAGTAAAATCAATAGCACGGGCGAGATCAGCTTTTTAAATGATAATCCCAAGTATTACAAATACGATTTTAATATTGTGTCTGATGACGAGGTTTTCGATAGTATTGAGGGTGAGATCGTCTTTTTACCGGACGAAAAGAAATTTCGATTCGTGATGGTAGGACAAGAAAATGAACCGGAACAAGATGATAATGCTGAAGCTGAAGAACCGGGTCGCGTTGAGATAGTTTTTGAGGAGCAAAAGACCGAGTCTGAAACCAAGTATATCGGACGTATTAATGTTGATAATGAAACCGAAACCGTTGACTATGAGTTTTTAGAGGTAAAAGTAAAAGAAGATTCATTCACTGCCGAAATCCGCGAACCAGAGAACAATGAGGTGGCAGCAAAACTCGATTTCGAAAAAGAAGATGATTTCTGGAAAGGCACGATCGAATCGCCAATGCTGCCATCGGCGATCATCGATGTAACAAAATTACAGTTCGATAAGGGAGATATAATTTTTAATCATGAGATTCGCTTTGCGCTTGCCACTGTTTTTCAGCTCGATTTCTCACTTACCACCGAAGAAGACGATTCGATAAGCATCGAGATTCCGCAAGACTCCAAGCCACTTGAAGAAGTGTTTCCTGAATTGAATCAAACCGAACCAACTATTGAAGTTGCGGAAGAAGAGGAAGATGAAACTGATACCGGTGATGTTTTGGAAGACGAAGAGCCGGTAGAAATGACTGACGAGACAGAAAGGGTGGATGAAACCACCGATTAGAAACAAAAAACCTTAAGACGAATAATCCGCACTTGTATAAAAACCATTTTCTTAAAGTGGATTTTATGCATAGACTGTAATCAAAATATTTTAGATTATGCGTAAAATACCAGCCACGATGGCGACCCAGCACCCCGATAATGCCTTTGCTTCTATTTTTACGGGCAACCGCTTTGTAACCACCCGCGACGAGATTGAAGAGTGCCAACGCTGTTTTGCCGAACTCGGAGTAGAAGAATACATGTGGGATTGGGAAGGGAAATTCGTCGATGAAGCGGTAATCGAACGCTTGTTTCAGCGCTATTACGAGTACTTTAAAGAAAACCCACTGGGTGTTGAAAAGTTTTTGACGTTTCGGATTCCGAACATTTGGGAAGAGCCATCGTACAAACTGCCGCGCGCGTTTATGAACATGATTGCCGCCGAGCAAGCCGCTCAGCAATTTGAGCTGCCTCGCCCGGTGTTTGAGGCGATCTTGCCGATGACGACAAGCGCAGACCAACTCTGCTACCTGCAAAAGTCGTTTGCCCGTATTGCCGTTGCTACCAAAGATATTTTTGAAACAGATTCTACGATGAGGCTGGTCGATTTGATCCCGCTATTCGAACAAGTAGAATCGATGGCCGATTCGCCGGCGATTTTGGCGAAGTACCTCGATTTTGTAAAAGATGAATACGATCACAGCCCCGATTACTTACGGGTATTTTTAGCACGCAGCGACCCGGCGATGAATGCCGGCTTGATTCCTTGTGTATTGGCAGTAAAACATGCGCTTTCGAGTTTGCACGATTTTGGTGACGAACGCGGCATCGAGATTCATCCCTGGATCGGTGCCGGTGCTCTCCCCTTTCGCGGGAGTATTAACCCACTTAATACCGATGCGGTGATCGAAGAATACAAAGGCACTGCTTCGGTTACCGTGCAAAGTTCGTTTCGGTACGACTACCCGACCGATGCGGTAAAAGAATCGATTACGAAGCTAAACACCGAACTACCGAAGAATCGAAAAAATGCGATTACAGTAACAAAAGCAGAAGGCGAGGCGATTCGAGGATTTAACGAAACCGCAGCCGGCTACTTTCGCGAAACGATCGAGAACATTGCCGAAACCATCAACCTGGTTGCTGGCAAAATGCCCGATCAGCGTGAACGCATGCAGCATATTGGCATATTCGGTTACTCGCGCGGGGTGGGCAAAGTTAAACTGCCACGGGCGATCAAGTTCACCGGGGCGCTCTACTCGCTTGGCATACCGCCAGAGTTAATTGGCAGTGGGCAAGCCCTGCGCCTAGCCAAACAAACCGATACCCTTGATATTATTGAAAAGTTGTATGTGAATTTAAAGGCGGATCTGCGAACAGCCGGGCAATATTTCAACCGCGAAAACTTAGAGCATTTATGCAAAAAAGATTCTGCCTGGCTCGCCGTACAAGAAAGCGTAGAGCTAATTGAAGAATACTTAGGCGAAGAGCTGGCACCAAAAGAAACCCGGCAGATTATTCACCGTAACTTTGCCTCGAACATTTATCATCGACTGCAAAAAAACGAAGACATTGCGGCAGATGTGCTGGCAGCAGCGGAGATGCGTCGGAGTTTGGGCTAATAAAACATACCCGATTCGGTAATTATTCCTTCGCTAGTTCGTTTTATCCTCAACAACAAATGATTTGTTTTGAGCGAAGTATTCAACATGATCGGCAATCCAAACTCGCTCCGATTCATCGAGATTCGCCGATTTTTTTATGATAGCGTCGTACGTTTTATATACCTTGTCTTTATGCTCACTGTTGCGAAAACGGTGCAAAAACTCAATCGCGTAAGTGATTTCGGAACGACCATAAACACCTATGCTTCTCGGTTTTGAGATATACTTTTTAATTCGTTCGATTACCGATTCGAATGCTCTTTCATCTCCGTATGAACATAATAGATGCATTGCGGTCATCTTGACCTCCCAATATCGCTGTTCTTTCAATAAACGGATATACAAAGGCGCCGCATTTTCTTTTTCGAAAGTGGCAACATAGCTGATTGCCGGACCAGAGAGGTCTGTCTTGCTTGCAAACATCCGTTCTTTCATCAAGGGGAGCAGGTCTGTTGATCCCAGCTCTATGAGCGATGCAATCGCGAGCCCCTGTCTGTAATAAGATTTTGCATTCACGAATTCTTTTAATCGTGAAATCGCATACTCCTTATCTGTTATTGTATTTCCCAAAGCTTCCAAGGCATGCCACCCAAGCGATATATCTTTATGATTGATGAATGAAGCAATGCACTCAGGTCTTGTAACATCGCAATGCCAGGCTAGCCAGCTCATAGCCATTGAATGCATACTATAGGCATCACTCAATAATTCGTTTTCAAAAAAACGCCCAATCGCCTGTTTCTTATCTGGCTTTGCCCAAACCATATGACCGATTGCCGCATATGTGTCACGAAAGAGAATAAGATATTCATGACGGGTTTCCGGTGGATAAACCCATCGACGTGTTTTTTTGTACGATTGTTCGTATTCTTGGCATTCTTCATCGAGCAAATATTCTTTTTTTAATGTTTCAGCTGCATTTATAAGATCATCAAGGGCTTTTGCAATCGGCAAGCCACGCAGCTTGTAAGCTTCATTCAGCTTCTTGAGTTCTTTACGACGGCGATCTTCAACCCTAACTGCACAATCAATCTCGTGTTGGATGTCTTTTGCGATTATGAATTCATCACAGCTTAAGCGTATACCATGAGGTGTTTCTTCAATGCTTATATCGCCTATCGTAGGAACACCATATGAAGATTGACTTAAAAAATATTGCAATGTCGCCTTGTATTCTGGTTCGGTAAAAGTTAAATCAAATGTATTATTCGGATATTCAACTAATGTAATCGGCCTCATGTTTTATAAAAATCTTCTGATAATTATATATTATTTTTTTGATATGTACATCGATGTCGGAATGTTTTTTCTATTTGCGTCAACTGGCTGACTGAAAATTGCAAGTTTGAGTCAGTTGGCTGACGGAAACACGAAAAATTACAAAGCTAGTTTTGTAAGTACTTCTTGCTGAGTAATGCATACGCCCGTGAACGAAATGCCAGCAGTGTTGTTACAAAGCCGATAACACCGAATACAACGAATACCAGCGCAATACCACGCGCATAGCCCGTACCAAACCAACTCCCGATCAACTCAGCCCCCAAACCGTTTGTCATAAACGGAATGAAGAGAAACTCGGCAACAGGACCGATCATAAACGCGGTTATCGGCGATGCCATTTGTTCCACGCTTTGCGCAAAGCCGAACACCCGCCCCATTCGTTCAGGCGGTACAACTTTTTGAATCACGGTTTGCTCACTCGCTTCCATAAACGGGAACAAAAACATCCACACAATAGAGCCGAGAACCACCGGAATGATTGAATACCAAATCGGAAACAAAATACAGGTGAGCCATACGCCGAGGTTGACCAGCAGCAGTGTTTTTAGCGGGTTTTTACCAAGCCCCAGCTTGGCAATAAGAATACCACCGGCAATAAAAGCAAAACTGACAAATCCCCAAATAACACCCCACGATTCAACCGAAACCAGCGAAAGCCCGTAGGCATCCATTAAAGCCATAAACACCCCGGCAAGAAAGTTATTGAACGTAGAAAAAAAGATGAGCGACAATAGCCCCGGCAACGCCAGAATTGCCGCCATGGTACCTTTAATGTCGATTGATTGTGATAGTGATGATGCTGAGCTTGCATGTTTTGTTTCGGGAATTTGAAGCACGGCAAGCAACCCCAGCGCACAGATGGTAAAACCAATTGCAAGCAATAACACCAAACCCATGCCAAAAAAACCGAGTACCAAGCCACTCGCCACCGAGGTGATGGCGAATGAAATCCCCTGAACCGTACCAAAAG
>CAZOZW010000024.1:0-6682 GCA_964584385.1 uncultured Candidatus Peribacteria bacterium
GCATTACGATTTTAAACGACGAACTCGATAAAGTGAGTGAGGTTTCGGGCATCGCTCCCGGTGAGAATTTGAAAGCCGCCCGTTTTATGGGCAACCGCGCTTACCTCATCACTTTTAAAACCGTCGATCCGCTATTTGTAGTCGATTTAACACCGAACAATCCGCAAATCCTCGGCAAACTGAAAATCCCCGGCTGGTCTGATTATCTCCATCCCGTTACCGAAAATGTATTGATGGGTTTTGGAAAAGAGGTTGATGAATCGATCGATGCCGATAAAGTGCATAGCGATAATGCGGTGTATTTCACGGCGGTGCAGGGGATGAAATTGGCGCTGTACGATGTAACAGATCCCGAGAATCCGATTGAAACCCACAAAACCGTGATCGGTGACCGTGGCACAACGAGCGAAGTGCTGACCAATCATAAAGCGCTACTGTTTAGCGCCGATAAGGGTATTGTCGGCTTTCCGATTACCATTACCGAAAACCAAAGCGAAGAAGTAGGCGTGAATGCCAATATTCAAACGATTTTTGCCGGTGCGCATCTGTACGACTTTTCGCTTGAAGATGGCTTTGCTCTTCGCGGTGCTGTAAGCCATTACGAAGATGATGATGCGTTTTTAAAGAGTGGCGAGTACTTTTACGGCAATCCTGAATTGAATATCAAACGAATGATCTACATCGGTGAGAATTTTTACACGATTTCAACCGGGATGATCAAAGCACTTGGTTGGGATGAGTTAGGTGAGGAAGAGAAGTTGGAGTTGGAGTAATTGTTTCTTGTTTGAAAGAAAGCTCCCTTGCTGAGGTAAGGGGGCTTTTTTGTTATGAATATAAGATTTATGATTTATGATTTAGGAATCGCAAGCGGTGTTTTGTCTATTTGGTAGTATTTGTTCGTTGCTTGTCGACGCGGTTTGTACGGTGAGGCATTGGGTTGGCGCGCGGTATCCCTTTTTTGAAGAGCCTGTCCCGAGATCGAAGCGACACGGGAGGCGACACAATGGGGTTTTCATTGATTCTTGGTAGTGTGATGATGTGATTCGCAGTGTGGATTTTGAAAAATACGGGCTTAATACGGTTTTTTACGTGTAAAGCCCGTATTTTTAATATAGATTTTTACTTGTTGCGCCTTGAAAACCGCCAGTGAGCTGGGCGGTTAACAAGGCTGCCTAAGCCTTAAGTATTTTGAGTTATTTAACAAAAAAGACGTTGCTCGCATAAGGGAGAGACGCATTGCAATGCGTCTCTCTGGTTGCATTTGTTGAATGTCTTTCGAATGGCGACGTTAGTTCGGGCATATGGTAATACCCTCTCCCGGTTCCTCTCGTGACATTTTCGGCGTATTCCTAGTAGACGCGGGTCATTGTGAGTGAAGCGAAGCAATCCAGAAAAGATAATATGAAAAGAACGCAAGGCGATTTCATTATTATGTTTTCTATAAACACTTTTTTATGAATTGCTGCCTTGTAGATTGCTTTTCCCGTCTTGGCGTAATCGCAATGGCGCAAGCGTTTTATGTGGTTTTAGAAGCTATTCAGCTTACATTTGTTTGCTGTGCTTTCAGCAATTTCTCCCAATCGGCAATTTGTAATTCGCCGGGGCGCAGGTTAGGGTCGATGCCGGCTTTTTCGAGTAGGGTGGGAGGAAGATTGTTCTTCAGTTTCTTGCGCGGTTGGTTGAATCCTTGTTTTACGATTTGAAAAAACAGTTTTGGTTCAGCACTTATTTTTGGCGTATTATCAACATCTATCTTTAAAATCGCCGATTGTACTTTTGGTGGCGGGTAGAAGCTTGCCGCCGGAACGATCTCAACAATCTTTGCATTACCGAACGCTTCCACGAATAGAGAAAGAATACTGCGCTGTTTTGTGTTGCATATTTTTTCGGCGACTTCTTTTTGTACGAGTAAAACCATAGTTTGTGGTCTGTTATTCGTTTCAACCAAAAACTTACGCAGAATCGGTGAGGTTAAATGGTAGGGAATGTTTGCGATGAGTTTGTACGGTTCGCTCGGCGGTTCGATATTGAGGATATGTGTGTTGACGAGATCGAGTTTATCGCGAAAGAAATGCGTGGTTTCTTTCAGCACCGGTAGAATATCGGCATCGACTTCGATCGCCATCACCTTTTTTGCTTTTGGAAGTAACTCGCAGGTTAATACGCCAGGCCCTGGTCCTATTTCTACAATTGTGTCATTTTCGGTCACATTTCCACTCTCTACGATTTTTTCGAGAATGTTTCTGTCGACTAAAAAATTTTGTCCGTAGCGTTTTTTTGCCCACAAACGGTATTTTTTAAGAATATTTTTGAGATCTGCCGGATTGGTGAGATCGATGTGCATGCTGGTAGCTTAGCACAGGCGGTGGGAATCGGCTATCGGTCATTCGCAATTCGCAATTCGCAATTCGCAATTCGCAATTCGCAATTCGCAATTCGCAATTCGCAATTTTTACTTTTTGAATCAAATAATTGAGATAAATTCTAGTAGGTTATAGCGTGAATTTACGCTATAGTCTCTTTTTTTTCAGCAAAAGCATCTCGTTCTCAAAATACACAAAGATTCGCTTCCCCGGTTTTTTGCTTACTAAGATAACCTCATTGTTTGATCAATAAATATGATAGTTACAAACACTGCAAAAACACCGGGGTCTGGCGACGTGATTAAGAGGGCAATTGAAATTGTACCGATTATGATCAGCTTGCTCCGCCTTGAAAACCGCCAGTGAACTGGTCGGTTAACAAGGCTGGTGGGTGTCGAGAAACCTACGTGTAAAATCATGAGAATTCGGATTCACGGTTGAGTCGATTAAGGTCTCACCCGGGGTTGGGGTAATTCCCCCGCCTTCCAGGCGGCGACTTCCAGTATAGAGGATGAAGTGGTAATCTATCCAACATGAGGACGAACAACTATCGAAAATCATCACACAGCATCTTCGACATCAAACTCCATATCACATGGATCGTCAAATACAGGAAGAAAGTCCTTACAGGCGATCTCGCCGAAAGACTCCGTGTCCTCGTCAGACGGATCGCCGAAGAGCACAAGACGGAGATCATCTCTGGTGCCATCTCACAAGACCATGTCCACATCCTCGTCTCCATCAACCCATCCACCAGTGTCAGTAAGCTGATGCAACAGCTAAAAGGGCGCACATCCCATCAGCTCCAGATGGAATACCCGAGCCTCAGGAAACAATTCTGGGGTCAGCATTTTTGGGCACGGGGGTATTTCTGTGTCAGTGTCGGGAACATCACCGATGAAATGACCAAGCAGTATATCGAGCATCATTTCGAAGGTGAAGAGGGAAAAGATTCCTTCCGGATCGAGCCTTGACTCCGGACTTACAGTCCGCAATGGAATCCGCCCACTTCTAGTGGGCGGTTTGTTCAAACTCGTACATGAAATCTATTCTTTCAATAGGCGGAGTTCCTCAATCACCCTATGATAGAAAGAGAAGGCTCCGCCAAGAGTTTAAGTCTGTTAAAAAAGTGACTCCTCGAGGAGCTCATCATAATTCATTGTTCTTAATTCGTAATTCAGTATATAAAAACGTAATGACATCACTAATCGAAATACTACACTAAAACCTACTGCACCGTTGCGGTGTAGGTGATCGTCCCGGCTTGCCCGGCGTTGAGCGCACCAATATCACAGGTCATTTGAGCACTATCGACCGTACAATTACTCGGGAACGTATCGATCTGAATCCGCGTCGAATCAAAAATATCGGTGATCGAAACATCGGTAAAGGTGTCGCCGCCCTGATTGCTGTATTGCAGAGAATATTGAATCGTTTCGCCGCTAACAACTGTCGATCGATTGGCGGTTTTTAGTAGAGTGAGGTCACCTTGGGCTTGAGTGCCGAGTTGTCCGCTAACGGTGATTTGCACAATCGTTGCTTCGGCGCCAGAGTTAATCATCAGCACCGCGGCGCCTTCGGCAACCGGTGGGCTGAGTTGGCACGAACCGCCTGCGCCATCGGGGCAGTTGAGTTTTGTAATACCGGTGCCGTTGCTCAAAAGAGTAAAGGCGTAATTGGTGCCGCCGGTAACAGTAATCGTCGTTGGGGTTTGCCCAACCGTTATATTCACATCGCTCACGTTGGTGCTAAGCGCCGAGCCGCCGCCCGCCATTTGCGATAAGCACACATTGTTGAGGCGATTACTCAAGTTGCCGTCGCCATCGGTAACTTGTACATCGACACAATATTGCCCGTCGGGTTGGGCAGAAAAATCAATCGGAATCTGATGCTGTACCGGGTTTTGGCAATCGCTTGCCGAAGGCACGGGCGGATTGTCGCTCCAAAGCGGATGACTGCCCAAAAAGCTGCTACTCGAACCGCTATGAAAGAGGCGAACTTCGCCACCTGCCAAATCGTCGTCGGTGTCGCAAACGCTAAATGTTAATGCCGAAGTGAGTGGCGGGGTGGTAAGCGGATTCGGATTCCAGCTTCCACTGCTGATCTCGGGGGCGCTGGCATTTGCTTGAGTCACAATATTACCGGCGTGGATCATACCGCAGCCGTAAAACGAATCGTCACCGGCGGGTCCTAAATCCATAGAACCATCGCACAAGAATTGTTGTAATTCGCTGGGGGTGAACGAAGGGTTCATCTCAAGTAAAATCGCTGCCATACCGGCAACATGGGGCGCTGCCATCGAGGTACCCGAAGAGCGAGAATAGCCGCCGTTGAGCGTAGTACTCATAATCGCATCTCCGCTTTCGCCACCGGGGGCGACCATATCGACCATTGTTTGAAAATAATTCGAGTAGCTGGCAAGTTGCCCAAGGCGGTTAACGGCACCGGTTGAAATCGTGTTATCGCAAATCGAAGGGGCGTTGGGGAACGGCACGTAAAAGTTATTCGCCGGATCGTTGTTCCCGCTGCTCGCCACCACGAACACGCCAGCATTAACGGCGTTGGCAATGGCTTGTTGTTCTACCGAAGTACATTGATCGTTACGTCCCAGGCTGGTTGAGATAATATCGGCATTATTGCGCCAAGCGTATTCAATCGCATCTAGTAAAACAGTGGTATCGGCGTAACCACTATCGGGAAAAATCTTCAGCGGCATGATCTTGGCGTTGGGCGCAACGCCCACAACACCGGTTTCGTTTTGCATCGCGGCGATGATCCCCGCAGTATGCGTGCCATGGAAATTATTGCCGTTGGGGTCGTTGTCGTTGTCGCCAAAGTCCCAGCCGTTACAGTCGTCGATGTAGCCGTTGTTGTCATCATCGATATTATTATTACAATCGGTTTCACCCGGGTTTTGCCATATGTTACCCGCCAGATCGGGGTGATCGGTATCGACTCCGGTATCGATCACGGCGATGACACGATCGGTTCCGGTGTAGCCTTGCTGCCAGGCTAAATTCGCGCGCACACCGGCGTTGTTGCTGTTGTTATAGATGTTCCAAAGCGAATTGGCATCTTCGGCGTTAAACGATTGCGGCACGAATACCAAGCTTTCATCATCCTCCGGTGGTTGGTACACATAGTTCGCCTGAATATGCAGAATCTGCGGATCGTTCTCGAGTGCGGTGATCATCTGCGCAGCGCTGCTGGTGCTGCTTGTTGCTTTGGCATATACTAAGCGTGGTGGCTCGTAAATGTTCTCCTCTTCGAGCGAGAGCATGCGAAAGGTTCGGTCTTCGTTGTAATCGGCAATCCTCCTGTCGAACAGAACATCGCTCTCTACCTGCAAATTCTGCTGCCCGAGTTTATTGCGCAGTAAGGTTTCGGCAGCAGCTTGAATCTGCTGTTTTTCGGTTTCGTACTCGGGCGAGGTCGGCTCAATCGAACCCGATTCCGACATCGGCGAAAAGGGGAGCGGGTCTTCGATTACTACAATCACTTCGCCATTCACATGGGGAGCGGTGATGTTGGCACTTAAGCCAATCTCTGAAAGGTTCGAGACCTGGTTGATCTGCCATAATCCCAAGCCGCCGATCACCAGTAAGCCGACTACGGCTGCACTTGCCAAGAATCTGTGTTGAAGAAAATTCATCTGTTTTTATTGTTTATCGCCTCATTGTAACGGTTATTTCGGATTTTTTCAATCTTCAATCTCTTGGAAACCCCGCTAAATCCCGAAATACTGCGTCAGCTGCACCGAAATCCGCGTGAGTGTACCATTAGTACACCTCGCTAGGATTTCGGCTTGTTTCTTGGTCTTAGAGATTTATCAGGGTTTTTCGGTGTCTTTGCTCGGTGCTAAGAAAATTCGGATTAACGAGTTTCACAGAATTTTTTACTGTTTCATTTACCGTTGGAAGAGTGGTTTTTAACCATCTTGTTGATATGCTCTCGTCAATTGTTTTTGAGATTCGCTCTTGCTCAAACCACAAATCTTACGCAATACTGCAACCGATTTAGCCTGTAATTATGAAAGCTTTGGTAGATACTCTCGTAACGAATCTGCAAAAATTTGCGCAATCGGCGCATACTACCAAATTCGTCGTTGGGGTTTCGGGTGGGGTCGATTCGGCGGTAACGGCGGCAATCGGCAGTTTAGCGCTGGGTTCTGATCATGTTTTGGCGCTCAGAATGCCGCATAAAGATTTTTCAAGCGATGAGAATTTAAACGATGCGCGGGCGGTTTGTGATCATTTAGAAATAGATGCCCAAGAAATCGAGATCTCAAAAAACTGCGAGCCGTTTTTTGCGCAAGATTT
>CAZOZW010000024.1:6714-10014 GCA_964584385.1 uncultured Candidatus Peribacteria bacterium
ACGGCGATGGGGCGGTTGATATCGAGATATTGGGTGAGCTATGGAAAACCGAAGTGTTTGAGCTGGCAAAATACCTCGGCTTGCCGAAAAACGTATACACAAAGCCGCCAACCGCTGAGCTATTTGCCGGGCAAACCGATGAGAATGAAATGGGGATTAAATACAAACAACTCGACGTAATTTTACAAACGATTGTTGCCGACCGGAATTTTGCCCCCGCTACACCCGAAGAAGAAACGGCATTCAAGCTCTACACTTCAACTGCTCACAAGCGCGGCGAAACACCGATCTTATCACGCTCATAAACGATGATAGAGAATAACTCGCTCGATTGGGCTAAGCGACTGATCGCCTTTGAAAGTGTTTCGGGCAACGAGAAGTCGCTCTGTGATTTTTTAGAGGATCAATTACAAACAATCGGTGGCAAGTTGCAACGGGTTGAGAATTCATTATTGTGGCAACAGCAATCACCCGACCCCAATAAGCAAACCGTGGCGCTGGTGGGGCATATCGATACGGTGCCGTTTCGCGCGCATCGTTGGCAAGTAGCACACCCGCTGAAACCCCTCGAAAAAGACGGCAAGCTCTTCGGGCGCGGCGCTTGCGATATGAAGGCCGGCGATGCGATCATCCTCCATTTGCTCGATCAGCCCGATATTTTTGAGAAGTATAACGTAGCGGCGATGCTCTATGAGAAAGAAGAAACCGGCATACCGAACGGAATCACCGGTTTTATCAAAGCGGGGGTTTTGCCGCGGATCGATTTGGCGATTGTGCTTGAGCCAACCGAAGCGCGCATTAATCACGGAGTGTTGACGGTGTTCGATTTTAAACTTGAAGCCAATGGTGAAAGCGTGCATTCTTCGAAAGCGCGCCAAGGCAAAAACGCGATCTATGCACTCGCCGAAGCGATTACTAAAGTGCGTGAGGTGAAACTCAACACCATAGAGGGCGTTGAAGAATCGCTCAGTGTGAATATGATCGAAGGCGGTACGGCGGTTAATGTCGTCCCCGATTTTGCCAGCGCAATTGGCGATATGCGGGTCGATCCGCGTTTGAGTGAGGATGAAGTAATGGCAAAATTCCCCGCCTTTGGCGAAAGCGTCAAATTCATTCCGCATTCATTCGGGCAGGGCTATTTGGCCGATATCAACCATCCGCTGTTGCAAGAGTTGGCGAAATGCATACCGGCAGATCAGCCGCAGGTCGTACCGTTCTGGACCGATATCGGGCAGCTCGGCAATGCGGGAATTCCGGCGATCAACTTTGGCCCGGGGAGTATCGACCAGGCTCATACCACCGACGAATGGATTGAGATTGCACAGATCGAAGAGGTGGAGAGTGTATTAGGGCGATTTTTGAGAGGCTGAGACGAAGAGATATGAGATAAGATGGGATTTATGATTTATGATTTACGATTTAAGAAGCGCGAGGCGCTGATTCTCGTTAAAAGCCACTCTTTCCTATGTGGCTTAAAAATTTCTTGATTTGCTTCCCCGGTTTTTTGCTTAAGCTCAAAATTGTAATCTGAAGCTTGCGATTTGATAGTCGTCATGATGCAAAAATACCGGGGTCTGGCAATGTGACTCTGCGCTCGTCCAAGTCCTTCCGCATTGAACACATCATCTCTCATTGCTATTCGATTTATCAGACGGAGAAGCAGCTGACTTGGACGCCTCCACTGAAAAATGTTTAAGTCACTTGCAAGACAAAAACATTTTCAGCGTTTCTGCTACGTATTTGCAATCTATTCGAAAAGGCTTGGACAAGCGCGGGTGATTGAAGAATTTCAGATGGTCTTTTGACAATTCCGCCAAAAATACGGGCTTAATACGGGGAATTACGTTTAAAGCCCGTATTTTTTTTAACTCTGGCTTGTTCCGCCTTGAGAATCGTCAGTCAACTGCAGCGGTTAACAAAGCTGACATTGCTCGCTTGCGTTAGAGACGCATTGTAATGCGTCTCTACAAATTGACCATATTTTTCATTTTTTGCACGTGCTTTTTTCAAAATTCGATTTTGCAACTCTTACATTTTTGTTTAAAACTAAGTGTTACCACCCTTTCTTTTTCTGCTGCCGAATATGGACGATGCGCACACTGAGGAATCCACCAAAAAAAAGATTGCGATTGATGCGCGGATGTGGGGAGCGAAATACACAGGAATCGGGAATTATCTGCAAGAAACGGCGACGCGCTTGTTCAAGCGGTTTGCAGATCACGAATTCATTTTATTCGTTACGCCCGAAAATCTTACCGAGCTCGAGGTGCCGGCGAATGTAACAAAAGTGCTCGCTCCCGAAAAAATATATTCGGTTGGCGAACAAGCAAAGTTTTTGATGCGGCTGAGGAATGTAAATGCTGATCTCACATGGTTTCCGCATTTTAACGTGCCGATCGGGTATCGAAAAAAATATGTGGTAACCGTTCACGATCTTACTCTTCTTACATATCAGGGCAAAAAAATGAAGCGACGCTGGCACCAAGCCGCGTACCGCGCAATTTTGCGTAATTGTATGCGACGATCTGAAAAAGTGATTGCCGTGTCGGAGTATACAAAAGAGCAAGCGCTTTTGTTCGAACCACGCGCCAAAGGCAAAATCGGTGTGGTGTATAACGGCGTGCATTACGATTCCTTCGCCAATGCCGATAAGCAAAAGGTGGCAGAGATCAAAGAAAAGTATGCTCAGCCGATTTTTTTGATCGCGGGGGTGTGGCGTGAACACAAGAACATCCCCGGGGCGATTGCTGCATTCGAACTGTTTCGCAAGCACGGCGGCAAAGGCAAGCTGATAATTACCGGTAAAGAAGACCCATATTACCCCGAAGTGAAACAGATGACCGAAGCATCTCGATTTATAAGCGACATTGAATTAACGGGGTTTATTGATGATGACTACAAACGTGCTCTATTCGCAGCGGCGAGTGCGCTTATCTTTCCCAGTTTTTCAGAAGGATTCGGCTTACCGGCTCTTGAAGCGATGGCTGCCGGAACGCCGGTTGTCTGTTCGAATACGAGTTGCCTTCCCGAAGTCTGCGGTGATGCGGCGCTGTATTTTAATCCCCACGACAGCGAAGATATCGCCTTAAAAATGGTTGATGCGCTTGATGGTAAAATCGCCCCGAATCTGATTGAGATCGGCAGGCAAAGAGCACAGAATTTTACATGGGAGAAAACTGCCGAACTCACCGGTAATGTCTTTGAATCAATCCTCGATGAAAAAAATCGATCGTAAAGATCTTATAGCGGCGGGTGAACGAAAAAACCGGCAAGCTCCGAAACGATATATTGATCGAAGAT
>CAZOZW010000024.1:10024-25707 GCA_964584385.1 uncultured Candidatus Peribacteria bacterium
GAACGAAAAAACCTAAAACGATCGGTAGTTGCTTCTGAAATTCTTCATCTGGCGGAGCGGTTTTTGGTTGATCAATGCGAAATCACAGAAGGGTATAAAATGCAGTCTTGGAAAAACGGCGTACTGTGGATTCATGTTGAAAACCCGATCGTGGCGATGCAGATCTACACTGCAAAAGAAGATTTACTGGGATATTTGCGAGCAGAGATTGCTGATTATGTTTTTAAAGATGTGCGAACGCTCGTATCTGATTTTAATTCGTAACCAAAAAAACTATTTATTCCCCCAACATCATCTTTCGTGAGCGGGCGCATATGTGTATTTTTTTTGAAAACTAGGTGGTATTACATTTTAAACAGCCAGCCGACGAGATTTGATGCAATTCTCATGCCTGGCAGCTTGCTAAACATGCCAAAGCTTTTCGAAGATTTTTCATATTCGCCGAAGCGAGCGTCTATTTTGGCGCGTTCTTGCATTAGTATTCGCGCGATGTCGATTTCATCCGGCGATTTTGCAGGTTCTTTGGCGCCGATCTTCATTGCATATTGATTCGGGTTTTGCTGAGAACTGGCATTACCACATTTGTAGCAACAAAAAATCCCTTTTGCGGGAGCCACCGCTTGCATAGCCGAATTGCATTTTGTGCAGATCATTTTGTTTTTTTATTATTATACATTTTTTGTATTATTTTGACAAAGTTGAGATCAATAATCAAAAGAAGATTTTGCCGTTTCTCGATAGTGCGATATATTGATATGGCTTGTTTTTGTGAAATGGATTTTCTGCAAAAGCAGCTTGGTTCTTAACAACAACGCAAAAAAACGAGGTAGTTATTATGACCACCGAAAACAATCACCGTAGATTCACTGTCGATTTGATCATTGGAAATGAGTGTATTCGTCCGACGAAAGAACATATTGACGGAAGAGTTGTTACGCGAGAATACCTCGTGCGACCAGAGGTTTTGCACGATATAAAAGCAAGGATCGTTGATTTATACTACTCTGATAGTATAGCCACGAAAAGCTTTGTCAACTCATCAAACTCGCTAAGATGGTCGATCGTATCAGCTGATGATGCCCAAGAAAGTGGTAAAGGACGTAGTATTCTGTTTCAAAATGAGTTTCATTTGCAGCTTGGCAGGCTCTTCGATCGATATGATATGCCGATTGCGGATTGTGAAATCGGGCTTACGCTCTTTGACGTATCGTTTGAGATTCATCGATTCATTTTCAAAGTCGGGTTGACCGGAGAATAATCTATATGGATGATTTGCGTTGCCCCTCTGTATAAAAACATACAGGGGGTTTTTTGTTGTCAAAATTGCACGATTTCGATAAAAGACAGCTGCTTGCCGTTAATAAAAGGAGTTTTGATTACGGCAGCTGTTCTTTAACGCAACTAACCAAACGAGGTGATTGATATGCTCGCAGAAAAAATCGTAGGCGATTCGGTTGTATTGCCGATTGCGGATGTTAGAATCCACGTTTACCAAGGGGGAGATTATCCGGTTCAAACCATTCTTACGAGGTCGTGTGATGAACACTTTCGCTTGGATGAGCGCGATGTAGATATCTCTGGTGTTGTACATCTTGTGTTGAGTACACCTACGGGAGTGTTTGATGTTGAACTGGAAGCCGAGCAGAAAAACGGTGAAACAGTGCTCTTGGGTAAAAAATTCCTCTCAAGGAGTGTCGTTTTCGACCTTGAGCCGTTTGCCTTGCAGGATCTGCAAAAGCTACGCCTGAGTTTTTATAAGGAGACGGGTTTGAATCAGGTCGCCGATATTCGCATTGTTTAGTTTAGCGTTCCTTCCTCCGTGCTTTATGCACGGAGGTTTTTTGACATTTGAATTTTTTTACAGTAAAAAGTAAGAGTTGCTCAATCCACCGTTCTTGGTTGGCTTGAGCCTGTTCTTACAAAAAAGCGTAGCGAGGTTTAAGATCATGCCCAGTGCACCATTCGATGCAGTTGTAACTTGTGATGGAAATATTCCGTTTGTTAGAAATTTTGAAGATGGAACTTCAAAAACACAATCGTATGATGTTGAACCGTTTGGAACGATTTATATCAAGATTCTGAATCATCGTATAGAAATGCCGAATTTTGAGATTACTGTTTGGCGGGGTGAAGAATTGTTCTTCAACCTTGAACAAAACATTGAAACCGGTTTTGTATTTTGGATGGAGGAGCTTTTTGTCCTCAGTGACGGTTTGAAAAACATTAAAGCCGAGATTCGCCAAATGGTAGGAAATAATCCTTATTACACTATCTACCTCAAATTCCGACCTAGGTGAGGTAAGCGCTTATTGCTCCTTTGCAGATTTTGCAGAGGAGCTTTTCTTAAGCCTTGATCCGCTTCTTCGTCTTCGCTCTATCTTTGGCGTGTTTGGCAACAAGCCCTAAGGCAAAAGAGAGCAGCAAAACCATTATCACCGGGAATAGACCAAAGATGAAGAGAGCTTTTTCGTCGTACCCTTCGTAGGGGTTCAATAGATCTGCCGAAAGGCTTTGAATCGTTAAAAGCGCTAAAACCAATGGTATCACAACCATAATCGCAATATCGAACCAGCCTTTCAAATTCGTTTTACTGGTTTTATTAATATATTCGCGAAGTCGCTTGGCGCCAAATATCCAACCAATTGCCACTGCCTCAAACAATCCAACCAGCATTAATCCATAATTCAGAATAAAGTGATCGACGATATCGAGCAGATACAAGCCCGATTGCAGCGAGAATGGAGTCGCCATGAAAAACAGTACTGCACACACCCCGAGCACAACGATCGAATAATTCCAGTTCGAGAAGTAATCCATAATTACCGAAACCACTGCTTGAACGAGCGATATCGCACTGGTTAAAGCGAGCGCGAGAAGGGTGATGAAGAACAAACTCGCAAAAATACTACCGCCCGCTGGCAGCAACGAAAGCGCCTCGGGGAACACCACAAACGCCAAACCGGGTCCGCCGGCAACAACGTCGGCAACAGCTACTTCTTTTACGCCCGCCATGTAGCCGAGGGTTGAAAAAATCGCCAAGCCGGCACAAAACGCTACCAAGGTATCGCCAATTACCACAAACGCCGCCGATTTTACCAAATTGACTTTTTTATTGAGCAAAGCTCCATAGGCGAACATCACGCCAAAACCGAGCGTGAGGGTAAAAAACACCTGCGAGGCGGCGGCGCTCCAAATCTGTGCGGTTAAGAGTTTGGTCCAATCGGGCACTAAAAAGAATTCGAGCCCGGCGGAAGAGTTACTCAAAAAAGCACCGTTGATCGCCATTGTTACCAAAAAGATGAACGGCAGGGGAGTGATGAAGGTCACCACTTTGGTGATCGATCTCATGCCCTGAAACAGCGCGAAGTAGATGAAGAGCCATACAACGAGTAGCCCTACAAAGATGTGTGGAACTACGCTGCCAAAATCGAGCGGACCCTCTGAAATGCGCAGTACAGTGTTAAAGAAGTAGTCACTTGCATCGCCGGCAAATCTTAAGCCGGGTGATGATGCCAAATAATTGACCGACCAGCTCATAACGACCGAATAATAGCTCATCACAAGGGCAGCGGCGAGCACACCCCAAAAGCCGATAAAGCGCAAGAATCCACTTTTATCTCCCTTGCCCATGGCTTCGGGCGCGGCATGACCGGTTTTTTGCCCCATGGCGTTTTCGAGTAGTAACAGCGGGAACCCGATTATCGCCAAGCAAACGATGTACGCGATGAAAAACGCCGCGCCACCGTGCTCGAACGCCAAATACGGAAAGCGCCAAACATTGCCCAATCCTGCGGCGGAGCCGATAGCAGCGAGTACAAAAACCCAGCTGCCGGGCCATTCGGCGATTTTCGTCTTCATCATTTTTTATTGCAAAAATTTATATATTTAATGCCAAAAAGTCGGGGAGTTTGCAAATGGTCATTCGTTGATTCGTTTGTTGTTGGGTGGGGAGGGGGATGAGATAAGAGATAAGAGATAGGAGATATGACGAGAATTAAGAATGTGGAATTATGAATTAAGAATCGTAGCCTTGGTGCAGCGGGGAAAAGGGGGAATACAAAGGGGGTTTTTCTTATTTAGGCGAAGTGAAGGTCCGGATCTGCATTTCTTTATGTTGTTTTTGGGCACATAATTTTGTACTCCTGCAAACATCCGTCGCGGTCGGGAGAGACATTTTGAATGTCTCATCAATTTTATAAATAATCTCGAAATCACATCACGTGACGGTAGAGACGTTGTATGCAACGTCTCTACAAACGTCATTGTTTTCTCGAAACCATATCACGTGAGCGTAGAGACGTATTGCAACGCGTCTCTACAAACGTCGATTATTATTGCGCAGATTCGTCACGCGTAAACGAAAGCGTTTTACCAAAACACCTTCCCTTTTTTTGCGTGCAAAAGTAGCTGTATTTTGGTTTAATGATTGTGATTTATCTCGACTTTTATGCACGCCAATCTTGTTTCACAATATTTCGGTTTTAACGGCAAGCACACTCAGCACATGAGCATGCTGGTGCCGACCGTTATCGACAAAACCCCAACCGGTGAGCGCGTGTACGATATCTACAGTCGCTTGCTCGAAGACCGCATCGTGTTTTTAGGCAGCGCGATCAACGATGCAGTTGCCAACACGATCATCGCGCAATTATTATTCTTAGAAAAAAAGGACCCGAAAAAAGATATCACGCTTTACATCAATTCGCCCGGTGGCAGTGTTTCGGCAACCTTGGCAATGTTCGATACAATGCAGATCGTAAAGCCCGATGTAGCAACGGTTTGTGTAGGAATCGCCGCCAGCGGTGGAGCATTGACCTTGATCGGCGGAGAAAAAGGCAAACGTTTTAGCTTGCCGCATTCTGAAGTGATGATCCATCAGCCGCTTGGGGGCGCCGAAGGTCAGGCAACCGATATCGCGATTGCCGCAAATCATATCATCAAGACAAAAGATCTGTTGAATAAGATTATTGCCGATCGCACCGGTAAACCGCTCAAAGAAGTAAAGAACGATACTGAACGTGACTTTTTTATGAGCGCCGACGAAGCGAAAAAGTATGGAATTGTCGATGAAGTGATTAAATAGTGAATCTTCGTTTTTCATTGTCGAAGTAATCCTCTTGTGTGGCTGATGTGAATCTTGATTCAGGATTTATGATTTATGAATCGCAAGCCACTTGCGCTTAGGCTACAGAGGGCAGGGCGGTTTTTAGCACGGCCTGTCTTGCGAAGTAAAACGTAGCGGGAAGCTTCTCTTCTACCAGTCTACGCCAAAGCTTTGGCGGCTAGGCAAAGGGCGGATACAAGGGGGATTTCTTCGTACTCAGGCATTGTAAGGATTCGGCTGGAGAGATGTTTTGATAAAACGCCTTATTCAACGTCTCGGTTATCTCGAAGTAATATTGCATCCCCGTAGGGACGCATTGCAATGCGTCCCATCAATCGCCTACCATAATCACGAAATCAGATCGCGTGACGGTAGAGACATTGTATGCAATGTCTCTACAAACGTTGTTGTGTATTCAAACAAGCCATCATCTGTAAATGAAGCGTTTCGATTAAAACAATTCGGCAAAAAATGGTTTTTACAATGAATAAGACCTCAGCTCACTTTTACCATGCGCTTGCCGGTTTGAGTTTGGGCATTTTGTTTTTTGCCGCTTTGGTGCCAAGCACAGTTTGCGTTGCAATATCATTCACACCGACTACGTTTGAGATAATCTCTGCAAAAAAATTATAACCATTTGCGTTCGAATTCGATTTTAAAAACACCTGGCCAGCTCCATCGATAATAATCTGATTGCGAGAGTTGATCATTTGTGAGGCGCTTGCAACCGGGCGAATCGAGCCTAAACCCATCGATCCTTTTTTTAAAACGGTTGTTGTTTTTTTCGTGCGCTTATTTAATAACTTCGCGACTTTTGCGTAATCGCCGCGCATTTTGAGCTGCCCTTTGATGGTAGTGTATGAACTCATTTTGATTGATAGTTCATGTTCTTTTTATGCTTTTACTGAACGAAGTCAATAATACGTAAACACAAGGCTTTTCTCGGGTTATGCAGCTTTAGGAGTGACCTCATCGCTTGCTGATCTGAAGAGATTTAACCCTTTAACTTTCTCTCGGACATCACCTATTTTTTGGCTCGCAGCTTTATATGTAGATGGATTGGTGAGATCGGTATGCTGAACGAGCATAAGTGCTTTTCCGGCGAGGTTGCTATCTTTTGTATAATAAGCGCCATCTGGTGTAATGATAGGGTTTCGCCCGCTATTCAGGACTTTTTGCATTTTTTCTCTTGTGTCGATGATTCCGGGTGCAGTTGTAAATTCAACGGCGGTATCACGGTATTCAGCTCTTGATTCTGCAAGCGCTTGTTCTTCGGGCGATAAGCCAAGTTTTTTAAATTGTTCGATAGCCATATACCTGAGAAACTACATTAATCTTTTTACTTTTTTCTATTTTTAGCAAGAGGTTTTTGGTCACCGATAAATTGCATTTTGTGAATTGATTTGACCGGTCTGGTAATGGTTTTTGGTCGGCTTTGGTATTATGTACCTTGTTGACAGTTTGGCAATAAGTACGTAGGGTCATTTACCTGTAGTGATAAACCTTGAGTATTTCGAATATTGAACAGATTTGGCTTGAGCAACAGCTAAGAGAAAAAGAGCAGCTTGCTCTTGAATTGGAGCATATTTTAGGTGATTCGCCCAAGCAGCTCCGACAGATCCGCACGATTATAAGAACTGCCCTGTTCGATTCACCGGTTTTTATTTCGGGGGAAAGAGGTACCGGTAAAACGAACTTCAGTGATATTTTGCAGCGGTTATCGAACAGGAGAAAGAACAAATATGCTAAGATCAACTGTGGAGCGATTGCGCCAGAATTGGCACAGTCGGAGCTAATGGGGCATGGAAAAGGAGGTTTTACCGGAGCGCATGGTGAACGGCTCGGCTTGTTTCGCTATGCAGATCATGGAACAGTGTTTCTTGATGAGGTCGCTGAATTAAAAAAAGAGATTCAGGTGATGCTTTTAAGAGTACTGAACGAAGGTGTGGTAAAGCCGGTTGGGTACGATAAAGAGGTTCCTGTCGATGTGCGGATTATTACAGCTACAAATGAAGATCTCCGCGCGAAAGCAGATTCGGGTGATTTTTCACAGCCGTTATACGATCGAATCATTCAGCAAGAGATCAAGATTCCACCGCTACGAGAGAAAAACGATGCCGCTTTTGATTATTATGTTAATCGAGCCGCGCAAAGAGTTGCTCATCTTCGCAACGGTGAGCTCACAGATGTAGAGCTAAATTTTGCCGATGAGGCGGTTCGACAATTGCGGAAAAACGGCTATGAGTTCTATGGTAACGTACGTGAACTGTTTACTATCTACTCGAATGCAGCGACATATTCACACGATTATACGATTCGCGAGTTTATTGAAGATCATGTTGATGAGCAGCTGGCCCAGCGTGTTGATTTGGGAGAAGAGCCAGTTGGAATCCCATTGAGTAAACAAGTTACAATATTTGAAGAAAAGCTACGCGAAGCACCTTTGTTTAGTGCATCAGAAAACAATAACCCTGAAGCAAAGATCCAAGATCATACGGGTGAGCCAATCGCTGTAACGAAAGCTGCTAGTGATGAGGTGGCACAAGTCTTGCCAGTGGAAATCAAACTCAGGACACCGAAGGGTGAAATCAACCAGGTCGATTCCGATGCTAATGAGCCTCTTGATGCAAACAATACTAGTGTTTTTGCCTTTGAAGATATCTTAAAAAAATATTGCGGTATTGATACTGGTGATGAACAAGTTTTTCGTAAGATTGCCTTAGCAGCTGAGCCTAAAGGCGGGTTGACCGCATTCATGGCGGAGTATCCATTTGACGCACGCGCAAAGCAAAATCTTATCAAGTTTTTACTTAACTATGCGAGGGATAACCTAATTTCACAAATAGTGTTTGCCAAAACGTTTCATGTCGGCATAACGAAGCTAAGAAACTGGCAAAATGACTTCGGTATCAGACTTGTCAGTAGCGAGTCAGAAAAGTTGACGCCCGATTCATTGCGCAACCTTCTGGAAGCCAGTCAGTACGATTTAAACGCTTGTTTGTCTGTCTTGAAAATACAACCAACTCATTTTGATCGTGTGCTTCAAAAGCATGGGTTTGAAACTTTTTATGTTGAATCAGCTTGGGCGCAAGCTAGGTTTAACCAGAATGAAATCGCTTTTATTGAGCATGGCTTTGGCGTTGAGCTTTGCCATAACGATAAAAGTACTGCTGCGGTTGTTTTGACAAAATTAACCTTGGCTGGTTCGTACGATGAGCTTTTGTCTTCTCTGGGGGTTTTACCGCAAGAAAGGTCGTTACTAGAATTGATTCTGCTAAAATCATTTATCAGGCTTAAGTTTAGTCAAAAGAAAGGGGCATCTGCACTAAAAATCGGTATTGAAAGATTCCAGTCATGGGTGCGTAAGAATAATCTTAAATATCCGATGTTTAAAAAAACACTCATTCTCAATGAAAAAACAAAAAAGTAAAAAGGTGGCATTGATGCCACCTTTTTACTTGGATTATATTACAGTCGTTTTACTGCAGATTCTCCGCTTCTTCCATCATCTCCTGAATCTCGCCGCTTGTAAGAGCTTCGTTGTAAATGCGTACATCACTTATCTTCCCTTTCCAGGGTCGGCTGGTGGGGGAGTCTGGGTTACCGCCGATCCATGTTTCAACGATGTGACTGAAATCGATATCACCACTTTTGCTGCCCGACGCTACTTGATTGCCATCGAGGTAGATCCGCATCTTTCGTCCATCGTACACCCCTGCTACGTGGTACCAAGTGTTTTCTTGTAGATCGCCCTTGTCGGCTTTAAGCTCTTTAACCCAGCCTTTGGTTTTTAGGCGAAACCGCAAACGGGTTTTTCCATTTCTTTTAATCGTGCTGATCATAAAGTTATGTGAACTTTTCGAGGTTCCGGATGCATTACTGAGAATACGGCAATCCCAGCTAGAGCAATTCTTTAGGTCTTCTGAATTAAACCATGCGGCAAAGGTTGCCTTATCGCCGCTAAAGGCTATGTCATCACCTAGGTTGACGTAATCATCTTCGCCGTCGAAACTCAATATCGGGCTTCCCCATTGGGCGCCCTTGATTTCACCGTCGATATTGCCAGCTTGGTCGGCAGCGGTTTCGCCTGTCGAATCATTTAGCGGCCAGTAGTGTTGTAGGCTAATCGGTTGGCAAATATCATCCTGATTCGGGTTCGGTGTGTTCGGGCAATTATCGATGTAGTCGGCAACACCGTCGTCATCGGCGTCTTTGGTGGTAATGCTCGAATCACTAATCACTTCTTCGATCTCATTCTCGGTAAGGGCTTTATCGAACATGCGAATATCGCTGATCTTACCCTTGAATGGTCGAGAGGTTTTTCCGTTCGGATTGCCGCCAATCCATGTTTCGTGGGTAAGACTGGTGTTGATACTACCACTAGCAGATTTTGTAGCTACTTCTTCTCCGTTGAGAAAGATCTTCATTTCAGAGCCATTGTAGGTGACGATTGCGTTGTACCAAGTATTATTGAGCAATGGCGCATCGAGGGCTATCAATTCTTCTGTTTCGCCATCAAGTTTAAGGCGAAAGCGCAGGTTGATCTGGTTATTCTTTTCGATCGTACTGACCATATACCAGTGGTCGTTACGGCTCGCTCCCTTTGCTTTTGAGATGATGCGACAATCGGAGTTGATACAGTTCTCATAATCGGAAGAATTAAACCAACTCGAGAGGCTGAATGCTTCGCCTTCGATGTTGATGTTCTTTCCGAGATTGATATAATCGTCTTTGCCATCGAAGAGATGATAGTCATTTTCTTGCGTTGCTCCTTGAGCATCCAGATTTTGGTCTTCGCCGTTTAGCTTCCAGCTAAACTGAACTTCGCAAGAATCTTCTTGGTTGGGATTATTTACCTGTGGGCAGTTATCCAACATGTCGACTACGCCGTCTTCGTCACTGTCTATGTCGAGCATTGATGCCTGATTCATCAGTCCTATGATCTCATTTAAAGAAAGTGCGGAATCGATGATTCGGACATCAGCGATCTTCCCATCAAACGGACGCGATCGTTTGCCATCGGGATTGCCACCGATCCACGTCGATATACCTTCGCGATTATTAATCTCGCCACTGACGGCAACCGAGCCTACTTCTTCGCCATCTAAGTAGAGTTTCATCTCGCTGCCGTTGTATACTCCGGCAATGTGGTACCAAGTATTGTTGAGCAATTGCCCTGAATCTGCCACTAATTTTTCTGTACTCCCATTGACGCTAAGGCGAAAGCGCGCAAGGTTTTTACCGTCTTCACGAATTGTGCTGAGCATAAAATCATGATCGGAGTTATTCGTGCTTTTTGAGCGTGAAATAATGCGGCAATCCGAATTGACGCAATTATCTAAATCTTTTGAGTTGAACCAAGCTGCAATCGTTACCGTTTCACTCTCGATTGTAATGTTCTCTCCAAGGTTGATGTAGTCGTCGTAACCGTCGAATTCGAGTCCGTTGTTCCAGGTGGCACCGTCTATCGCGCCATCGTTGTCGCCAACATTGTCGTTCGCGGTTGTACCATTGTTTTCATCGAGCCTCCATTGGTAGCCGGTTTGTACTGGTGGCTCTGTTTGCTCTTCTATATCAAAATCAAATCTTTGCTGTGTTTCTACATTGCCCTCAATGTCTTCTGCATAGAACACTATGTTGTATGAACCGACTTGGTCGAAGACAACCGGTTCATTGTAGATAATGTCTCCGCTTCCATTAACGTGGTAGGTGATAAAAGCATCTTCATCGTCTGCTGTAAGCACCATTGTTAACCCTGGCGCGTAGGATAAGATGGGGTTCGGATCGTTTTTATCGGGTGGCGGACCAACCGTGACCGCGTTTTCAAATGAGAGAGTGGTTGTTGGGGCCTCAGTGTCGATGGCGATGATCGAAAGCGAACAGGTTTTATCAGAATCAATCGTAACTTCCCCAGAGGCGCTACAGTCTCCACCAAAGCCGTTAGCGGCAAAACCTTCGGCAACGGTTGGCACCAGCGATACCGATGAGTCATTTACGTAACTTGCCGTGCACAGTGGCCCTGTGCAATTCAGTGGGCTGGCGTCGTTATCGATAATCGTAACAAGTTGATCACTGTTTTGCGTTACTTCTACATTGAGTACGAAACTTTGTGGTGGAATCGCACTGAAGTTCGCGGTACAGGTGGTATCTTTGTTCATCGTGAATATTCCCGTTGTACAATCTTCTTCACTAAATCCGTCGAATTGAAAACCCTCTGAAGAACTTGCCGTTAAAGTCACTTCTGTTCCCATATCGTGACTTTCGGAACAATCCTCACCACAATCAATTCCTGCTGGCTCACTTGTAACGGTCCCTTCGCCGGTAACATTGACGGTGAGTAGGAAGACATTCGGCACAACCTCGCTAAAGCTTGCAGTACAACTCCGTGCCTGATTCATCATTATGGTTCCGCTGTCGCATCCTTCACCGGTAAAACCATCAAATTGGTATCCTTCTGCGGGGTTCGCCGTCAGAACCACTTCTGTGTTCTCAGCGTAATCTTCAGAGCAATCATCGCCGCAATCAATTCCGGCAATATCACTGGTTACCGATCCTTGCCCGTTGATGTTTAGATTCAATGTGTGTTGCGTCGGTTCGATTATTTCTTCTTCAAATGTAACGGTGCAGCTTTTTGCGGCATCCATTATTACCGATCCTCCTGCTAAACAATCACCGTCAATCGAAGCGAGACGATAGCCTTGATCGGCATTTGTTAGTAAGGTAACAGTTGAGTCGGCAGTAAAATTTGCGCTACAGGTTTCGTCTGCTCCGCACGTAAAACCGGTGGGGTTGGTAGCAGCAGCACCATTGCCGATGACTTGTACAGAGAGTTGGTGTTCGGTAGGTCCGGTTCCGATTTCTCGAAAGGTATAGGTGCAGCTTTTGTCGTCATCCATCACAACCAGACCACTTTCGTCACAATCACCGGTAATCGAAACGAGTTCATGATTAGAGTAATAATCCGGATACGCACTCAAACTCACCTCTGTGTTCAAATAGTAATCCCATGAGCAGCGAGAAGAGGGGCAGTAAATACCGGAGGGATCACTCTGGACCCTGCCTTCGCCTTCAACGGTAATATTGAGAGATGCTTTGGGTATTTCTTTAAAAGTAAAGGAGCATGTGGTGTCTTCTTGCAAGCGAAAGGCAGCATCTGAGCATTCGGGCGAAATCTCATCAATCTCATACCCACTGAAAGGTTCAATAATAGGATTAATAATACTATTTTTGCTGAATTCGAACTCACAAGTTCGGGTACTTCGACACAAAAGGCCGACGGGGCTGAGACCAGCGTTTCCTCCTAATCCAACATCTACTGCTACTGTGATTGTTTCTGTGCCTAGCTTATGGAGTGAGCCTATGTACGGATAGTTAGTATACTCGTAAAGATTTCCGACATAATCAGGCTCTGTTTGTACTCCGGCCGATTCTGGTGCACCAATATATACGTTGTTTTCCGTTGCTGCCACAGAATTACCGAACGCAAAAATGCTTCGGTGATAATCATCTGGCATTATCGCTTTTACAAAGCGATACTTTCCATCATTAAGTGCGAAATGCTCAACGACCCCTGTGTTTCCATAAGAATTGTTATCATTGATCCACTTGCCACTTGTGCTCATATAGATGTCATCTTCATAAAAGGCGACATTTTGAACAGCGCCGGAAGATTTGGTATAGATGATATCCGATGGATTGCTCAAGTCTAATTGTTCGTTGCTTAGTGGTATATCATATACGTATAATGCGTATTTTGATTCTGTACCTGAACCTTGGGCGTTAGGGCGTTTTAGAAGTACTTGGATAAAAAGTTTGTCATTGTGGATTGCCAGTAAGTTATAGTTGTCGACGAATCTGGGACTAGACTCGCCTTGTGCTGTGTTTACCGGTATTTGGTCTTCGCTAAGGGTTTGCTGAAGCTCATATACTCCGGTCGAATTTTTTTTGAATACGAGGAGTGATTTAATATTGTTGGGGTCATCAAGATGAAATAAATAATCACCAGTAATCACGATTTTATTTTCGTCGATTCGTCTGTTTGAACCGTACCTCTCTTCTGCTCCGCCGAGGTCTATAAATCCTGTTGGTAGCGTGATATTACTCCAATCGCCGTTTACACTTTCATAGGTATAAATACGCTCGTGACCTAGTCGATAGGGGGAATAGGAAGAATTGCTCGATGTGGCAACTAAGCTGGTGCCACTTTTGCTTAACGAGAATTGAGCGGCGAAAACATTAAACGAGTTAAAAAGCGTTGTACGGTTTTCTTCAACCCAATCCGGTGGATTAAGAATTGTTTTTTGCTCCCATGAGTCAGTCGACTTATTCTTCTGATAGACGATGAGCGCACTCTCGGGATATTGGGGTCTTGGGCTTTCTGCTGTATTCCAAGCGTATACTCGGGTGATTTCAACATACACCACGAGTGTATCGCCAGATGCAGCGAGCTTGTGTCCGAATGATCTTGTATTGTATCTGTAGGTTGTATCCGGGGGGTTGTCGTCAAATAAAACCCCTTCTGGTTTTAATACTTGATGCAGCTCCAAACCGCCTTCAGATTCTTTGTAGATATTAATGTAACCCGTAGCCTCCGGATCTTCATATAAATAGTTTTGATCAAGTGCAGAAACTAAGAGCTCGTCGTTATGATGCAGTAGGGCATGTCCAAGTCTATCACTACCTTTTGGGCGTTCAACCACCCCAGCATTCACGAAATCTTCGGCAGTTAACGGCGTTTCGGGTTCTACTTGGCTAAAATCATAATCTGCCAAGATTACCCCCGGGCTGGTTAAAAACAAAGCCGCAAAAACCATTGCGGCAAATGCCAAGCGCATACTTTTTGTAAAAGACGGGCTCAGCCAAAAAACGTTCATCATATAAATGAGAATAGAGAAAAATAAAGTCCAAATGTGTATTTTGTTACAATTTAATCTATATTTGTCAAAATTTTCATTTTCAGATTTTTTTACCAATGTCAACTATTTATGCAGGCATCTTACTAACCGGAGTTTTTCAAAAAAGTATATTTAAACCATTATTAATAATAATTCAAGTTCCCAACAGATTGTACAGCTGACAACATTGCTCGGTTGGCGACTTCATTTTGATTCTTAGAATCAAAAAAAACGAGAAAAGAGTTTTTTGAAATTACGTTTTTATTCAGATTTCAGTGATCGAGTTAGTGATCTGGTGATGAATCTCATCAATCTCTTTTTCGCCATCGATCACGATTAGGTTTGGCAGATTATGATCTGATTCAAAAAAAACATCGTAGGCTTTGGCGATAATCTTTTGTTTTTCTAACGTCTCAAAAATATCTCGCTGATTATTCCGTGAATCAATCCTTTGTATTGCGGTTTCGGCATCTACTTTTATATAAAATGTTATATCCGGTTTTACTATGTATTTCGCCAAATCTTTGCAAGGTGCTTCATCGTTACTGAGTGAGGCATAGGCGATGGTGCTCATGTAATAGCGGTCACTGATCACAATCTTATTCGCTATTAATGCCGGTTCGATCACATTTTTAATATGTTCTTCGCGATCGGCAAAAAACAAATATTGCAATGCACGTGGTGATATTTTCTCATCTCCTTGCAGGAGCTTGCGAATCCATTTGCCAATGCTGCCGTTTGTCGGTTCGGCGGTTAACAAGACATCTGAACTTTTCTTTTCGAAATACTCTGCCAAAAGCTTGGCTTGGGTGGTAGTACCGCTGCCGTCGATGCCTTCGAATACGATGAGCATGCTTGTATTTAAGCAGAAAAAGCAAAAATACGGTAGATAAATGCGTGCAAAAAACGGCATAATACATATAAATGAAAAAAGAAGTAATCGGCATAATCGGCGGAACGGGCGAAATGGGGGTGGCGTTTGAAAAGTATTTTGTGCAAAACGGGTACCGGGTGCATATAGCTGGGCGTAGTACTGAACTCAGTTATCAAAAATTGGCTGAGCAAAGCGATATCGTGATCATCTCGGTGCCGATTTCGGCGTTTGCCCAAACCGTTTTAGAGGTTGCGCCGCATATGAAACCAAATGCTCTGCTGATGGATTTTTGTTCGGTAAAAGCTGAACCGCTCAAAGTTATGTTAGGCGCGTTCAATGGTGAGGTGATCGGTTGCCACCCGATGTTCGGTGGACGCAACTTAGAGCCGGGGCAAACAGTGGTGTTTTGCAAAGGGCGCGGCGAAAAGTGGTTTGGTGAGCTACCGCGGATATTTACCGGTTTTAAACGAGTTGAGTTCGCCGCCGCCGAACATGATAAAGCAATGGCACTGGTACAGGGCGTGCAACACTTTTTCGAGAATGCATTTGCCGCAACGGTAATCGATAGCGGACTTTCGGTCGAAAAACTTTTGTCGGTGACAAGCCCCGTGTATCGCATTCAAATGGCATTGGTAGGGCGAATCCTCGGGCAGAACGAAAAGCTGTATGGCGAGATCGTCTATGGTTCAAAAGCGTCGCGAGCGGCAATCGACGTGTTTCGCCAAAAAGTGCTTGAGTTGAGCAGTGCCGAGCGAAGCGAATTTGAGCAGCAGTTTTTGCAAGGGCGTTCGTACTTCGGCAATTTTGCACA
>CAZOZW010000025.1:0-1839 GCA_964584385.1 uncultured Candidatus Peribacteria bacterium
TGAAAGATTCAAATGACTAAGTCTCAGCGGTCGAATATTTTTACAACCGTATTCATTGGCGCGTTTGCAGAGATGTTGTATGCAACATCTCTGCTCCGAATTACCGAACTGTGCGTTGACGAAATCTACCCCTTGTTTGAATGCGAAAAAGCAAAAAAAAGATTAAAGAGATTGTAAAAAAAGGGTGATCGATATCCATCTTTTCAACCACAAACGGCAAAATTTTAAGATGCGATAATCGTATCTTGTAAACTGGTTTTTTTGCAGTTTCGCTATGGGCAGATTTATCACATCCGTCAAGACGAGTTCATTGCGACAGCGAGCGGAAAAGTGTTAAAATAAAGAGAAAAAAGAGGAATTTTGCATCGCACAAAAGAACAATGAAACAATTTTCAATTATCGGCAAAAGCCTAGTGGTAGCCTTGCTCACGGTTGTACTCGGCGGTTGTACTACCATAGATCAACCGGGGAATGGTCAACTTGATGACCAACAAAACGGGCAGCCAACCGCGCCCGCAATGCCGCCAAAAACCGAACGACCACCGCAAACACCACTTGAGCCGAATCCGATTTTGCGCCTTAAAACGCTGAACTTCGGCGGCACACTCGTAACCAGAGCAGCAGATGTTACACCTCTTGAAAACGGTTTTACGCTGCCGATCTATCTCGAAGATGTGGTTGAAGCCGATTTTCTCGATACGGTTGGGCTTAAGCTCACCTTACCCGAAGGCATCCGCCTGCAAGAAGTAAATACTACACCGGGCTTTACCGCCCAGCTTGAGGGAATGAATGGGGCGAATCCGGTAATATTCTATTTGCCGGTGTCGATCTCGGCCGATTCATATCAGCCGGTAGTGGCGGGCAGCGAGCCGATCTTTACTTTGCAATTTTCTGGCGAACCAACCGAAAACATTATTTTTCAAGGTTCGTTTTTTCAAACAAACGGTACGCTCTACCACACCGAACGGGGTGAGTTACAGCTCACCGAATAAACGTTCGACTTTTAAAAAAACTTAACAAAACAAACAAAAACACAAATGTTTTTCAAACCATTCTTTCTACAGGCGCTTGCGGTTATTGGCCTTAGCTTCGCGTTTAGCACTGCCATACCGGCGGCTTACGCCGACCCTATTACCAATACAGCGGTAATTCGCGATGCGATCACCAATGTAACGGCAACCGCAACCAATACGATTGAAAGACTTTTGGGTGGCGGACCGTTTCAAATCTCCAAAGTGCCGAGTCGAACGGTGATCGACCCGGGCGAAACGGTTTCGTATACCGTTACGCTCAGCAACGTATCGAACTTGGCGGGAGTAACGAATGTAGCGGTGCTCGACGATTTTCCGGAAGATATTCTAGAGATCACCGGCATAAACGCTGGCGCGGGAATAAGCTGTTATTACGACGCAGTACGCATTAACTGTGTTATTCCCGATTTTCAACCCGATACGAGCTATACGTTCACCTCGCATTTTAGAGCATTGCAAAGCGGCATTGCTCAAAATAACGTTACCGCTCAGTCGGGCACGCTTAGTAGCAATACCAGTGCCACGGTGATCGTGCGTGATGCCGGAAATCCGCTTGTACTTGCTAAATCGCCGAATCGAACTTCGGTCAGCCCCGGCGATTTAGTAAAATTCGAAGTTACCGTCGCCAATCAATCGGCCGGATTAACGCTTAGAAATGTAGAGATCATCGATAATTACCAATCGCAATTTTTACTGCTGCGCACCGTGCAAGACAGTGCCGGAATCGACTGCCAGTTCGACGCCGGGCAGATTCGCTGCCAAGCAGATTCACTTGCTCCCGGGCAAGTGGAATCGTTTATAGCGCGGT
>CAZOZW010000025.1:1871-25195 GCA_964584385.1 uncultured Candidatus Peribacteria bacterium
CCGCATTAAATACCGTTGAGGCAAGCGATGCCGATGGCAACTCTACCGTGGTGAATTCGAGCATTACGATCATCGATCCGGGGAATCCGTTTACCATTGCCAAAGCGCCGAATAAATCGGTGATCGATGTTGGTGAAGATATTGAATACGTACTCACCATTACAAATAGGCTGAACACGCTTGACGATGTGGTGATCACCGATGATTTTCCGGAAGATGTGTTACAACTCGATACCATAACCACATCGCCCGGCTTGGTCTGCCAAAATGACGCAAACGAGATTCGCTGTCGAATGGATCGGTTTCCGGGAGACACCACTCATACGATTATTGCTCGGTTTATTGCGATTGCCAGCGGCACGGCGACCAACACCGCCACCGTTGTTGAGCGCCAAGGGCAAACCGCCAATGCCGCATCTACGGTGATTATTAACGATGTCGGGCAGGTTTTACAGATTACCAAGGCCCCAAACCTCGGTTCGGTAAGTATTGGCCAACGGGTCGATTTTACCGTAAATATTGAAAACTTGAGTCCCTCATTGCCAATCACCGATTTGGAGTTAGTGGATGATTTTCCGGAGGATTTATTACAGATTCGCGACGTTACCCCCGGAGCGGGCATTAATTGTACAAGAGACGCTTTGCGCATCAGTTGTAACGCGCCGGTGATAAACCCCGGGCAAACATTGACTTTTTCGGCCGCTTACGATGCGATTGCCGGCGGCAATGCACAAAATGCCGTTTCAGCCACTGCGATTTTAGGCGGTGCGCAAAAACAAGCGAATGTTACCGCAAATGTTTTGATCAGTGATCCGGGCAATCCGCTCTTGATAAGAAAATCACCCGACCAACCGGTGATTGCGCTGGGAGAAGAGGTTGAGTATCGTATTGAACTTAATAATGGAGATCAGAATATTCAGCTCGCGAATATCGTCGTGCTCGATGACTACCCGCAAGATGTACTTGAGATTATAAGTGTAAATGCCACTCCGGGGCTAAGCTGTCGGTTCGACGCCGATGTGATCGAATGTGCGGCAACTGTTTTACCACCGGGTTCGCAACATCTTATTACGGCACGGTATCGCTCGATTGCTCCGGGTACGGCACAAAACACCGTTCAAGTAACCGATTCACAAGGCAACACCACTAGCGCCAATGCGAATGTGATTATCGAGGACCCCGGAAACCCGTTCTTTTTAAGCAAAGAAGCCGATAATTCAACGGTTGATCTGGGGGAACAAGTCACCTACACGGTTATTGTTAGCAACCGCAGTGCCGCTTTAGATTTGAACAACATCGATTTGGTGGATGATTTCCCCGAAGATCTGCTGCGCGTTGTATCGGTGAATTCACCGGGGACTTCGTGCCAACAAGGTGCCGAAGACATCCGCTGTACTATCGACCGCCTGACCCCCGGCGAAACCCGCACGATTGTAGTGAATTATGAATCAATCTCGTCGGGCACTGCCAACAATACGGTGACGGTTACCGATGACGCCGACTATACCGATACCGAAAGCAGCGCCGTGATCGTTGAAGATCCGGGCAATCCGTTTTTGGTTTCAAAATCACCGAGTGTGATAAACCCCGAAGTCGGCGAAACGGTGCAGTTCGACATCGACATCGCCAATCGCACCAATGCCTTTACTTTAAGTGATATCAACATTGTTGATGACTACCCCGAAGACACACTTGAATTGCAGGGTATTACCACTTCGCAAGGCATGGTCTGCGACCAGAGCGCACAAGAGATCTCTTGTCATATCGAGACGATCGACCCGCAAGATTCGTATCAGCTAACGACGATTTACGATGCGATTGCCCCGGGCGTTGCTACCAATTCGTTAACGGTGAGCGATGCCAATGGCGAATCGGGTACGGTGACTTCGAGCATTAATATTCAAGAACCGGAGCCAACTTCGATAGAGCTTTCGAGCAGCTGCGAGAACCGCAGTATTTTAATCGGTGAACAGTGCCAATTGACGGTGATTGCTCACTACGAATTTCAAGACAGCCAGAATATAACGGCCGATACCGAGTTCTTTAATTTTCAGAATATCGGCACGATCGAGGGCGGTGTCTTTACCGCGGTTGAAGCCGGTCGATCGAGTGTTACGGCAACCTTCGATTCGGTCACCAGTAATGCCATTACGCTCCATGTGATCGATGATATCGGTGTTGGTCTCGACCCCGATGGCAATATGATCACCCATTTTCCCGCTCGTGCGAGTGGCGGCGCACCCGATTCGATCTCGTTTACCGATCCGGTTGCAATAGGCGCGCAAGAAGCCGGTGCAAATACTGTCGCCCGGCATAACCGTTTGGTTTTAAACGGGCTCGGTGGTGACGGGCAATATAATTGGGTTCTTGAGGATGCGACGATGGGAACCCTGCTCGACTTCGATAGCGGAATCCCCTGCCCTGAAACGAATAATCGCATTCAATGCACCGATGCAGGACGAGTGATCTTTGAATCGAGTAATACCGAAGGCACGGTCGTGATTCGGCTTAACGATGCCGGCGAAGAGAGTTTGCTCTTAACAATGCATATTATCGAACCGGCTATTGAAGAAATTACGATTCGCGACGAACAAGGGGTTGCCTTAAATACGATTCCCGATATTCCACGGCAACAAATGGTGCGTTTAACCGCCGAAAAGCGACTTGCCGATGGCAGCACCGATGCCAATGCCGAAGATGAACTGGAATGGGAATTCCGCTTTAACGGTGGCGATTGGACGAACAGCTCCGAAGACGGCAATATTGCCCGCGGCGTGCTGCAACCGATTCGAACCGGTACGTTTGCCGTACGCGCTCGCGCTTCGCAACAAATCGCTCAACCGGGTGCTATGGGTTTAACCGAAACCACGCAAGAGATTGTGTCGGATGAAGTAACCGTGATCGTCGGTGATGCCGTACCTTTTATCGAATCGATGCGCCTTGCCGGCAATGAAGGCATGGCGAAAGGCACCAGCGATACGCTATATGTTCGCATGCGACATGTCGATACGCTTTCGCAGATCGGCGATATGGAGCTCGACCTCGTAAAAGGCCGTTTCACCACCGCCGAATCGATTCCGGTCGGGGTGCAGCATTTTTTCATCGAACTGGTTGAAGAAGATATTTTCAAGCAAGCCGGAGGCGATCGTACCGCTTTACTCGAAATACCATTTTTCGTGCCATTGCTCGACGACATTAAAACCGGAACGCACACGCTGCGATTATATGTGAATAATGTAAACGGCAATGCCGGGCGCGATAGTGTGGTAGGAGTATTACCCGTATACATCGGCGAGCCGGTTGCCGGCGATGCGAATTTAGACGGTGAAGTCGATTTGATCGATGCAGTATATGCAATGCGCTTTGTTTCGGGTACTAGCGAACCCTCGCCCCTGCAAGCAATAGCTGTTGATTACGATGGCATAAGTGGTGTAACCCTGCGCGACTTTTTAGAAGGATTCTACCAAGTTTTACGCTCGTTCTTACAATGAACCAAAGACATAAAATAATGAGCGGCCTGTTCGTACTCGCATTGATGGCTATCGCCATTAACGGGAACCTGCGCCAAAGCGATTTGGCAGCACGGATCTTTCCGTTTTCGCAGAGTAATAGTAGTGAACAAATTTTTCTACCGTCTGATTTTGTGGCAATGCCGGGCGAAAGTGGTGAACTGGTGGTGCGTGCCGGCAATGGGTTTCCGCCGTATGCTCGGTACGAAGTAATGGGGCTTTCGTTTCAGGTGCAATGGAATGATGATTATGTCGACTTTTTAGGCGTAACCACCGATAACACCGTATTCGAAGGCGGCGATTATGAACTTTCGTACACACACCAACCGGGAACCAGCTACGCCGAAATAGTGATTTACACCTCCGGTACCGAAGGCGTACGAGTCGACCCTGGCGCCAATTTGGCACTGGTGATGATCGAGTTAAAAGACAACGCGGTTGTGGGCGATGAATTGATCTTTGAGTTAGAAAACGGACAAGTCGCTTACGATGAAGACGACTTAAAGAGTGTAAGTCTGCGATCGATGCAAGATGGCGTTGTGCGGGTTGGCAGCTCAAGCGAACCGGAGGCAATCGGCTTTACCGATTTTGATTATGGTATTGCCGAGAGCATGCTCGCCAAACCGGGTGAAGAACGATTGGTAGCGATAAAAAGCGAACGTCATAACAACCTGGCGGGCTTTATGATCGACCTGCAGTTCCCCGATGTTTCACTCGATTATTTAGGATACGAGACCGAAGGCACCATACTTGAGCGCCAAGGTTTTCAGGTTGTGACGAATACCGAAACCGAAAATCATTTAATGCTGCTCGGTGCCACCGGTCAAACCGATGGTGTTGAGATTATGCCCGATGAGCCATTGATCTACCTACGCTTTTTCGTAAGTGAAGATGTTGAGCTCGGCAGAGAGTTACCGCTTGTTATTGAGCGGATGGAAACGGTTGATTCGGATGCCAACTCGGTTCAGGTGGCCAATACTGCCGACGGATCGATTGCGGTCAACAGCTTTAGCTCATTACGTTTGATCGATGCGATTCCACTCTCTTCAACCAGTATTCGGCTTAACTTTACCGATGATATCGTTACCGCAGAGTTAAATGATATCGCCTTTTCACCAAGTTTAAAAAACAGTAGTTCACAGCTTGAGATCGTTGGCAAGAGTATTATTTTGCGCAATCTTTCGTCGATGTTGCCCGACCGGTTGTACGAAGTCCGCCTACAAGAAAACATTTTCGGCAACGTTGCCGGTACGCTGTCGTCTGAACATAATTATGGCTTTTTCAGCGGCTTTCCGGCGCAATACCCGGTGAATCGTTTTCGGGTTGAGAGCGTAGAGGCAACCTCAGAAAACACGGTACTCGTTACCTTTACCGAGCCGATCAACGAGCAATCGATCGAAAAGACCGATTTTATGATCGATGGCTTAACCGTGTTCGATGTGGTGCAGCAAGGAGCAAACAGTATATTGATCACTACCGGTTCGCAAACGAGCATGGCGGGTAGCACTTGGCTAACGATTAATAACAGCAGTAGTATTCACGATCTAACGAGCCAATCGCAAGAATTACTATCGCTCAATGTTGTGGCGCTTACGCCGTTCAACGCCCCGAACGACGGACCGATGATCACCGATATCGAGGCCGAGAAAGACGACTTGGTACATATTACTTTCGATAAACCACTACTCGGAAGCTCGATTACCAGCAGTGCCTTTACGGTAGCTGAAGACGGTCGAACGACAAACCTGGTAACCGGTACTACCTTTTTCGACCTTTCAGCCGACCACCGAACGGTAACCCTACAAGGCGTGCCAACCGTTGCCGGTCGCATTTATCGACTCAACGTTACCCCAGGGGTACTTCGCGAAAACGGACCAGATAACTACCCATTAAGCACGTATGGAAACTTAGGAAGTTTTGCCGGCCAGGGCAGCTTTTTCACTCCCTGGGATTTTGTGATGCAATCGGCCGAGGCAACCGCCCCCGACCGTGTACAAATCACTTTTTCAGAAGAGGTAGAGGAGGCAGATTACTCGCCGCTCGACTTTGAGATTTGGACCCGCGACAGCGGCGAAAGCCCACGACAATTAACAGTGGTTTCGGTGCAAAAGCAAGAAAATTCGGTGATTTTAGAAACCGAACTCCAACAAGAAAATGTTTCGTATTTCGTGCTCGCCGACCCGACGAAGATGAAGAGTGTGTTCGGTGAAGTAATTGGGATTCCGGCAGGCCGCGGCTTTTTAGGCTTTGCTTCAGGGCAGATGCGTGCCGCTACGGTAAGCCCGGCGGTGGTAGATGCCGGCAGCGAGACCGAGATTACGATTACCGGTGTGCATATTCCCGAGGATGCGATTGTACGGCTGAAACTCAAAACCCTTGAAACAACCATTGAAAGCGAAACCAAGGCAACGGCAATCATCCCCGCCGATATTGCAGAAGATAATTATGATTTAATCTTAGTGGCACCGAACGGCGTTGAAAGCCGCATCCCGAATGCAATACTGGTGGTAGACCCCGAACGCGAAGAACGCCTAAAACCACAAGTACTTTCAGAAGAGTCGTACGCCAGCCCGTTTAAAGTAACGAATGATGGAAACTACCCAACCACCCTTTGGGTACGTATTCAAGACCCGCGCGGTGTGAGTGATATCGATAAAGTGGTTGCCGATTTGCGAGCGATAGATGGCCCGGCGGCAAGAGACATGGAATTGCATGAATTTGTTGATGATAAAGCGTGGTACAAGCTCGAAGTCACCGTGCCGTCTTCGGTGCCGACCTCGACCGAAGTAACCGAAATACCGATCACCGTTGAGAACAAAACCGGTCGCAAAGGCTTTGGCACTGTAACACTCCAAGTAACGAGGGATCTTTTCAGTGGCATCGATCCGGTAATCACCGATACCGGGGCAACACCGGCATTAGTAGCACCGGGCAGCGAGACGGAGATAGAGTTTCATGCCGAAGTAACCGATGAAGACGGCGGCGGCAATGTGGCACGAGTCGTACTCGATGCCTCGCAGATAGATTTGGGGATTATTGTGTTAAACGCGATTCCCGAACTAGAAGAAGACCGCCAATGCGAACGCAGTGATTATGTGGTGGGTGAATGGAGCGCGTGTATTAACTTGGTACAAACCCGCACCGTGGAGCTAAACCCCGGCTTAGATTGTATTGAGACCAGCGGCGTAAAACCGATCGATCAACGTGCCTGTGTGGGCGGCATTTGCACCAGAAACGACTGGGAACCGGCACAATGGGGCTTTTGTGTCGATGGCAAACAAACCCGTGAGTATCAGAAAAAGGCCGATTCGACCTGTGTCGGCACCGACGACAAGCCGAATCCCGAGATCCGCGATTGCGAGACGAACACGACTTCGTTGTTCAATCCACTTAATTGGTTGATTCCGAAAGCGCACGCCAAAACAGTGTTCGGCAATGTTATTTGGTACAAAAGTGAAAAATACAAAATACCGGCAACCGCCCCCGAAGGCACTTATGAATTACCGCTCACGGTTATCGATCGCGAAGGCGGCGAGGCCCGCACCACCATAACCGTGCAAATAAACCGCGATGCCGGCAACGCGCCGCATATTGATGAAGATGAGATTTTTATCTCTCCGAAAAGTACGATTATAAATGATGGTAAAAGCGAGTTTCAAATCTTCGCTCGTGCCACCGACCCCAATGGTCATACCGATATTGTGAGTGTGGTGGCGAATCTTTCACCAATCGGCTTACCGCCGATGGCAATGGATAAAGGCCAGGTCGAAGGAGCGGGAGCGTGGTATTCAACAAAACCGATGACGATTCCGCGCAGCGTGATCCCCGGTTTTCGCAACATCACCGTTTCGGCAACCGACAAAGAAGGAAGCGTAACCCAAGCCGATGCCCGCTTTTACGTAGCAACCCCCGAAAGCTCGGGCGATGGACCAGAGATTCCGAGTGATAAAGCCTATTCAAACCCGCGCGCCTTTTTGAACGATCAAGAAACAACCGGCACGATGTACATTCTGGTAGAAGAAGGCGATGCCGAAATCACTCATGTTTCGCTGAATTTGGGCACGATTCTGCGCTATGTCGGTTCGGGCAATGAGTCTGAGGTTGCACCGGCGGTACCGCCAAGTCAATCGACCGATGAAGATCCCGAGAACTTGCCTCCGGCACCGAATCCGGCGGCGTTCGCACCACTTGAGCTGATTCGAGATTTATTACCAAAAGCAATCGCGCAAACGCCCGATCAGATCGGGAATGGTTTCCCCGACAGCGGGAATAACAACAGTGGCAGCACCGAAACGATTCAAAACACCCCCGACGCAGAACCCACGTGCGTATCGACCGAAGCGATAGTATGCATGGAGCCGATGACCAATGAAGGCGGACGCAGCAAATGGTTTTACGTTTCGGGCTTAACGGTGCGTGAGAATGTACCGGCAAGCCAGAATCCGTATTTTATTAAAGCCGTTGCCACCGATGCAGACGGGCGCAAAACCGAAGCCGAGATCCCGGTGTACATAACCGATGGCGTATTGCCGTTTGCCATGCAAGATCTGCCATATTTGGTTGCGGTCACCGCTACTTCAAAAAATCAGGTCGAGGCGTATTTCTCCTCTTCGCTCGATCCGAGTCGAATCAGAAAAGATGCCTTTACATTCGTACTGTTCGACGATTTGGGTACCGAATTACCGATCCGCGATATGGATATTCGCTCCGATGGCAGGGTAATCACCTTTACGACGAATTTCATGAATCCGGGTGATCGCTACACATTGATTGCCGACGCCGACCAACTGGGCTTGCGTCACGTACAACCAACCGATAACCAGGTCGATTTTAAGGTGCCGACCGAACAAGATGATGCGATGTTCTTTAAGATCGAGAGTGCGATTCCGTTAAGCCCGAACTCGGTTGAAGTGGTGTTTACCAAAGACCTACAGTTTTCAACGCTTAAAACCGATGGCTCGCAGTTTGTCATCACCAAAAAAGGCAGCGACCAACAATTAGCGGTAAAAGGCGCTCAATTGATTAAAAACGGTCGCACGGTGCTGCTTTCTACCGCGGTGCAAACAATTGGCACAACCTATATTTTACGGGTTGATGATGTTAATGACTACACCGGCAAAAAATTGCGGCTCGGCACGAATATCAAGACATTCCCCGCCTATCGCAACTACGAACCGAATCCGTTTGTCATCACTAAAACCACGAATAAAGAAATCATCCAAATGGGCGAAACGGTTACGTTTAACGTAAAAATCAATAATCATAGTCAAAACGAGACATATACCGATATTCAGATCTTAGATGATTTTCCCGAAGATATGCTCGAACCGATGAGTGTAAACACTTCGGCAGGATTCTCGTGCGAGAACGACCGCAGCGAGATTAAATGTACGATCGACAGCCTTGCCCCCGAAACCCAATTCGATTTTGATGCCAAGTTCAAAGCGGTCGGATCGGGCTTTGCCACCAACACCGTTTCTGCCACCGAATCAACAGGCAAAAGTATTGCCTCAAGCGCAAATGTATCGATCGTCGATGCCGGCAATCCGTTCATCATCCGCAAAGATCCGGCAAAAGCCGAAGCAGTTGTTGAAAAGCCGATCCGCTATGAGATGAGCGTCACCAATCGCACCAAAGGGCAATATATCACGAATGTGAATCTGATCGACGACTACCCCGAATCGAACTTACGGCTCGATAATGTGTACCCAAGTGGAAGTTTGACCTGTCAGTACGACGAAACCGAGATCCGCTGCCTGGTGCCCTCGTTCGCACCCGGAGCGACCTACCGTTTTGCAGCCGAGTTCACCCCCATTGCCACCGGCATGGCGATTAATACGATCACCGCGACCGGTACGATAAGCGAAGGTATGGGCGAGCAGTCATCGGGGCAGCAAACCACCGGTGCCGCAAGCGCAATTCTGGAGATATGGGAAGAAAGCACCAACGCCGACTTTAACGGCGATGGCAGAGTAGACTTTTTAGACTTTTCGATCTTCGCCACCGTGTATCAGCAACCGAGTTCACGCTTACCGCAGGCCGATTTCGACAACAGCGGCTTTATCGACTTCGTTGATTTTTCGATCTTCGCTCAGCAATACAACACAGTGGTAAGCCGCGATACCGGGCAACCGAATGTTGCCGGCGGTGAAGACGACGATGAAGATGATGATGAAGATGATGAAAGCAATGGTAATAGTGGCACTGGCAATGGCGGCAGAACCGTAACCCCACCGCCGCCAACGAACGAACCCCCCGACGACGAACCCGACCCCAACAACACTCCTACGCCGCCGCCGCCGATCGGCCACAAGATGGATGCAGAAGACAGATTATTGATGACCGCATAATGAAATACTTTTTATTCATCATCGGCAGTGCGTTGTTGTTCGCTGCTTGCAGTGGAGAACAAGAGAGCTCGAATACTGCTTTGGAGGTCGAAACACCAACCTCAGAAATAATGGAGCAACCGAACGAACACGCCTCTGCGATCAGCCCGGTTGACGATTCTGGCAATATACCCCCGGGGGGTATAAATTTGGTCGAGAAGATTAAGACCGAACGCACCGTTCGTGCTGAACAAGAAGCAGCCAAAACCGCAAATTACGAATTGATGATAGAAGACGAAACCGAAACGACTCTTCATCTGCAACTGATCCTTAAAAACCCGGAATTAAAAGAGATCACCTCGGCACGCAGCTTTATCGCTTATAATCCTGAAATATTACATGGTGATACCATCGAGTTTGCCGAAGATTCGCCGTTCGACCTGGCAGCACCGGGTGAGCGCGATTTTGATTCTGAAAGCGGCCTTGTGAAGATTGGGCTTTCGGCGACCGACCCGACGAAAACGAAACTGGAACAGATGGTAATCGCCGATATGCATTTTATAAAACACCAAAACGACTCTACTATGTTTGATTTTTTCGATGTCTCGGGAGCAAACCCGCATACGGTTGTGCTCGAACAGATTGCAGAAGATCAGTACCGCAATATTTTACAGGCGCCTTCGGTGCCAGCCCTTCGTTATTTTCCCACATCATGAGAAAGCTATTATCTCTCTTTTTCGGTGCCCTTACACTGGCAATCGTGCCGAGCGCCTACGCCCTCGACGAACCTGAGCATCTGCAATATTCGTTTCGCATAAATTGCGAAGACAGCCTTATTCAAGATTGTGACCCAAAAGATATCGGTGAAAGCCCGGATGAATTTACGCTCGAAAACTTTTCGTTCAACGAACCGATGAGCATCGATCTCGTGGTTGATAATCCGAATCGTGAACCGATCAGCTCGGCAAAAGCAAAACTAAAATACGATCCGCTCATGCTCGATGTGGTGCGAATAGATACCAACTATTCAGATTTTGATATGACCGCTCCCGGCGAAGATGAGATCGATCAGAACGAAGGCACTGCGGTAATCGGCATGGGAATGATCGGACAAGCACGAACCGATGAAGAATTGACCCTTGCCACATTTCGGATCACACCGATCGCGCCGAATGCGATGCTTGAGTTTATGAACTTTCAAAACAGTGAAGTCGGCGATACGGTGGTGATCTATGTAAATAATGGGATGGCGGAGAATATGCTCAAGAACGAACCGAAGCCACTTATTTTTGGCGCCGGAGGAATGATGGGCGGAATCGGCGGAGATGGAAATGGTGTACGACTACCTGCCCCCGAAGGCTTGCGGATTCAAACCGACGAGCAGGGCAACGTGCGGTTGATCTGGCCGATCGGCGAAAAACCGCCGGTAGAAGGCTACTACTTGTACTATAGCCAACAGGGCGGGTACAACTATTTGCGCCGCCGCGACGTGGGCCACACCAATTTTGCGTTGTTTCCCGACTTACCACGCGGTGAGCAATATTACTTTTCGATAACCGCTTACGATTTCGAAGGCAACGAAAGCCCCAATTCAGAAGAGGTTTCGGTGGTGGTTGGGCAACTAGGGTCTGAGAGCCATCCGTTTGAGGGCGACCCGCAAAACCCCGAACAGCCAACAGACGAACCCGAAGAACTGAATGAACCCGAAGAACCGGAGCCAACGGCTCCGGATGAAACACCCGATACCGGCCCCGCACACATCTTATTCTTTGTATTGATGTGTATGGGCGGAGCATCGATCGTGTATTCACTTAAACGCAGAACCTAACCTTTTTTGTAAACCTTTTTTCTTTTTACACAAACACCCATGAACCAGCAATGGACAACCGTGAAAGACACGGAACAGGCGTCGGACGGCCTCAAACAGCCCGCAAACAAGGCAAATGCCGACCGCGCCAACCGCAAGTTGGCAATGGCAATGGCGAGCATCGGAGTTTTTCTGATTCTCGTCGGCGCAACCCCGTTTATATTCGGGAACAGTGATTCGACCGACTACTCGGCGTTTCTCAGTAATACCGATATGTCAGCGCAAATCATCACCGCCGATGAAGACGACACCGGTGAATTCTCAGACGAAGCCGAAGACATCGACTTTGCAGATGACGGCGCCCTACTGCCCCCGCCAGAAGACGTCATGGATGAGGCAGAACCGGTAGAAGATGATTTCTTCGGCGAAGGAGTACCAATGGACGACTCTGCCGATGAAGACTTGATGGGCGGCATGATCGACGAAGCCGAAGATTTCGATTTCGAAGATGATTCAGATGATTCACTCGAAAATCCTTTCGATGAGATGATCGAAGACGATGAGATGGATGACGGAATGGGCGATGTGGGAACACCTCCAGCGCCACCGCCACCAATGGGTAACACCGATGAACCTGTTATTCAACCAGCTCCTACGCCTGCCCCCGCACCAGCGCCATTCGAAGATCCAATGAGCGATTTCTACGATGATTCGTTTGGCATGGGCGGTGACCCGATCGATGCCGATCCGTTCTACGACGAAACCGCAGACGACACCATTATTACCGATCAGGTTGATTACGATGCTGCGATATCGCAGGTAGCAACAGACCCCGCCGACCTCGCCCGTATCGCCACCGCAGAAACCATGCATGGTGCCGCACCTGCTCAGCCAGATACCGGCTTGCCATTACTCCCCGTTTTAGCCTTTTCGGGTGGTGCTGCATTACTCATGCGCGCACGCCGCCGCTGGTAGAGCATCCTCCCTACTCCTTTCTTCTACAAACACATGAAAACAACAGCCGCCTCATACGCATCCGCCTTTCTGCTCAGCTTACTGCTTACCACCACGGCATTTGCCGAGAAACAGGTAATAACCGCAACCGACCAAAATGCCGGAATAGTTATACAACACAGCGAGAGCCCGCTTGAAGAAGGCACCGAAGCGATTGATTCGTTTGCAGAAGAAAGCGATGAACTCGACTTAGACGCAATTCTCGCCCAAGAGATTGAGATTACAGATGCAGAACAAGCTCAAGAAACCGGGCTTGAACCGCAAATGGCTGATGAAGAAGAAATAATCGATTCAATTGCGAGCGAAGAAGCAACAATGCCCGAAGGCGAAGCTACCGCAAGCAACGAGCCCGAAGTGATGATTGCAGAAGATGAAATAGTAGCAAGCGATGCGGCATCTGAAGCAGTTGAGATTGACGCTGAGATTATAAACTCCGATCCGTTGGATTTAGAAAATGCTGAGCTTTATGTCGCTCAACATCCTGCCGCAGAACCCGCCCCCTCGATCAGCATTGTGGTATGGGGATTGATCGCCGCAGTAGTGCTTGTTCTATTTACTTCGGTTGTGTGGCACATGATGCGCCGCCGAACCGAACTGAAGAAGATTGATATTCCGCTGGACATGGAATAAAAAAGAAAAAGGTACAAGAAAAACCGCCCCAATGCATTGGGGCGGTTTTTTCATTCTAGAACTGCTGATTGAGAAAAACCCGCCTTTCTGGTATACTTATATGATTACTAAACAAAAAATGAAAAAAACTGCAAAACTCCTCGTCGCATTCGCATTACTGATTCCCCTCTCGCCAATGTCGACTTTGGCGCTTGTCGCTGATCCTCAACCCGAGCCACAAGAGCTAAGCCTACCGTCAGGTATGGTTGAAAGCTTGCCTGAACTACCGCCGACCCCCGGTTCTTTAGTAGAAGAAAAGCAGGAGTGCGATTTGCTCGACGCCGATGGCGATGGGTTTTACGCTTCTAATAATCCTGAATTAGAAACCAGATGCGATAACACAAATGAGATAAAGGGTTACGAAATGCAGATTTGCGATTGCCCGATTTTAGAAGAAGGTCAGTATTGTGCCACTTTAAACAAAAACCTAAGTGTAACTGATTTAGGGCAAATCTTTGACTCAAGCCAAGTTGCAAAAATGTATGGAAGAAATCTCACTCCACGTGCCGCCGAAGTTCCTTATGATTATATCGATAACAATTGTGATGGCTCAAGTGCAGATCAAAATGGACCATATATCGAAAATAAAAAACAGCCGGTACTATTCTTTTCATTAATATTTGCCATCTTCTTGCTTATCTTGTCGCCGATTGCACTAATTTGGTTGGTGTTAAAAAAACCAAAACCCAAAAACTAATTCTACCGTTTGAACAATGCCACTAAAAAATGGCATACTGGCGGTAGCTATTTACAATACAAGATGGAATGGGAAATGGTCGCCGGGCTCGAGATTCATGCTCGCATAAAAACGAAGACGAAAATGTTCTGCAATTGCAGTAACGACACCTTTGGTGCCGAGCCGAATACGCTGATCTGCCCGGTGTGTGCGGGGTTTCCGGGTACGCTTCCGGTAATCAATTCCGAGGCGGTTATCTTGGGCGTAAAAACAGCACTCGCGTTAAATTGCCAAATTCCGTCGTTTTCAAAATTCGACCGCAAAAGCTATTTCTACCCCGATCTCCCGGCCGGGTATCAAATATCCCAGTTCGATGAGCCGGTTTCGCAAACTGGCAGTGTTGAGTTTTTTGTCGGCAGCGAGAAAAAATCGATCCGCATGAATCGCCTGCATTTAGAGAACGATGCCGGCAAGCTGATTCACGAAGGCGGCATGAGTTTTGTTGACCTCAACCGTGCCGGCAGCCCGTTGATGGAAATGGTGACCGAGGCCGACTTTAGAAGCCCCGAAGAGATTTCGGCATTTTTAAAAGAACTGCAAAAAATCTTGCGCACCGTTGGCAGCAGCCACGCCGACATGGAAAAAGGCATGATGCGATGCGATGTGAACATCTCGCTCAGACCAAAAGGGCAAGAAGAATTCGGCACCAAAACCGAGCTGAAGAACATGAACAGCTTCGGCAATATTGAAAAGGCGGTACGCGCCGAAGTAAAGCGCCAAAAGCAACTACTCGAAAACGGCGAACAGATTGTGCAAGAAACCCGCGGCTACGATGTAGAAAAAGACATTTCGGTAAGCCAACGCAGCAAAGAAGAAGCCGCCGACTACCGGTATTTTCCCGAACCAGACTTACCACCCGTAACCTTTACCGAAGAGGGGGTTGAGCAAACCAAAAGCGAATTGCCAGAGCTACCAGCTGCCAAGGTTGAGCGCTTTGTGAACGATTTTGGCATCGCCTGGGAACCGGCGGAGATTTTAGCGAGCGATGCCGACACATCTGCCTACTTTGAGCGCGCGGCTAAGGTAAGCAACTCGCCGAAGAAAACCGCCAATTGGATTGTTGGTGATCTAGCGGCAGCTTTGAACGAAAGTGGCACAACGATTAATGATTGCAAGCTTACGGCAGAAAACTTGGGAAAAATGGTCGAACTGATCGATAAAGGCACTATTTCAGGCAAGATCGCGAAAGAGATTTTCTCGGAACTTTTAGAAACCGGCACCGATGTGGAAGAACTTGTAAAAGAAAAAGGCCTAGAGCAAGTAAGCGATACCGGCGTAATCGAGCAATATTGCGACGAAGTACTCGCCGAAAACTCGCAAGTGGTTGAAGACATTAAAAACGGCAAGGGCAAGGCAATGGGCGCACTGGTTGGGCAAGTGATGAAAAAAAGCCGCGGACAGGCGAATCCGCAAATGGTGAATCAGATTTTGCAAAGCAAACTGTCATGAAAGGTGTCTCATGCTTATGCCAATTACAAATATAAAACTGACGCGATGTTTTCCCACTGAAAAGGGGGATTAAGAGGGTTTGAGATGACGATAGTCGGAATTATATTAGGAATTGGTGTAATCAGTCTCGTTAACCGCCCAGTTCACTGGCGGTTTGCGAGACGAAACGAAGCCGATAAAATCCAGTAGACTATAGCGTAGACTCACGCCTTAATCTCCTATTTTATATAGCACGAGAATCTCAATCAACAGAGCAAGGTGATCAAAACACAAGCTACGAAATGACGTTTATAGGCTCCGGGTCGAGCCCGGAGTGACACCTAAACGCTTTCAAACGAATCAATCCGCTAAAGACATTATTCAAAGAACACCGTGCACCGCAGCACGCTCAAGTCTTTTCCGCCAAACACGTTTGCGTCAGCAGCTGCCGATTGATATTGAAGATGGCGAAGCGGTAGGCTTGAACACCTCATATCGTCGATCCTCTTTTTACGACACTGATTCAAAGTGCTCAATCCACCTGCTTTGTTATTACGAACCGAGAGTGATTATCTGTTCGCGGGTTTTATTCAAAAAGACTTGAACCAGCTAAGACCGTGGTCTAGAAAGGTAAAGCATCGCAAGCAATGAGTTGCAGTAACCAGTCTCGTTAACCGCCCAGTTCACTGGCGGTTTTCGAGACGGACCGACTCACAAATGAGCACAGGGCAAACAACCATGATTCTCATTTTAGAGACGTAAGATAAAATCGTTTGACAGCATAAATTTAGCACTCTATAATTGAGAGTGCTAAAAATGACAATACCCTTTTCTGTTTCACTATTGTATGTCTAAAATAATCGGGATCGACCTTGGTACGACCAACAGCTGCGTTGCGGTGATGGAAGGTGGCGAACCAACCGTGATTCCCAATGCCGAAGGTGCGCGCACCACACCGTCGATCGTTGCCGGAAAAGACGGCGAACGTTTGGTGGGAGTACCTGCCAAACGCCAAGCGGTCACCAACCCAAAAAATACTATCTATTCGGCAAAACGTTTTATCGGTCATAAATATGACGAGATCAAAAAAGAGGCCGAAAAACTGCCATTTACAGTAAAAAGCGGGAAAGATGGCGACGCCTACATCGTATTCGAAGACAAAGAGATTCGCCCCGAAGAGATTTCGGCGATCGTTCTCCAAAAACTCAAAGCCGATGCCGAGGCTTTTTTGGGCGACAAAGTCACCAAAGCGGTCATCACCGTTCCGGCGTATTTTAACGACTCGCAACGCCAAGCTACAAAAGATGCCGGTAAAATCGCCGGATTAGAGGTAGAGCGCATTATCAACGAACCAACTGCCGCTGCCCTTGCCTATGGCTTGGATAAGAAAGATAAAAGCGAAAAAGTGGCAGTGTTCGACCTTGGTGGTGGAACATTCGATATCTCTGTTTTAGATTTGGGAGACGGCGTGTTCGAAGTGGTTTCGACCAATGGCGATACGCATTTGGGTGGCGATGACTTCGACCAAGTGGTGATCGACTATTTGATCGAAGAATTCAACAAGCAAGAAGGTGTTGATCTAAGCGGCGATATTATGGCGATTCAACGGATTAAAGAAGCTGCCGAAAAAGCCAAAATAGAGCTTTCGTCAACCAGCGAAACCGAGATCAATCTACCGTTTATCACCGCAACCGACACCGGGCCAAAACACTTGGTCACCAAGATCAGTCGTGCCAAGCTCGAATCATTAACGAATGATTTAGTCAAGCGCACGCTCGAACCATGTAAAAAAGCATTGCAGGATGCGAAACTGAGCGCTAAAGATATCGACGAGGTGATCTTGGTGGGTGGTATGACCCGCATGCCCGCCGTGCAACAAACCGTAAAAGAATTTTTCGGTAAGGATCCGCATAAAGGTATCAACCCCGATGAAGTGGTAGCGATCGGTGCCGCAATTCAGGGTGGCGTATTGCAAGGCGATGTAAAAGATGTGGTTTTGCTCGACGTAACTCCCCTTTCGCTCGGCATTGAAACACTGGGTGGTGTGGCTACAAAAGTAATCGAACGCAATACAACGATTCCGACGAGTAAATCGCAGGTATTCTCGACCGCCGCCGATAACCAACCATCGGTAGAAGTACACGTGGTACAAGGCGAACGCGAAATGGCAGCCGATAACAAATCACTCGGGCGTTTTATCTTAGATGGTATACCCCCGGCACCACGCGGCATGCCTCAAATCGAGGTCACGTTTGATTTAGATGCCAACGGTATTTTAAAAGTAAATGCCAAAGACAGCGCCACCGGCAAAGAACAGCACATTACGATTAAGGGCAGTTCGGGATTATCGGAAGATGAGATCGAAAAGATGCGTAAAGATGCCGAAGCCCACGCCGAAGAAGACAAAAAGGCAAAAGCGAAGATCGAAGCGAAGAACAAGCTCGATGCCGAAATCTTTCAGGGTGAAAAACTGGCAGACGAAGCCAAAGATAAGATTGATGAGAAGCTGATCGAAGAGGTGAAAACCGCTGTCGAGGAAGCGAAAAAAGTACTCGAAAAAGAAGAAGCCGAAACCGAAGAATACGAAGAAGCCTCGAAAAAGTTGATGGAACACCTGCAAAACGCTGGTGCCGCCATGTACGAAGCCGCCGCCAAAGAAGGTGAAGCGAGTAAAGGCGAAGATTCGGCAGAAGGCGAAAAGAAAGATGACGGCGTGGTAGATGCCGAAGTGGTCGACGAAGAAAAGGAAGAAGAGAAAAAAGATGATGAAAAAGACGAGAAGAAATAGGCTCAACTGAATTATCTACAAAAAAATCCCCGCGAAATGCGGGGATTTTTTTGTTGAAGCGGTGAGATCGTTCGCAGTGCGGGCGTGTGGGAGGACACTTACACCTGCTCGCAATCCGAAGCGCAGTTGAAACAATGAAATCACTCGTGGAGCAGCTGATTTCCGCAGCTCCTAATTATACCTACCCCTTAGCCAATGCCCAACATGGGATGACAAATCACAGTCCACATCTTTTAAGAATGCATTTCGAAAGACACAAATGAAAGAAAATGTGAATTTTTCGCCCCGGGCTTTAGACCCGGGGTCTATCGAAGTGAAAAATAAGATGATATTTTTGAGAAACGTTTCACCTTATATAAGTTCATGAGAACATAGTCGCCGGAACAAAAGATTATCTATTTATAGGCGAGCAATTATCATGCCGCCATACCCAAGATGCTATCATCTGCAGATCCAGCATCTATAATGTCTCTGATTGCATCTTTGACCTGGCCGGCTAATTCCTCAGGCGGTGCTGATGTATCAATTTCATCTCCACCATCGTTAATAACACAGCGTACTATTTCGCCCCCCTGTTTCCTAATGCTGGCTATTTGGTTCTCAATGGCAACCGTGTCTGCTCGTGCGTCAATTGTTTTTTCTACATGCTCCCTCACCCCCTTGTTACTTGATTCGACCACAAATATAGCTGCAACAGGATTATCGTTCATGTGTGTGTTTTAAAAAAGAAACAATATTTATTATATATTATTATTTATATTTGTCAATGTATGGAAATGATTCTCGTTCTCATTTCTTTATTTAAAACATCTTACCTAAAAGAACGTCACCTTGATCGCACTCATCAACACCAATACGGCAAACCCATATTTAATCCATTCTGGCTTACTTTTTAGAGTGATATGCGCACCAAGCAGGCCACCTAACACCGCGCCGATGATTACCGGTAATTCGTATCCGGTGAGCTGGGTTCCGAAGTACAAGTACCCGGCAAGCGCTACCGCATTCGCTAGCAGCTCGATCAATCTCGTATTCACAATCGCCCGTTGAATCCCCCAGCCCAATGCTAATGCGAGCAAAAGAACAATTATCTTACCATTGCCACCGCCGCCTAATCCGCCATAGACTCCAAGGCAAAAGCTGATCAACGGCAAAAAACGCAATATCAATCGATGTTTGCCGGAGTCTTGTATTTTAAAGTCGAACAGCATAAAAATCGCACCGATCAGCAATATCCACGGTACGATGACAGTAAAGACATCGGCATTGATCTGGGTTGCCAAATATGCGCCCACTAACATGCCACCGAGTTGAGCGAGAATAAACCAAATCAAATCAAGAACATCGAACTTTGATTTTACAAAAAACCAAGCACTCGATGCGCCCATTGTAAAAAAGATGATCAGCCTGCCCAAAAACACCGCCTCAAGCCCGCTTAAGCCCATAAACAAGAATGCGGAAATTATGAAGAGAAAACTACCGCCGATCGGCACGGCGATAAGACCACCGATAAACGCGATAAGACTGTAGATCAGAGGCTCGGCTGGCATAAGGCGAAAAGATGTTCGGAGTATAGCACAAAGCTTACGATTTCATCCGCCATTCAACGCGAAATGCTAAATAGCAAAGGGCAAACATCACTACAAAAAACATAGTAACGAGCGAGAACGAGAGCACCGGCGACACGTCGCTGACACCAAAGAATGCCCAGCGCGCGCCATCGACAAAATAGAAAAACGGGTTCAAGAGCGAAAGCTTGTAGGCGAGCGGCGGTAAGATTTCGACCGAATAGAAGATGCCGCCCAAAAAACCCATCGGGGTAATGATGAATGTTGAAAAGCCGGAGATCTGGTCGAAGGTTTTCCCCCAGATGCCGATAAGTGTGCCAAGGCAAGAGAATACGCCGTTGGTCAGCAACAAGATGAAGAGTAAGAGCCACGGATGTTGCGGCCAAAAATCGGGAACGAAAAATGCCGCCACGATAAAGATAAGGATGGCAACCATCATACCGCGGATCAAGCCACCCAAAAAGTAACCGAGTGTTTTTTCAAATGCCGAAAGCGGTGCCACGAGCATATCGACGATGGTTCCTTGATACTTGGCGATGATCAGCGATGAGCTCGCATTCTGAAAAGCATTATTCGTTGACTGGAGCAATGCCAAACCCGGCACGATAAACGCAAGATACGGCACGCCCGAAAATTGATCGATACGTGAAGAAAGCGCCGCACCGAACACCGCAAAATACAGTACCGCGATGATCATCGGGCTCATCACGGTTTGAATCCAAACTTTTAAAAAGCGGTGTGTTTCTTTGTGCGTTAGGGCGTACAAGCGGGTAAGGTTCATGACTTTGTGATTTCGAGAAAAACATCTTCGAGTTTCGGTTCACGGATGCGAATATCGGTGAGGTCTTTTGCGCAAGAAGATTTTTGGATCGTTTCGAGAATGTTTTCATTCGGCTCAAGCTGTAACGAGCTGATCTCGCCGTGCTTGTTCTCGAGCTCGAGCACGCGTTTTTTACGTTTTAACAGCTGCTTTTTTTCTTCGCAGATCACGATTTCGCCTTTGTGCAAAATGGCGATACGGTCGGCAAGTGCTTCGGCTTCTTCGAGGTAATGCGTGGTGAGTAAAATGGTGATTCCCTTTTCTTGGCGTAATTCTTGCATAAACGCCCACAGGCTTTGACGGAGCTCGACATCGACACCGGCGGTCGGCTCATCTAAAATCAATATTTCTGGTTCGTGCACCAAAGCTTGTGCAATCATCAAGCGGCGACGCATCCCACCCGAAAGCTGTCGACTGCGCGCGTCTTTTTTATCGAGCAGGGAGAGCTTTTCAAGGAGCCAATGCACATATTCGTCATTCGGCGATTTGCCGAACAACCCACGCCGCATTCGCAATAGTTCCAGTGGCGTAAAAAACGGGTCGAAGGTAACCTCTTGCTGCACCACGCCGATCGCATTCTTTGTGTAAACCGGGTTTTGCTCTGGGTCTTCGCCGTTTACAAATATGCTGCCGCCGGTACGGGTTGCCATGCCGCATAGGCAGCTAATAAGCGTAGTCTTACCGGCACCGTTTTGCCCGAGCAGCGCGAAGAATTCGCCTTTTTTAATCTCGAACGAAACAGAGTTTAAAGCGGTGAGTTTTTCGTAACGCTTTTCTACGTTGGTGAATTGCAATGCGGGTGTTTCGGTTTTCATCGCGGGCATTGTGCGGCAAACGAAAAAAAGATGCAATGATGAAAGCGAGAATCAAAATCGGCATTTGAAGAACACGGAATATGGGAAGGGTATTCCAAGGTCGCAGAGACGTTGCATGCAACGTCTCTACTGGCGCGATTTTGGAGATTTGCATTCAAGATTAAGTTTAGGTTGGGCGTATGCAATACGCCTCTTCAGCAAATCATGTGAATATTAATCCACTCCCGAAAATGTCACGGGCACAAAATTTTGTGCCCCTAACGACTTTTCAATAATGTACTGTAAGAACTCAGATCCGCTTACGCTTATTCCCTGTTCCGTGATCTTTATTATCTGACTACTTTCCCCGCGATTTTTCGTAATGCGTAACATACTCATCAACCGAGAGTTTTTTCACTGTCTCCCCTATCACTTCCAGCGGCAGATCATCGAGCTTTTTAAAACGGATACAGCTTTTGCCCATATCGAGTTTTTTACCGGTTTTCTTGTATTGTGTTGTAAACCAGTCACGGATTTCGGGCTTGGAATACACACACATCATGTACAGCGCCATGTGGTTTTTTTGCGATGCAAGGTGGACGAATGGCAGCGGCGTTTTCTTGTCGTTTAAGTATCCATTCGGGTAAACAGAGAGTGGTATAACATACCCGATCATCCCGTATTGCATTGTTTCTTCGATTTCGGATGGCAGGTTGTTTTGTAAGACTTGGCGAACCGCCTCCAGTGCTTGGCGACGATTTGGTTCAAGTTCGTTCAGATACTCTTCAACGGTTGCGGCTCTGCTTTGCATCGTGTTTTAAAAAAGACCAAACACATCATCTCGATAAAATTATTTTTGAGCAAACGGCAATTACATTCCTTAGGATAATTAACGAAAAATCTGGACTCGCGTGCGGTAGAGACGCATTGCAATGCGTCTCTACGTCACGACTGAAGAGAAATTCAACGACGGTAGAGACGTTGCGTGCAACGTCTCTACAATAACGATTTAGGAGATTTGCATTCAAGCAGACGTTTGGATTGGGCGTATGCAATACGCCCCTACAAAAACCACAGGAAGAGCATTTTTAAGAAATCGAGCCGGATAATCTAGTTGAAGATTGTTTTCTGTTCATCGTTCGATGTTCTTTATTCCCCGATTACAGGTGCTTCGCCAAATACGTTCCGTCATCTTCGTACCCGTTCTTGCGGTAATACTCTTTCACCCCCACGCCCGAAATCACACTGATTTTGGGCATACGATGCTCTGTAGCGAGTTTTTCGGCCTCTTTCAGTAACAACTTACCAAACCCGATGTGTTGCACCGATTTGGGCGATTTTTGAGCAATTGGGGCAATAGTACCAAAGGTATGCAGTTCGCGGATTACGGCGGAGTTTTTAAGCGAACGCATCACCGGCTGCTCGTTGCCACTTGGAATGCGCAATCGCAGCATGGCGAGTAGCGATTCATCGGGCAGCTCGTAGCTGAGAAAGTACTCGGTGCCGCCGGCAGCTTGGTATTTTCGTGTTATCAGTTTGGCATCGGCAGGGTCGTACGATTTTCCGCGGATTTCGCGACTGCGGATGCAGCGACTTCGCTCGCCGTTTTTTGCCATTTGCTGTTCGATCAGTTGGCGCAAGTTAGTTGTTTTATTGCCGCCCAAAATCGCCGTGCCGGGAATATCGCGGATCAAACGGGATATGCGCACCCACGGCGGAGTAGCAAGGATCATCTTATGTAAGAGGTCGAACAATACCTTGTTGGAATATGGCTCGTAATCGCCCTTTTCGTACCACTTTTGCAATTGGCTGAATGGCACCACCGAACAGGGGTAGATCTTGACGAGATCTGGCATAAAATC
>CAZOZW010000026.1:0-176 GCA_964584385.1 uncultured Candidatus Peribacteria bacterium
GTTCGTGGCGTGGAACGAAAGGAAGCCCCGACCTTCAGGTCGGGGAGCTTCACTGATAAAATCTGAAACAGTAATTCGTTGATAAAATCTGAAACAGTAATTCGTGGGCGGTAATTCGAGTATGTTTTATTGCAAAAAATCAGCTGGACAGGGAGTGCTTTTTGTTTGGTTCTGCG
>CAZOZW010000026.1:253-1469 GCA_964584385.1 uncultured Candidatus Peribacteria bacterium
TATTATCAAAAAATACCGCATTAACACGTGATTTTTGCGTTTAAATGCAGTATTTTCGTAATTCTGTAGAAAATTATTTCTCTTATTCTCCTTTGGTTGCCTCAACCACAACACTCACTTCAACCGGGTCGATCAACTCGTCGGTTGGGGTACAGGTAAGAGTAAAGGTGGTTTCTTCGCTGGTTGCGTCGATTGTCTCATTGCCGCCGGTGACAGATTTTTCACCAGTCCATTCATCATGAGCCGGGCTGGCTGATGCCGTGCAAGAATCGACGTTTTCGGTTTGCCAAACGAAGGTGATTTCACCAGCTTCGTTAAAGGTGAAATCGAAATCTACGTCAGGATCCTCAGCAACTTCCTCATCACCATCATCATCACTACCGTCATCGGTGTTCTCATCATCCAAGTCATCTCCGTTCTGTTCTTCGTCTGAGTCATCGGTGTCATTTGGTTCGGTATTAGTGGTTTCAATAATGTTAACTTCAGTTTCGGTGTTGGTTTGCATACCGGTGTATTTTTCGAGCGAGCAGCGCTTTATCTCAATGCCGATCTTGCCTTCTTGTTTGCACTCTTTCTTATAATCACGCATTTCTAGCACCATTTCTTTTACGCCTGCTTTTACTTTTGCCCGAAAACAAATTCGTATTTCTTCGCGATTGTCGCTCCAGCTGTTACATTCTATTTTTGAATCGATGATCATCTTCACGAACTTCATCCGTTTTTCGCGGCGCACTTTTGCCATTGTTTTACGGGCGGCTTTTTCACGCTCGATGCAAGATTCGGTAGTATCACCGGCTTTTTCGCATTGTACGACGAATCTCGAACTTTTGTTATTGGCGGCTGTTTCGGCAGATGCGGTGCCGGTTACAGTCATCGCTAACGCAATGCAACCAAAGATGAGTGTTTTTTTCATAAGTAAAAAGAGAGGATAATATGCGAAGTGTATCAATGCTTCTATATTTTGTATAATCGATTTATCGATAATCTCAAAGATAATTCTGAACTCTTCGATTTTTTTGCGTTTCGGAGCATCACAAAGTATTTGTGCTTCGATCGATCTACTGCATTTCGCCTAGATCAAGGTCTATCTCTCGCTCATCACCGTTTCGTAGTACGGTGAGGGTTATTGTATCGCCCGGTTTTTTACCGGTCAATATTTCGGGCAGGCTGCGCATTTGGGTGATCTCAAAGCCATCGATCGCAATAATGATATCTT
>CAZOZW010000026.1:1508-25069 GCA_964584385.1 uncultured Candidatus Peribacteria bacterium
GGCAGGGGAGTTGGGCACAATTGCCGGGTCGCTATAATAATCGTTGCGCAAGATGTATGCGCCGTTTTCAATATCGATCTCTAATTCTTCGGCAATATCACTACTGAGCGGAATATATTGAATACCGATGAATGGACGAACGATTCTGCCATATTCTTCATAGCTTTCAGCGATCATTCGCAAATCGTTGACCGGAATTGCAAAGCCAATGCCATCGGCGCCGGCAGCTACTGCGGTATTCATACCAACGACTTTATTGTTCAAGCCAACCAGCGGGCCACCACTGTTACCGGGGTTAATCGCCGCATCGGTTTGGATCAGGTTTTGGATCTCTTCGCCGCCACTGTGCCCTCGCGCCATTATGCTGCGGTCGAGCCCCGAGATAATACCGCTGGTAACGGTATTGCGAAATTCGGCGAGCGCATTGCCGATCGCAATCACCCGCTGCCCGACCTGAATATCGTTGCTGTTGCCGAGTTCGAGCGGTTGTAGATTATTTAGCACTTGTTCATCGTCGGTCGTCAGCCGCAAAATCGCTACATCTTGTCGATCGTCCATTGCCACCACTTCCGCTTCCTCCTCTGTGCCGTTGTAAAATACCACCGAAAACTCAGAATCGCTATTCTCTACGACATGGCGATTCGTTAATATCAAGCCATCTTGCGAATACACAAAGCCCGATCCGCCACCAACTTCAACCGGCTCACGCTGCCCACCGTTCCTTTCTGGCATCATGAACGGACCGAAAAACGGATCGTAGAACAGGCGATTGCGGCTGCGGAACTGTGGCAGCTGTCGTCGCTCGATCACACTCACCACCGATGGCCTCACCGCCTCAACCGTATCGATCACCGACGATTCTTCAACAACCCGTTGCTCGATAACTTCACGAATCGGCTGATCGTCAGTATCATCTCCATCCTCATTCTCTTCTTCGGGCAGTGTCACTGATCCATTTTGATTTTCGAGCGCCCGAATCTTTCGAAAAATTAAATCGTTTTCGTTTTGTTGCAGCGTCAGCAAAAAAATGTTGCCGCCAAGTGCGATCAGTAGCAAAATGCCAAGCGAGAGGGTTATCGTTCTTTGTGAAGTCATCGGTCGTTTAGAAATCAATTTCGTACATGTTCTAGCAGACTGCGGGTTTAATAAGCAAAAGTTTTTTGTCTTTTTCAAAAACCGCAGTGTGGTAGCTTATATTTACCTGCTTCTTTCAATTTCGTCAGAACTCATATCTTACCGAAATATTCCGTAATCGCCGAACCTGCTTGTTTCGGCCAACTGTGCGGATCGTTCCCCCAAGTGACATAATTCTGGCAGTAATCGACTTCGTTCCCGGTGCGGCAGCTATTCGCCTGACGGCAACTGTAATCACCGATATTCACTCTGCCTTCACTCTCGTTGCAACGATTGCGGGCTTTGGCGTTTTGCCACACTGTTTCTCCATTATGTGCCGGTACCGGGGCATCGTTCGGATGATGAAAGATCAGTTGCGCCACCGGTCCGCTGCATTCACCGTTGTACGGTGTGCTGCCAACCACCGCTTTGGCACGTACTACATCGCCCCGCACGCAGCTTAATCTGTTGGCGAACGAGCCGCCCATCGAATGCCCCACCACGAACACGCGGTTTTTATCAATGCAGTAGTTATCGGCGAGAGTTCGTAAAATACTGTCGATAAAATCGATATTCTCTTGTCCGCTCCAGCTGTAGCTGCTGCTTCCGGCACTAAACCCTGCAGGGTAAGCGATGATGTAGCCATTGCGGCCGCCACCGTTTCTGCCCTCGAGCCCCATATACCCTTGCACGCGTGCATTACTGTTGGTTCGCCCATGAAGCGCAATAATCACATCGTGCGGCACATTGCGCTCATAACTTTGCGGCACCGAGTAGATAAACTGCCGCTGCTTGCCATTGATAACGATCGGCGACAAATTCGCCCGTGGATTCATGCCGCAGCCTACCGATGTTGTGATGATCGGCTCGCGTTCGGCAATGTTCAAAAATCGCTCGGCGGTCTGTGCCACTCTGCCGCGCAGAATATGATCGGTTACTCTATAGCGCTCGGCGGCGATTACTTCTGTATCGCTTGCATACTCTTCGTACGGCGTGTACCAGTTTTTAAACGATTCACCTTCGGTGTTGATCGGTAATTCGAGCGTGCGCGCCATAAAGGCGGTTGATTCATGCACGGTTACCGGGCCATTAGGGCGGAACAAACCATCGATATGACCATTGGCAAAACCGAGTTGTTTGGCGGTACAAATGTAGGTGCTGTACCAAGCATTCGGTTCTACATCAGGAAAACACGCAAACGAAGTATTCGGCAGCAGATCGATTTCTGCCGCTTCCATAGCAATCTTCAGCATTTCGGCACGCGTAACTTTGCTCCGCGGATGAAACTTGCCATCGGCAGTGCCTTGCAGAATGCCACCGTCTTGCAAAGCGTGGATGCTTTCGCGGTACCACGAGAGACCGGTATCGGGAAAATCGGCTTTTACAGCGGGGGGAAAAAGAAAGCAAAAGATAACTGTGAGCGCACTGGTCGTAATTTTCGATAAGACGAGTTGTTTTTTCATATTCAAGAAATAAGAAACACCACTTCTTTTTGGCATAATTTTAAAACTCGATTCAACTAAAAATTAAAAATACTACATTTATGCGGCGAGTTGCGCTTAAGTGTAGTATTTTAAAAAAACACAAAAGCTTTCATACCAAAAAAACTCCGGGCAGGTCACTGCCCGGAGTGGTTACAATTGATAAAAGAGGCAGACTTTATTCAGCTTCCGCCCGTTCTATATATCCTTTATATATAGGCAAAAATGCCGTATCTTTTCCATACTTTCGGCGTAATATATACTGATGCCCCTTGGTTATAAACTGCTGCACCGTATTATTGACCATAATCGGATTCGGGATTCCCTCTAAGACCGGCATGCCTATCTGTGCTTCATCCCAAAAACCCTCTTCACGGAATACTTCCCACCGCACACTCGGAATCGCTCGTTTGAGCATCTCTGCAAAAAACCAGGCAAACGCCATTACCGAATACAACGCTGCTTCGGGGAGATCATTCACGATATAAATACCATTATACCTCCCTCTTTCTTCATCATACCAGTACGGCACCGGCAAGTCTCCCTTATCAAACCCCACTTCTCCATCGAGCAGTGCCATGTAATACTGCGAAAGTCTTTCTAAGCACTCTTCGCTGTACTCTAACCTGCACCCTGCCCACTCCTCGAACTGAGGGGTGAGTTGTGCCAACGTAGCTTCGCACTGCTGTTGATGAAGCTGTAATATCTCTTCATCGGTCATTTTCTTGAAATCTCGTAACATGTTTTATCTCTAAATAAGCAATGTCAGTATACCAAAAAAAACTCCGGGTGATGAACACCCGGAGTGGTTACAATTGATGAAGGGATTACTGTTTATGTCTTTCAATTATAGATTCGTAACCTCCTATGAAACCAGCTTCCTTGCAGAATTCTGGTCTTTTGACATATTGCCCCCCCCAAACTAAAACTTGCATTACAGGATTGGTTACCGCAATGGGATTCGGAATCCCATCAAGCCAAGGCATGTTTATCTTGGCCTCGTCCCAATAACCTTTTTCTCGAAAGACTTCCCATCTTACATCAGGGAATGCTCTCCTGAGCATCTCGGTGAAGTAATACGCAAAACCCATAACTGAGTAGATCACTGGTTCTGGCAAGAAATCTACACTATAAATATCGTTATATCTCTTGCTTTCAGGGTTATACCAATACGGCACGGTCAAATCTCCTTTATCGAACTCCACTTCACCATCTATCAATGCCCGGTAATAGTGCCAGAGTTTTGCCAAGCACTCTTCGTTAAACTCCAGCGTGCAGCCCGCCCACGCCTCGAACTGAGGTTTGAGTTGAACAAAGCTTGCCACGAGTTGTTCATGATGAAGCTGTAATATCTCTTCATCAGTCATGTTGTCAGTTTCATATTTCATTCTCTACCTCATATACAAGTATACAATACATTTATTCACTCTTTTTTACTAGCCGTCCAGTGGTGGCAGATGAATGTGATACGGAATACCATATTTCTGCAGTCGATCAGCAACCTCTTTTGGTATGCCGAGAGCTGCCGAGTCGTCGTCTTTTGCACTCGTACCGAGCTTGCCTCGCTTGCCGCTCGGGAAGAAGTGCCACACCATTGTGGCATATTCGCCTTCTTTGAGTAGCAATCTATCCTTTTCTATCTGCTTGAGAGCGGTTGTCACATTCACCTGTCCGGTTTTAATCTCCATTGCTTCACGGCTAACCGCATCAAAGTAATCGGGTCGGCGTCCACCGATTTCTTTTAAAAACTGGAACCGTTTTTTTGAAAAAGTGGTTTGCTTATGCGGCAATGCCTTGCCCATAATCACGCCAATCAAATAGTTTTCAGCTTGGCGATGCCACCCAACTCCTTTAAACACTTTTCCGTCATTGGTGATCCACGTTGCTTTTTCCATGGCATATTGCAAGGTTTTAAACCTTGTGCCACGCTTTGCCAGTTGAACGACGAACGAATCCGAAATAAATCGAAAATCGAACCCTTCCGGCAAAGTTGCCTTAATCAGCCTGGCTCGAAAACCAAGTGCCAACTTGTCGATCTTGCTTGTGCGTTGTGCCAGTTCAACCGCTTTTTCGGGGTTTGCACGTACAAATTTTTGTACGGTTTTTACTCCTTTGGCGGTATCACCAACAACCGGAACAATACCAATCGCCGAGAAGAACACTCCTTGACCATCAAGCCGATAGGCGTTAATGAACACATCTCGCAGATCTGCGGCGGTTCCGGCAACCGGAAGCGACGAAACCACAATCACCCCCAACACTTCTTCAACCGTTTCTGCCGGGCAGCCATCACCGCATAAACCGGCAATGGTTGCTCGTTCGGCGCCCTCGCGCAGCCTTGCCTTAAGTTCTACATGAGTCTTTTGCGGCTCAACATAGTTCGGATGAAAACCTTCATGAAGGTTATTCCATTCGTATGCATCACTGCGCTTGTCTCCATCGGTATCACCCAGGTTGGGGTTCATGCCGTTGTGGAGCTCGGTATCGAGTAAGCCATCGCTATCCGAATCGACATTATTCGGCTTGGTGCCGGCATCGTACTCTTCGGAGTCGGTTAGGCCATCTCCGTCGCTATCGCACAAGGCGGGGTTATAGCCTTCGGCTTGATTTTCGAACTCGAACTCATCCGAGAGTGAATCACCATCACGGTCACCCGGTGTTACCAAATCGGGATGACACGAAGTCACCGTTCCGAAATCGAAACACGAGTAAGCGTCTTCAACCAAAACATCACTGTAGATATTCGGGTTGCGCAAGCGACTTGGTGTGTTGCCGCCATACGCGCGTACCGAACAAGTGTTGCTGGCGGTGGTCATCGGCGAACGCAAATCGGGTACAAGCCGAATACTGCTTTTACTTTGCGGCTCGCTTTCATTCCCCAGTATGGTAGAACGTAAGTAGCCGGTTCCGCCTAGCATTTCGACATGCGACCAATAAGCATTACATTTCGGCGAGTAGAGCAGCGTAATATCGTAACTGTTTTGCACTGTTTTATATGCAATAACCGTTTCATCAAGGTTACACCGCATAGCAATCGGGTTTTTCCCGGTGCACTCACCATCTTTACAATACACTCCCTCGTCGTAACAACGGCTGCTTTTGCATGCCGTGTTTTCTGCCGGCGTCACCGAGATTTCAACATCTGAAATCGGTTTTGCTTCTACTCTTTGATAGCGCCAGCGTCCATTTCCGCAGTCCCATCCGCTTGCCAAGCGTTTGCAGACATAAGCAAGTATCTCAATAGGTTTGCTCACATTCAACCAAATCTTGGCCTTGCCAATGTGGTAGTCGGCAGTTTCACGGTTCGATGCGTTGAGCATCGTTCCTGCGTTCCATGCTGTATTCCCTACACTGCGAGTATACACTTTTTTATATATAAAAGTGTTTTCCTCGCCATCGCCAAAGGTAACTTCGGCTGATGGTCGAATGTCATCACAATACCCGTAGATCATCAATTGTCCGGTAGATTCGATCACGGGTGGCGCAACCGCATTCGGCACTGCCGAACTCGGTTGAACCTGATGGCAATAATATGCGAATGCACTTTGGCTTAAGCAGATCAGTGCCAAGCTTAAAATAAGACGAATACAATTCTTCATTACCTCACCTCACTTTGTTAAACTATAAGGATTGTTTGCTAGTGTTTTTTCTCCTTTCATCAATTGTTAAAGGGCGATTTTACAAACCCTGCAGGGTTTGTAAAATACCGCAGTATTTTAAATATAAATAAATATTTGTCAATAAAATACCAAGCTTTCTATATTTTTTGGTGCCCTGCTTCTCTATTCCCCCACAATCTTCGCAAACCTCCTTTTGCCGATCTGCAGTACAAACGGCTCTTTCGAGATATCGACTTTGTGATCTAGATCGTCGAACTTATCGCCGTTAATTCGCACGCAGCCTTGTTCGATCATGCGTTTCGACTCGGAATTGCTCTGGCAGAGCTTGCTTTTGTTCACCACCGTCCATAAGTTGTATTCGCCAAACGCCAGTTTTAGTTCGGGCATGTCGTCGGGTTGCCCTTTTTGCTGGAACATCCGTAAAAATTCTTGCTTGGCGTTTTCTGCGGCTTGTTCATCGTAGAGCATCGTGGTGATCTCACCTGCCAGTCGCAATTTGGCATCACGCGGGTGGCCGCCTATAATCTGATCGATCTCACTTTTTTCAAGATCGGTCGCGATCTCAAAATACTTCGCCATAATATCGTCGGGAATCGACATCGTTTTTCCAAAAACCTCACGCGGGGCATCGGTAACGGCAATGTAATTATCGAGCGATTTACTCATCTTCTCCTTGCCGTCGGTGCCTTCTAAAATCTCGAGTGTCATCACGGCTTGCGGTTTTTGGTTGCTCATTTTCATGATCTCGCGCCCCATCAACATATTAAAGTGCTGATCGGTGCCGCCGACTTCTAAATCGCAGCTGCCCCAATAATCATGAATAATACTGCTATCGAGCCCTTGCAAAACCGGGTACATCATCTCGTGCAAGAATAGTGGTTCGTTTTTATTAAACCGTTCTTGAAACATATCGCGTTCGATCAATTGCGCATGGGTGATGTAGCGCAAAACCGAGAGGAACCGCGCCAGCGAAACATTCAAAACCTCTTTGCGTTTTTGGTGCATCATCCTGGTTTGAAACCACGACACCGCTTTGGCAACAATATGGTTGCCCGGCAGGGTTAGCTTGGTAACCTCTTTGCCTTGGGGTATTTGTAGGGTTGTTTCTTTGTCGCCGAATAAATCGTTTATCGCCGTGAACCAGTCCGAATTCTTGATCCACTCAAACGTCTGTTCGTTCTCACAATCTAAAATATTCTGCACCTGCTCTAAATAGGTTTGCATATTGTGCAGTATCTCTTTTTGTTCTAGCTCGGGGCGAACTTTGCTTTTGCCGGTGGGGTCGCCGATCTGCGCCGTAAAATCTCCCACCAGAAAAATGATTTTGCAGCCCATTTCTTGAAACGCCCGTAACTTTTTTAAGCATGCCAAATGCCCGAGGTGAATATCTGGCCGAGTCGGGTCGACACCATATTTGATCACCACTTTTTCGGGATGCTCTTGGAGTTTTTTTACCAGCGCATCTTTTCCGATCACTTCACTGACCCCGCGTTCTAAAAGCTCTTTCTCGATTGTGTTTTTGGGCATAATTACGGCAAAATTCGGTTTGTAGTGTAGCAAAAGATTATGCGAGAAAAAAAGCGGGTTTCGGCAGATTATAATAAGATGCGAATGGATGAGTTCGTTTCTGATGCTTTTGGCATCAGTCGCTCACAGGTAAAAAAGTTGATCGCCGATGGGGTAGTGCTTGTTAATAGCGAACTGCCGAGTAAAGCCGGTTGTAAACTCAAAACCGGAGATTCGGTTGAAGTGGAACTGTTTGTGCCCGAGAATCCGACTGTAAATAAAGATTTACCTCGCCCTCAGGTTATTTTCGAGAACGATTCATTCATCGTCGTCAATAAGCCCGCCGGAGTGGTGACCCACTGCGACACCAACCACAAAACCGATGCGATGACATTGCGTCTTTTAAACTCCACATCACTCAGCTCGATTGGTGCGCCGCTCAGGCCCGGTGTGGTGCATCGGCTCGATAAAGACACCAGTGGAGTGATGGCGTTTGCCAAAACCGATGCCGCCCATCGCACTTTCGAACAACTCTTTGCCACGCGAAAAGTCGCCAAAACCTACTTGGCGCTTTGCCATGGTTCGCATCTGCCACAAATCGGCACCATCGATTCACCGATCATCCGCGATACCCGCGACCGCAAAAAAATGACCGTTTCGGCAAACTTAAAAGCACGTAATGCCGTATCGCATTTTGAGGTTTTAGAGCAACTCGGTAACGGTATTGCTTTGGTAAAAGTCGATATCGAAACCGGTCGCACTCATCAGATCCGTGTGCATTTAGCGGCGCTTAATGCCCCGGTATTGGGCGATGACTTGTATAGCAACCAAAAACTCGACGAAAAAATCCGTCACATCGCCAAGAAGAATTGGCGGTTATTTTTGCACTCGCATCGTTTGGCATTCGCTTTTAATTGCATCAACGAACAAGAATTCATCGTTGAAATGCCCGATCAGTTCAGCAAGTCCATTACTGCGCTGAAAAGCTCAAAATAACTAAAATACTACATTTAGGCGGCGAGTTGCGCTTAAATGTAGTATTTTGCGACTCAATCTGTGCTAACGGCACAGTTCTTTAATTGCTTCGCAAAAGGAGGGACTGTGCCGAGGTGCGAGATACGACGTAAGATCTCGCTTGCGGTAGAGACGCATTGCAATGCGTCTTTATGAATAAAAAATCCAAAGTCCGCGTGTTCGCAAGCGGGAACGAACCGTGCTTCGCCAAAGGCTAAGCAGGATGAATCGCGCCCTGCAAGTGTGCAGGTGTTTTCTTATCTGTTTTGCCGCGCTTCGCTTGCAATGACTCAGTGCCAAAACCCTTATATTCTCGCTTGCGATTCTTAAATCCTAAATCCAGATTCTTAAATCCTTCTTATCTCGTATCTCAAATCTCCAACCTCTAACCTCTAACCTCAAACCCCTACTTCTTATACTCCTTCAGCTCCAATCCTTTTTCGCACGCCGGACATTCATCTTTATGAAACGCCGGTGAATAGATCATGCCCATTGCGTAAAACTCGCCCTTTGGTTCTTCGAAAAACATGTGTCCGCGGTGAATCCCATACACGATCGAGTAGCCTTCGATTCCCATATCGTCTTTTTTCGTGTTGATCTCATTTATCAATTCACGCGTAGATGTGCCATTGTTGCACACATCCTCGATAATAATCAGCCGCTTGCCTTTGCACTTTGCCGCCTGTTCGCCATATAGCCCCAAAATGCCGTTGCGCTTTTCGGTGTAGGCATATTCAATTTTTGTTTCTTCGAACATACAGAGCTGAATCACTTTTGGCAGCATCAGCGAGCCCATTGCTACACCAACGATAATCGTGTCTTGCATATTGCCGAACCACTCTTGCAGTGCATGTCGGTAAAAATCTGCCAGTTGGATTTCTTGCGTCGTCGTCAGGAGTCGATAATTGATGAAATATTCGCCGTGGAGCCTGGTGCCATCCATCGCCTTGCCTTTGTATTCGAAATGCCCTTGTTGAATAATGCCAAAATTACGCAGCGTTTCGATAAAAGCATCCGATCGCGAATAGGTTTGCAAATTGCGAGGAGTGGGCGGCGTGCTCATGTGAGATTAAAATTTGTAGATTTATAATGCAGATTCGGGCGAAATCAATCAATTGTAAATAGTATATAAGTATGTTATAATAATATGATTTGATAAAACCATGGCCGATACCGATCTGCTGCTAAACTCCAATCCCGAAATGAGAACAGACGCGCTTGAGCGCGGGATGAGTGATATCAACCAGAAGTTCAAAGAACGCGAGGTTTTTGAGCATTCGAAAAAGATCGGGATGACCTACATCAATCTGCTCGAAACCGCGGTCAACCCTGACGTGTTTAACATCATCCCAAAAGATGTTTCGCTAGAGGCTTCAATCGTGCCGTTTTACCATCTTGGAAGAAAGCTCAAGGTCGCTTACCCGAATCCGCAGGATGCAAAAACAAAAAAAGCGGTTCAGGTATTGGGTCAAAAGTTCGAAGTCGAAGAGTTTATCTGCTCGCCCGAGAGTTTGGCGTTTGTGCAAGAGAACTACAACCGCATGTCGTACTTCGAAGAAGAAGAGATCCGCGCGATAGTTGACGAAGATAAGGAGGTAAATTTAAAAGAAGTTCTCGCCATTGCGAAAAAACTGCCCGAGAGGATGCTCAAAGAAAAAACCGATATGGCGCTCAATATGCTTCACGAAGTCGTATTGCAACTGCGCGTATCAGACATCCATTTTCAGCCCGAAGAAGAACGTACCAAAATCCGCGCTCGTGTTGATGGCATGCTGCAAGAGATATGCTCATTAACCCACGGCTTAGCGCAAGATCTAGTGCAGCAGATCAAGCATGATTCGCATTTAAAATACAACGTCACAAATATTCCGCAAGATGGCAAATATTCGTTCCTCGCCAGCGATCGCAGTATCGATGTTCGTGTTTCGGTGTTTCCGACGAGTTACGGCGAAAGCGTTGTTCTCCGTTTTCTCGATGGAAAGAAGGGGATTGTCCCGTTTGAAAAACTGGGATTTTCTGAGCACATCCGCATCAAACTCGAAAAACACATCCACAACACCGGCGGCATGTGTTTGGTAACAGGGCCAACCGGTTCCGGTAAAACGACAACTCTGTATTCATCGATCGATAAGGTGAACACACCAGAAAAAAAGATCGCTACCCTCGAAGATCCGGTGGAGTTCCGCTTAAAAGGCGTTTTGCAATCGGGAATCGATCACAGCGTGGGGTTCGACTTTGCCCGCGGCTTACGCTCGATGCTTCGTCAAGACCCGGATATTATTCTGATCGGTGAGATCCGCGATCAAGAAACCGCCGAAGCTGCTGTGCAATCTGCCCTTACCGGTCATGTGGTGTTCTCGACACTGCATACCAATTCATCGGCCGATGCGATTCCGCGTTTGATCAATATGGGTTTGCCGGCTTTTATCTTGGCGCCGGCATTGCGTATGGTGGCGGCGCAACGTTTAGTGCGTACTATTTGCGAGCAATGCAAAAAAACCCGCCCCATGACCGATTACGAAAAAGGAGAGATCGGACCGGTGTTCACTCAGTTTCGCAAAGCCGGGCTCGATATCCCGTTCCCCGAGCATTTGTTCGAAGGGGCAGGCTGCGACCGTTGTTGTGGTACCGGGTTTCGGGGCGAAACGGCGGTGCTCGAGATGCTTGAGGTCAACGACGACATTCAAGCCCTGATGTTTAGCGACTTTTCGGCACAAAGCATAAAAAACACCGCACGCGAACAAGGCATGCTCACCATGTGGGAAGAGGGCATCTTCAAAATCGTACACGGCATTACCACACTCGACGAACTGAAACGTAAAGTAGAAAAATCTGTCTGATTTCTGTTTTTTTACCAATGTCAAACACCGACATAAAACACTTAGAAGCAACGATTATGGCAAGCTCACTCAGCATGCCGATTCAAGATCGACTGATCAACCTATTGCCGTTTTTGCAAAGCGAAGATCGAGAAAACATTCTACGAATGATCGAGCAGCACGAGCAAAAACGCAAGGCGGCTCAGCAAAGACACGAACATAATAAGGCGCAGATTTTTAAAGAACTCACCGCCTCACTCACCGATTTTGCAAAAGACACCAAAAAAACCCTGTTTCAGTTCAAAGAAACCAAAAGCATTAAACAAGAAGCCGTTGAGCTCGAAAACCTTGAAAAACAACTCGCCTATGTGAATAAAGCCGCATGAAGAAACATAATTTTTACGAACAACGGCTGGTTTTTAATACACCCGAGCATTTCAATCCCGATAAGATCAATGTAGTCGATTTAGAAAGCCAAGGTGGGGAAGAATTTGAAGGACCACAAGATGTGATGGAATATCGCGAACAAAATGAAATCGCAGCCAATCAAGTAAATAAAAAAGCACTTGATGAGATTCAAAAGTTGCAATTAACCGAATATCCCGAAGATGAGATCGACGAGTTGAACAAAGCTCATCAATCGATCATCGACGCATTTGAAGCACGCTTCGAAAGCGAAGATTTAAATACAAAAGAAGAGTTGGATGCTTTGTTAAAAGCCTACCAAGCAGACATGAACGAGTTGCTCGTGCACAATGAAGAGCAGGTTCAAGAGTTTGTAAAAGAAACATTGCACCCCACCGAACAAGAGGGGAGATTCGCAGCAGATTATTTAATCGATAATTTTAATCTTTCTCAGCAGGCAAAAGGGGGTGACGAGCTACCGCAAAATGTTGCGATGATGTATCAATTTCAAGAGATCGACGGAGAAGTAGTTGTAAAAGATACGCAAGGCGAAATCGTGAATAAAGACTCTGTCGAACAGTATCTTCGCCATCTTCTTAATTGGGATGAAGATCAGGATGACGAAAATGGAGTTTTAAATCTGCAAGGCATAGACAGTGAAGATATACAGGCAATTGCCGAAAAAAATGAAGAAATGCAAAACGCCCTCGCCATGCTGGGCGAAACCGAGCAAGAAAAAGTAAAAAGCGACAACCTGAACTGGAAAGACATTTGCGAGATTTTATTCGCGTTGATGAACGGCGATTTCGATCGCATGGATGAAGTTTTCGATCGCCCGCAGCTGCGTAAGTACGCTCAAAAATATGAGATCGACGATCGATTGTCGGAGAATTCGAATACGATAGTCCTGAAAGTGAAAAACGGGGTTGAACCCGGCGAGCTAGATGCGCTTGGGAATCTGTATGGCAAGAATAATAAAAAACTAAAGCAAATCGCCGCTTTGGCAATCGATCGAAAACCGGATGAAATAGATGAAGCAGCTTTTAATAAATCCGACGGCAGCAACTCGATCCGTGTGACATTGAATAACGGAGAGCAGGCTTCGCAAAACGCCACAGCTAATGGTGATGATGAAGCAACCGCTGAAGCAGATCCGCAAGCACAAACGAGTGACGATAATGAATCAGAAAATACAGTTACTGCTCCTAATGACTCAGGTTCCGTACCAGCCGACAACTCTCAACAAAATGAATCAGAAGTACTGGCGACAGAAGGTGAACCCGAATCGACCGAATGACAAATATCAACTTGTATGATGCACGCCGTTTATTTGCAATCTTTAACAAAAACAAAATATGATAGTGACAACAAAACATTCTATGAATTCAAAAATCCACGAACTCCTCAAAAAAGCTGGCGTTGCCCATGGGCTAAGCGAAGATGAGATTCTGGTGATGATGAGCTTAGGCAATCAACAACTCCTTACCCGAGCCAAACAAAATATTGCCAACAATGCAAAAGGGCAGGGGCTTTCAACGGCAAAGATCAATACCTTACTCGCAAAAATAGATGCGCTTTCGCGCACTTACCGTAATGCGCAAAAAGAAGCGATTGATACGGTCAGCGCTAAAAAGCAAGAATTGAAAACCGAGTATGCAAAACAGCAGATTACCGAAACAGAAGAGAAGATCGCAAAAACCCGTGCCTTGCAACAAAAACTCGCTTCGTTTATCGCCCATAGCAAATGAGGAACACTGCTGAAAAAATTAGCACGATCGATACACAAAATCTGCAACCGGCGGCAAATGATCCCGTTTTTTTAGAATTAGTCGAAAAAGAACAGAGCCTTGTCGAGCAAGAGGCATCGCAAGCCGATATGCTGGTAAACACCTATGCTGCGCTTGATGATGATCGCCAGGCAGCCTTTTTGCAAACACTCAGCGATGATGAGGTTGAATTATTCAACTCGCTTGTTGCCAACGAAAACCCGATTACAGTCGAATCGCCACTCGAAGCACGCGCCGAGCAGTACGCCCTCGAAGACCCTGCTTTACTCGAAGCATCGGAAGATGCCAGCGGAAAACTAAAAAGTGCGGTTGAAAAAACTTTTGAAAGATTAAAAAACATTGGATCCGATTCATGGGATGTTCTAAAAGAAACACCTAAGAAAACCCTTAAAACCATCAACAACCTGCCGCTTACCGTAAAAGTTGCCGCAGTGCTCGCATTGGTGATCGGCGGCGGGTATTACGCCCTCGAAGGCATGGCGCTCCTTAATGGTGGTATGGCGAGCCACATCGCCGGAGTTTTGCAATCACTCGGTATGCCGCTCGATGAGGTGGCAGCCAATGCTGATAAAATCATCGGTGCGCTGACCGATGGAACTTCAATCCCGAATGTGTAACCTTAAAATACAATAATCTTTTTAAAAAGTGCCTGAAACACCACAACAAAATCACGATTCCACAAACAATACAAACACGAGTTTGGATGGTTTAAAGCAGCGTGTTCAGGAAATAAAAGAGCTTGAAGAATCGTACGAGCGCCACTTGGTAAATCGGCAGACGAGTGATAATAACGAGTCTGCTGATGCGTTTAAGAATCAATCATCGCTCAATATACGCCTCGCAAGATTTTTGTATACCGCCGAAGAACTGCATGCAGCAAAGAGTGAGCTTTCAAATAACCCAAATGCGAATCGACGCCGACAACTTGAACAATACGCGATTGCTTTAGAGCAGCAACTCGGGTTTCAAGAAGTAGCGATTATGTATGCCGAACAATTCAACAAAGAACAACAAGAGTTCGACCGGTGGCTTCAAGAAATCGAATCGACCGAAATCATCAATCCGCAAGAGATGAGCGTGTTAAAGAACAGTGGAGCATTTGAAGATATGGATGAGTTCTACAGCGGATTCAATGAAGGTGAACAAGTAAAGATCCGCGCGGCGCAAGAAGAATACTCAGGTTTTTTAAGCGAAGAGCAGTTATTGCAAATGGGCAGCTACAACGGGCAAGTCGAGATGAGCGAACTACTGGAAGCAAAGTATAAAGAATTGTTTCCGCAATTTATTGGCGCGGGAGACGAAAAACCAACCAAAAAAGAAATGAATGCTCTTATTCAGATGCAAACGGTGGCGCTCTTTAGCAGGTGGGAGGCATTCATCGATTTGCGAAAACAAGTGACGGATCATGTTTTGCGAAAACTGGAAGATGCTGAAATACGCGAAGACCTGACGGTGAACGAAATCTCACAAATCACCGGTTTGCTCAATCATCAACAAAGCGATTTGTTGCAAGATTCGTATCAAATGCAGTTTGCAACATTGCATGCTCAGTACGATTCGGCAACCGCAAACGAGAGAATCGGCTCACAAAAAGACGATTACGCACCAGAAAGTGAGATAATGCGAGAACTGTTACAGCATGCCAAAAAAAATCCCGAACAAGTAAATGCGACCCAGCTTCACCTTGAACAAAAAAGATTAGCATTATCGAAAGATCAGGCTGGCGCTGCTCAAGAAGAAAGAGGATTGCTTAGCAGGTGGTACACAAAAGCAAAGGAGTTTGCATTTGGTGCCAGTGAAGATGACAATCGGAAAGAGATCATCGATCAAAACCGACAAGATGCGCTTGATGGCATAAGGCGAGAGGCGGAATCGATTTCAAAGATGACGGCTGAGCATTCATCCGAAGAAACAACAGAACTGTATAGTTTTGAGAGCCTAAAAAATTCGATTAAAGATCTTGGTGCCAATGTTGCAAACGATGTCTTGCTTGTAAAAAATAAAGAACTGATTCGCACAGCCTTTTCTCAAGTTCCGGTTTTGGCGGCAATGGGCGATGAGTTTGCCGATTGGATAATTGAATACAGTCGCCCTGAAGATGTCGAAAATTTACTCTCTCTTATTGTTTCTTACGACATCACAATATTGATCAAGCTCAATACGTTGTCTGATAAAATCGCCAACGGAGAAATCGAAACGCTGTTGGGCGAATCAGACTACGAAGGAGCTGAAATGCTGATGAACGAATTCTTATCGGCGAAAGAGGATTATGTCAAAGAATCTTCTGAGTTGATCGATGGCATGTATGAAATTTTTCAAGATAAATCTGCAGCCGAAAAAGCCTACCGCAGTTTAAAAATAAAAGGCCTGGCTACCGCCGGTGCCGCTTTGGGAGCAGGCTACGGCGCATATCGAATCGTAAGATCAGCCGCAAAGCGCATCCCCAAGGCGCTCTCTCGTGCATTATTTTCAACCCCAGGAATGGGTTTGGCGCTGATGTTGTATCCGCGTAAACTTGGTGATGCAGAGCTAAAAGAAGAAGACCGATTATTTTCTGGTCTTACTGCATCATCTGCAAGCAATGTATTACATGTAGCGACAAAGCCCGATGAACGATAGTAGTCGAAAAAAACCTGAACCCTTGGTTATCACAACAGATCCAAAGCAGTTTGATGCGTATTCGGTACAACGCGCATTGCTAAGAGAGTTTCAAGAATACAACGGCGATGTGACAAATGGTTACTGTCGTTGCAGTCGTTTTGAACTCCGTGAGTTACTGGACGCCACAATAGAATTCGATTTGTTTCCAATGGAATCGTATCGAAACCCGAATAGTTTTGAAGAAATGTCAGAAAAGCTCACCGAATATATTTGGAACGAAATACTGCGAATAAACAAGGATGATCAATCGGAATGATTGCGGCTTGCCAAAGTGACGGTGGTTGATGGAGGTCTTTATGTTTTTGTAAAAAGAGCGTATACTTCAATGAAAATATTAAACAAACATGAAAAAAGTATCCTCAGTGTTTTTTGTCGCCGTTCTTTCTCTCGCTCTTTTAAGCACGGCAAATGCTGCCGAACCGGGCGGTAATTGTGAGGTCGATCTGCTCCAAAATGTGCAGAAAAATGCCGATTGGAAAGATCAGTATTTCTTACAAGGCGATGACGGTTTTGTGTGGCAACGGGCGATTCTTACCAATTCATCCGACATTCTGACTCTGCCCGAAGGTGGTACGGTTGATCTAAACGGTACTGCCGATCCGAACGCCGAATTGCAGATGTTTTTATTCGCCCCACCAGTCGATTCTTCAGACCCATGGGCGGTACCGGGTGAGGGCGTGTGTTTATCGGCAGGTTCCAGCGATGCTTCTGGTTTATACAGTCTTGAGGTGGGGGCGCCGATGCTGTGGAATATTTTAAACGATAAAGTGATATTCGATGTGTACTTTAAAACCGCCGACACTTGGGAAGAATGGCAGGCAGAGAATCCTACCGATCAAAATTTTAATATCGGCACACACAGCATCCCTAAAGTTATGAAAGTTGCCGCGGCAGCATCGCAGTCGGCCGAAGTGCCATCTTCGGGTTCAGAAATCCCCGATTTTCAAATGCCCGATATCGATGATCAAAACGGTGAAACCGGAGGTGATACCACGAATCCTAGTACTCAGCAGCCGCAAGACGATAGTCCGGCTTCTGGGGCTGCACCAAAAGTGTGTGCGCCGATCGACGGCGAAACCGATATTTTCGGAAACGACATGTTGCTCGCCCATATCCTTGATCCTTCAAAAATTTCGAATAAGAATCTGATCGGGTCACAGTTTGCCGCGGTAATGAACATGCCGGTTCACATTGCTCGTCGCCCGGGGGACCACACTTTTTATGCGAAGGCCGAAGGAAAAGATTACGACCGCAAAATACTCCAAAGCTTTTCTGCTAAGGCGTTGATGATGGAATCGCTCAAACGCAAGCTTGCCGGCAATGAGAACTACGGCGGTTCGCAAAGCGGAATCAGTCTGCCGCTGACAGCGCAAAGTATTGAGCAGGCATATTTAAGCTCAACCCCAGAGGGAGCCACTTCATCGTATTCGAAAACCACGCAAGATACCGCTGTCGAGATCCGTAACCTCATGGTAAAGGGCGAGTTTATGCCCGGTGGTCAACTCGCAGGTTCGTTCAGCCCCGACCGGATGGATGACATTATGCTCAATGCAAATCAGGCAAAAGAATTTCTGCCGAGGTCTACCGAAGAAAACTGGGCAAATGACTTCATCACCTTGGTAAATTTTTGGAGTGGCAGTGCCCAGATCAACACTTGTTTAATGGAGAATAATCGCCGATTGCATAGTAATTTCATCAACAAAGGCATTAACAAAGAGGTCAACGATTTTGTATATGTCCAAGGGATGTCACCGCGGATCATCGTTCATTCTGACCAAGCGATTGAGCTAAAACCCCAATTCGAAAAAACCGCGATCGTGTACGCCGATCGCCTGTTCGATTTTAATGAGGGATGGCAATTCGCCGCCGACGAGGTTAAAAGAATTGCGTATCGCTATACTTTTACCAAAGCGTTCACGCGCGAACGCATCGCTAAGGTTTGCTTAAACCCATACGATGTCGAAGGCTTTGCCGAATCGCTGATGAACCAGCTCGGCTTGAAAGAGTCTGAACAACAAGTGGTGATCGACGAGTTCGCCGAACATGTCGATCAGTATGATGATTGGTACACGTTGAGACTCGCTGAACCTGCCGATATCGCCGAGCGTTTTAAATGGCAAGCGAATGGCGAGGATTTGAACATCAGCCAATTGTTTTTCGAAACCGAAGTCGGCGGTTGCGAAGCCGATGATTATCTTCTGCCGTCATCATTTACCATCGACCCCGAGCGCGATGGTTTTGAGGTGGGGATTTTGGAGTAGGGGATTGATCTACATTCCAGTATTTCAGCGTCCGGTGCCTTCATACGCGGCTTTTGGAAATAGCTGACTAAAGAAAAATCCACCTCTCACATCCCCCTTTTATGGGAGGCATCAGGAATATGATTTAATTTTCATCTTCGCAGCATCAAAGGCAAAAGAGGGAGGATCCGCGCCGATACAATATTTTACAATTAAGGGGTACTCCCATCTTTTCTTCGAAATACAAAACAATTCGTTTTGTCTCTTATCCTAGAACCGTTTAGGTGTCACTTCGGGCGAGAAAGCTGGGTTGGTTAAATGCATCTACCAACTCCTCGATCTGTTTCGTTTGAAACTACGACAAGCTTCTCAGAGAAATACTCAAACCGTATTACTGACTTGCATGCACTATTTTTACTCCGGCAGACCCCGGTCTTTTTGCCCCTGCCCAAAGTCTATCAAGGCAAAAAACCGGGGCGACACCCTCTTTCTCCTTTGTGCTTCGCCAATTCTCAACTTCGAAAGCTGAAGATGCTGAACCAATTCACATAACACCTCAATATGGTCTGTCTTTTTGCACAGCATTTACAGGGCTGTGCCGTTTTTATAAATCAAATTGAAATACTACATTTAGGCAAAGCAACCCGCCTTAATGTAGTATTTCTATTTAATACCGGGAAGATTCGATGGTTTTCAAAACCATATATCTGCTTCAAAGATTTTTCTCCGAACTTTAAAAAAGAAGACATTGAGGCGAGAATCACCGCCTTAATGTCTTCTTTCGCTCACTGAATCTTTACACCAGCTTTGGGTTCTGATCTTCTTCGATGGCTTTTTTAACGCCTTCTTCGGTTACCGCCAATTTGGTAACACCGGTTACCGCATCATCTGCGCCGTTCATGCGCATCAATATAACTCCTTGGGTTGCCCTGCCTCTATTCGGAATGGCGTCTGCCGCCATGCGGATTACCTGGCCACTGCGGGCGATAAGAATAAGATCGCCGGCGAAATCTTCTTCGATTACTTTTGCTCCTACTACTTTTCCGGTCTTCTTCGTAAGATTCGCGCATTTTACACCACCACCACCACGGTTGATTCTGCGGAATTCTTCGACTTTCGAAGCCTTGCCGAGCCCGTTTTCCATAACCACCAAGAGTGCCGAAGTCTCGGCATTTTCCACCACATCCATTTCAACTACGAAATCATCTTTTTTAAGTCGCACTCCACGAACACCGGCGGCGGCTCGCCCCATGCTGCGCACGTCTTCTTCTTTAAAGCGAATCGCCATACCGTTTCTGGTAACGATCATAATCTCATTGCCCGGGTTGCACGGGTGCACCCATTGCAGAATATCGTCACCTTTTAGACCGATGGCGATCAGGCCGCTGCGGCGTACATTAGAAAATGCCTCGCTCTTGGTTTTTTTGATCACTCCGTTTTTGGTGCAGAAGAACAGCTCTTCGCCAAGGTTAGCGGTGGTGTCTAATATCGCGGTTACCGTTTCGTCTTTCTCTAAATTCAAAAAATTGACGATCGCCTGCCCGCGTGCGGTTCGCCCTGCTTCGGGAATCTCGTACACCGGCAGCTGAAATACTCGTCCTTTGCTCGTAAAGTACAGCAGATTATTGTGATTACTCGAATGCATCACGATCTTCATCTCGTCGCCTTCTTTGGCGGCGCCACCGCGAATACCTTTGCCACCGCGCGCTTGCGCCCGAAACGATGTGGGCGAGAAGCGTTTGATGTAATTGCCTTGGGTTAAGGTCACAATCATCTCTTCGTTCGGTATGGTGTCGATAGCAGCCATTTTGCCAATCGCATGCGGAATGATCTCGGTGCGGCGGTCGTCGCCGTATTTCTCTTTGATTTCTTTTAACTCATTTTCGTAAATGGCGCGGATTTTTTCAGGATCCGCCAAAATCTCTTCGCATTCTTGGATAAACGCCAGTTTTTCGGCGAGTTCGTCTTCGATCTTCTTGCGCTCCAATCCTGCCAGGGTTTGTAAGCGCATTGCCAAAATCGCATCGGTTTGCAGTTCACTGAAAGCAAACTCTTTCATCAAATTCGTTTTGGCGATCTCTTTGGTGTCAGAGGCACGGATAATCGCAATAATCTCGTCGATATGATCGAGCGCTTTTTTAAGCCCTTCTAAGATGTGTGCCCGCGCTTTGGCGATTCGCAATTCGTATTCGGTGCGTCGTCGCACAACAATTGCCCGGTGTTTTAAAAACTCTTCTAAAATCGTCTTTATATCCATCAGCCTCGGCTGAATACCATCTACCAGAGCGATAAAATTACAACCGAACGAATCTTGCAGCTGTGTGTATTTAAAGAGCTGATTTAAGATCTTATTCGGAAAGCTGTCTTTGCGGAGTTCGATTACGACGCGAATCCCGAGTCGGTTACTCTCATCGCGAATATCGGTAATACCGTTGATCACCTTGTCACGTACAAGGTCGGCCATTTTAGAGACCATATTCGCTTTGTTGACCATAAACGGGATTTCGCTGATGATGATCTTCGGTTTACCCTTTTCTTCGACGATCTCGGTTTTAGCGCGAGCGATGATCGAGCCACGCCCCGTGGCATACGCCTGTCGAATCGCTTGTTTATCGTAGATCATCGCCCCACCCGGGTAATCGGGACCTTTGATGAATTCCATCAGATCGTCGATCGTCGCCTCGGGGTTATTCGAAAGGTGTAAACATCCATCGATCAGCTCGTTTAAGTTGTGTGGCGGAATATTCGTTGCCATTCCTACGGCAATACCAGTACCTCCGTTTAAGAGCATATTCGGCAAACGACTCGGCATTACGGTTGGTTCTTGATGCGTGCCGTCGTAGTTGTCGCGAAAATCAACCGTATCTTTTTCAATATCTGCCACTAAATCGTCGGTGATCTTTTCCATCTTAGCTTCGGTGTAACGCATTGCCGCTGCGCTGTCGCCGTCGATCGAACCGAAGTTCCCTTGCCCCCTTACGAGCGGATAACGCATCGAAAAATCTTGCGCCATACGTACCATGGCGTCGTACACCGAGCTGTCGCCATGCGGATGATATTTCGCCAAAACTTCACCAACTACCGCCGCCGATTTTCGAAAACGAGCACCACTGCGCAACCCTAATTTATGCATTGCGTAAATAATGCGTCGATGCACCGGTTTTAAGCCGTCGCGTACATCGGGTAGCGCGCGCGAGACAATCACGCTCATCGCGTAATCTAAATAGCTCTCTTCCATTTCGGTACTGATCTCGCGAAGCGGATCGGTTGGTAAAAGTGTGTTTTGTTCTAACGATTGGTCGTTGTTTTCCGCCATAAATACTCAAGATGTAAAAGCCATGGCATTTTGCCATAGAGAGCGGAATTTGTGCAATGCAAGAATGCAAACCCTTTAATTCTTTTAGCAATCCATTTACCGTCACCTAAAGAAAGGATATTGCGGAGACTTTGGGAGACGTGACAGAAAGACGCATTGCAATGCGTCTCTACGTTCCGACGCCTTGGATACTGCTTCTTTTCTCTGATTTTAAACTTAACTCAGGTGGTAGGAATTATGTCTTATGTTTTGCATGGATCAACGGTGGAGCGATACATCGATCATCTAGCTTCTCCGTGTGATGTTACTCTTGCATTCCGTCAAATTCTTCTGTTAGGCTGTCACCCTTTGTTTTCGCATGAACAAGCTATTTAATAATCGTTTTCGAACTCAATCTACCCGCTTGCCACATTACGACTATTCTCAGTCCGGCGCATATTTTGTCACAGTCTGTACAAAGAATCGAAAAAACATGTTTGGGAGCATACGAAATAATATTATGCGTCTTAATAATATTGGTGGTATTGTAGCGGATGAATGGCAAAAAACTTCTTCCATCCGTGAGAATGTAGAACTCGGGCAATGGATTGTAATGCCAAATCATTTTCATGCGATTGTTCATATTCTTGAATCTGATAACGTCAGTAATACCACTACCGAAAGGCAACGTGATGTAGAGACGCATTGCAATGCGTCTCTACGCTCCGATGCCGTACAATATCTTTCTACGAATCATTATAAAAACTCGTTCGGATCGCAAAAAAACAATCTATCATCCATCATTCGTGGATTTAAGGGGGCAACCACTCGCCGGATTCGCCAGTCAGGCTTTCATGATTTTGCTTGGCAACCGCGTTTTTACGACCGAATAATCAGAAATGATACTGAGGTTGAACGAATCAGCGACTACATTTTATATAATCCGTTCAGTTGGGATGTGGATGAATACAATCCAATATCTTAGATGAGAAGATAAATCCGAAGACGCATTGCAATGCGTCTCTACTTCAACCGCGGCAACACCTGCTTCATCCCCGACTCCAACATATCATACGAAAGATCATGAATACTTCGCTCAGAATCCGGCGGGGTAAAATTCGGTGCGATCTCATCCATCGGCAAAATCACAAAGGCACGATCTTTCCAAAACGGATGGGGGATTGAGAGCGATTTTGATTCAAGTTTGAGCTGATCCCAAAAGATGATATCGATATCGATTATACGCGGACCCCACTTGCCGGTACGCTTGCGCCCAAGTTTTCGCTCGATCTCTTGGCATTCGAACAAAAACCGCTCTGGTTCCAATTCGGTTGAAACTTCTAAAGCGGTATTTAAAAAATCGCCTTGCTCGGTGTTGCCCCATGGCTTGCTCTCCCAAATGCCGGCAATTTTCTCAATCGTGCCAAGGGCGGCAAGCTCAAGAATCGCCTTTCTAATGTTTTGCATGCGGTCGCCTTCGTTGCTGCCAAGACCGAGGTATACATTATTCGTCATGTGTATTGTGAATAGTTATTTGCGTGACCGGGTTCAAGATTTTATGAAGTAAGATTTATGAATAGCTGCATTCGTAAATCATAAATCTTACATCAAAAAACGCAG
>CAZOZW010000027.1:0-4073 GCA_964584385.1 uncultured Candidatus Peribacteria bacterium
CACAGTAAAAAAACGATGTTTTCTTTTTGCTCTGAGATCTGCTCGATTACCACTGTGGTAAACTGCTCCCAACCTTTACCAGCGTGCGATGCCGCCGACGAAGCTCGCACCGTTAACACGGCATTTAGCAATAAAACCCCTTGCTGTGCCCACGCGTCTAAAAACCCATGATTCGGAATTTGTGTGCCTACATCGGCATGTAGCTCTTTATAAATATTTTGCAGTGACGGCGGAATTTTTACCCCTTTATTCACCGAAAAACAAAGCCCGTGCGCCTGATCTTTACCATGGTACGGATCTTGCCCTAGAATAACGACTTTTACGTCATTGAACGAGCATGCCTCAAACGCATGAAAAATTTGCGCTGGCGGCGGGTAGATGATTTTTTTGGCATTGATCTCATCGACCAAAAACTGCTTCAAACTCGCAAAATATTCACTCTCGAATTCGCCTTGTAACACCTTAAGCCAGCTGGGTTCGAGTTGTGGTTGCATAGAACAGAAAAACTACAACAAAGTATTACAGAACCAATCGCCTTTTACCACTTACATTTGCAGAGTTCTTGCTATTGCTTCGCTTTATAGTAGAGTAACTGTGCCGTTCGAGCTTGAAGCATTGCAGCTTACAATGCTCGAACAGATAGCGACCTTGAACAACGACGAACCATGAGGCCATAAAAATGAACAGTAATATTGAAATATACCAGAATGGAATAAAATGCAGTAAGATAAGCGAGCTAGATGGATACCATTTTGACGAAATATACCCATCAAAGACTCTGCTGAAATTGAAAGTCACAGAAATCGATAAGGGACAAATAGTCGGGGTAAAGGTGCATACGGAAACAATCATTACGCCAGATCCCGCTAAAAATGAACTCCGTGTGAGGCTCGATCGATTTCTCAATATCAAGTACTTCACTGTATATCAACTACGAGCCCTTCCTCTCGAGAAAATAGTTGGTGATACAATTTGTGACAAGTATATTATACATTTTCACTTAGAGAATTCTGTTCCATTCCTTGAACTGGTTTTGTTTATAGATAAAGTGCAGTTTTTTCAGCAATTAAGCAAAGGTACAGACACTATCGCCTAATGTTCAAAGTCCAAGTCAGATTGCCCGCTTTAAGCGGGCTTTTTTTCTGATCGATTATAAAAAAGAAGACATTTATGCGTAATAACCCGCCTTAATGTCTTCTTTTATACTTTGAGACGTTGCTTGCAACACCTAAAACTGAGTGTAGAAACACCATGGTATTTACACATGAATGCAGGAGTTGGTGTGCCGGAGGGCATCCCGACATACCCGCGGTCGTCTAAGTCTTTCCGCATGGCACAATCGAACAACTATTACCGAAAACTATTTCAGATAATAAAGCAATCGACTAAGGCAGAAACATGGCAGAACCGTGCCTGATTGTGCCTCGGAACATCAAAAGATAAAGAAGTGTTAAAAATACCAAACTGTACAATAGTTTACATTGCCGAAAAAATCAGTAAAATGGCGGCAGTCCGAATTTGCCTGCAGAATATTTTGCAAAGCAAACCGGCGTGAACCTGAACTTTGTTGAAAAGAGGAAAGAGTAAATGCTGTCAAAAGTTGCGATAATCGAAGATAACATCTCTATCAATCCATTTATGGATTTTGATAAATACTATTCATATTTTGTAAGTCCTGAAAAAAGACAGTTCATGCATATTGAGTTAGATATTCATGAATTCTCACGAGTAGAGTGTGATAAAGTGCCGATAGTGATTACTCGCATTGGCTACAAAAAACGTGGAAAATCTATTGAGCCAATAACGACTCGTGATTATTACGAAAAAAATTTGTGCGAACTCGGCAAAATAATGCCAGAAGAGTTGGGAGTGAATTTCAATAGATTCGACTCGGTTCAGCTCCTCTTTTCTGCAATGAAAGAAAGCGAACCTTTTCTTTACATCAACCTTCATCAAAGTCAGTAAAATATAGCCCGCTAGGAAGCGGGCTTTTTCAGGAATCTGCTTTAATAAAAGTTAAAAATATTATATAATACAAAAAACGAAATAAAAAATGCATCTCAAAATCTCTTTCGGCTTTGTCTTCTTAATTGCTGCAATCGTACTGGCTGTTGGCTCTGTTGCTAATGCCGAAGAGACCGACTGCCATGTTATCACCATGCCGAACATGCTCGAACAAGACACCGGCTATGGTTCACCGCTCGACTTTTTTCGCGATTGGCGCACCCCATTGATGCGCAACAGATGCGATGAAGAAGTAGTAATCGCAGAAGTTGGCAATGGCAGAAAATCGACTTTTATTTATAAAACGGGCTACGTCTACCAAGAAGGGCAATGGGTCGATTTCGACTATGCCGGCGAGAATATGCGCGAAGATTGGCTGATCGGTGAAGCCACCGCCGAACTCCCGCTTGATGAAGACAACTTTGAAGGCGAGAATTATTATTTGGCGTACGTTTGCCAATACATCTATAAGCAATGGAAATGTGGCTGCACCGACCGCGACTGCGAAAGCAGCTTTTGGCAGGTGCAAAGCTTTGAAAAACCAGAGCCAGAACCTCAGCCCGAACCATCACCAACCCCTAGCCCAGAACCACAGCCAATAACCCCCGAGCCATCGGATGATGATACCAACACAGAACCAGCACCCAAACCCGATACAACCGATGATGATGAAGATGATGATACAGCTAAGCCGATAAGACCGGCGCCAACATATGGTGACAACGAACCACTTGATGATTTCTTCGATCAAACCTACGGACCGATCGATGGCGACTTCTACTACACAGATCCGTACTACGATCGCTATGGTAATAACGATCAAACCAGTACAGACGCCGACTTTCTGATACCGAACTCTGCAACTGAATCACCCGAGATTATTTCGGTTGAAAGTGAAATAGTAGATCCGACCAATCTCGAAAAATCTATTCCAAATGCTGCCGTGCAGCAGGGAAACGAGCCGCAAATCGATGCGATGCTTGAACACAACGTCAACAAATTGATCAACGCGTATCGCAACAGCTTGGGGCTTCCACCACTTTCGATGAACACGCTTTTAGTAGAATACGCGCGTGAGCACAGCATGAACATGGCGCAAATGAATATTCCGGTTGGTCATGATGGCTTAGCAATACGCGCCGAAGCGATCTACCAAGAAATCGAATACACTTTATTTGCCGAAAATGTGCTTTCTGAATCGGCTCCCACCCCCGAATCGGTAGTAAGCGGATGGCTGAGTAGCCCCGAACACCGCTACAATATTGAAAGTGATTTTACCCTTACCGGCGTGGGTGCGGTAACCGCACCAAACGGCACTGTGTATGCTACGCAGCTGTTTTTGCTCACCGAACCAAACGCAGAATAAAAAGGCTTTAGGGTCACACCTCGATATTCATCATTTTTACCGCGGCTCGCGCAAACTCATCGCCAAGTTCGAGCCTGGCTTCTACCTGCTCATTCGTATCGCAGGCAAGCACGCCGAATATTACCGGGATGCCGGTTTCGAGCATTACTTTTTGTACACCGTGTGCTGCTGAATCGGCCACTAACTGAAAATGATATGTATCACCTTTAACAATAACGCCCAAGGTAATCACCGAATCGTAGCGGAGTGAAGCTGCCGCCTTTTTTGCGACGAGCGGAATTTCGAAGCTGCCCGGCACTTGAAAGAGATCGATGCTGTCTTCATCGACCCCACAGCGCTTTAAGCCCCGAATACAGTTTTCGACCAAAGCCTCAACATAATGATCGTTGAATTCGGCAGCGACGATTGCCACTTTGTACGATTCGTTCGCTTGCGGATATTTCGAGCGCCAAATACTCATCTACTGCTGCAAAAGCGGTTCCATTTTGGCATGTTTTCGTAAATCTTCAAATACCTTGTTAAAAAACGCCGTGGCAAAGGCGGTTATCTGCTCTAGGTCAGACTTATCGTTGCCACCGCTTTCAAGGTACTCTCGCAGAACTAAGGCAAATAAACGAACAAGCCCGCTATTGGGCGAACCATCGGGGTCGGTAGCGGTTTTTAAAACGACACGTGGTTCGTAAAATGCCACGAAAGCAATACT
>CAZOZW010000027.1:4083-9924 GCA_964584385.1 uncultured Candidatus Peribacteria bacterium
CGTCCATCGGTCGATCGCTTGTTTTTCGCCGGTAGAGAATAAGGCTATTGCCTTGGTTTCTGTTTGATGATCGCCCGGTTTTTGCGCCAAATACTCGTGTTGCCCTACCGCTTTGGCAGCAGGAGCGTAGATCAGTGAGATGATCGCGAGTACGAAATCACTCGGGATATTCTTGGCTGTTAGCCGCGAGATCAGCAAAAAATAAGCACTTTTGTTTTCTTCTTGTAAAAACGCGGTAATAACCTGAGCGAGAGTGTTATCGTATGCCCTTCGCTTGCCCTCATCTTTTTGCAGCTGCTTTATTGCCTGCTGCGCCTTTCTATAGCGTTCTTGAAATTTCTCTTGGCTTTCGCTCGCCTTTTCATTACCCTGCGGGGCGCCGCCGAACGATTCAAACTGAAAACCTTCTTCTGCCATGATACGATTATATCGAAAGTATTATGTCATATTCTGATGATAAACGCACGATGATTTACTCGAGCAGTAATTCGAGCTGCTCGCGAGTGGCATCGATCTGCGGCAAGTGCACGATATCTGGTTTTTTCTTGCCCTTAAAATAACGGCGCAAGATTTTATAGGTATCGAGATCGAACGCGGCAACCGGCCTTTGCGAAATAAAATCACCGAGTTCATCTTCGCTGGTAATCGTACCGAGCACGCACCAATTCTGCACGAGGTGGATTTCGGTACTTTCGTTTTCTTCATTTATTTCGCGAATACCAATGGTGTTTGCAAACGGCCAAACACTCAGCCGTAAACGCGCAAGGGCGATTTCGAGCCGCATATTGTGCTCTGAAGCCGATACTTCGCCGGCACAGGCACCACTGCATTTTTTTAATTGCCAGGCAAAACAGGTGTCTTTTGTTTTTTCGAGCCCTAAATATTTATGACACAAGCCATCGGCATCGGCGATTTCTTGTAACACCTGCTCGGCATCTTTTTTACTACGGAAGACACCATAGGTATTTTTTTCGGAGGCGGCTTCTTCGGGCATACTTCGAACGATCTCGACTTGGTTAAAACCATCGGCAGTGCTTCTGAGCATGAGCGTCACCAACTCGCTCCGTTTTCGCAACTGGCGATTATAAATCGGCATCCGTTCTTTGATCATCCGGCTTTCGAGCAATAATGCGCCCAGCTCGCCGGGAGTTTGAATCGTATCGATCGAAAATACTTGCTGGGCGATTTGCAACTCACGACTCGTTAAATGGTCGCCCGAAAAATGCGACATCACACGTGAACGAATATTCGTACTTTTACCGATATAAAGCGGTATTTCGGTGCTTTTTCCGTAAAAGATGTACACACCCGGCGTTTCGGGCAATTCATCGAAAACCTGTTCTTGTAGATGCAACGGCACGCTCGGCTTTTTGAGCAGATTTTTGTACGCTTTTTTCAAAACTTCGGGCATATGCTCGCGTTCGGTTAATCGCCAAAATTCGTAGATCAGTTTGGCGTCATCTAACGCACGGTGACGGTTTTCGAAATCGAGATCAAACCGTTCGATGATCGAATCGAGGTTGTGCTTTCGGTATTGCGGATACAATTTTCGCGAGAGCTTTACCGTGCACATCTGCTTTACGGTGAATCCGCGCCCGATTCGCCGAAACTCATTCTTTAAAAACGCATGATCGAATCGAACATTATGCGCGATGAATAAGCCGTCTTTCAAAAAATCCGCAACTACATCGGCAACTTGTGCAAAAGTAGGAGCAGATTGAACGTCGGCATTCTTTATGCCGGTAAAATCTTCGATGAATTTCGGAATCACGCATTCGGGGTTGATCAGCTGAGAATATTCGCTCACCACTTTATTGTTTTCCACAACAATAATCCCGATTTCGATGATGCGGTCATGTGTCGCCCGTCCTCCGGTCGTTTCTAAATCGACAAAGCATAATCTCTTTAATTCCTTCATCATTTGTACGCTAGCGCAATGAGCTTTAAAACCGCAATCTGTTTTCTGTGTCATAACAAAAAAGGAGACATTAAGGCGTGTAAACCTGCCTTAATGTCTCCTTTTATAAACCCGATCACTATAGATCGACAATGGTCACATATCATCAAAAACAGTCTGCGTACTGCCTTTGGCATTGTTAACATAAATCAATTACCGCTATAAATCCTCACATTCCGCTGCAAAAATCCGGCTGCTCCTTAAAAAATTCTGCGGCAGTTAATCTTAAAGCCCAAAAATTGTCGCCTAAAGTCTGATAATTCTTGATCGAAAAGGAACTATCTCAACAGCACCCAAGCAGATATTCGAAGAAAAAGTGATTCACCTGCAGTCGAATCGACATCGAATAATCCAGAAAAAATGCTAAAAAAATAAATTCGGTCAATAATAAAACATCTTAAAATAAATAAATTTAGCAATCATACTCAATAACGGTCAGTTACCAAGCAGGTTTAACCGATAAAATATTTGCAATGATAACCTTTATATTTTATAATTATACTTGAAACATAAAAACTGAATCCGGTAGCTCGTACGTTTTCACCCGGGAACTCTTTATACAAACACCATGAATCGTAAGTTTCTTTCTGTTATCGGCGAAGCATCCGTGCTTACCGCCGCTTTTGCTGTTACCGTCTTGGCTTTTCAGGGGCTTTCCCCCGACCAATCCTTACAAGCGAATATTTTAAATCCTACGCATGTACAAAGCATTGTCGATGGCACAGATAACGCTATTATCAAAGGCGCACAAGCGGTTGCGGTAGATGGCAACCATGCTTTTATCACCTCGCGCTTCAGCGACTCACTCGAAGTTTTTGACATCTCGGAGCCGTTTAGCCCGGTAAAAGTCGGTTCGATTACCGATGGTGAAGGCGGCGCTCCACTGAAAAGCCCATGGGCAGTACAGATCGACGGCGATTTTGCATTTGTTGCCGCTAAAGGTTCAGATGCGCTGACGATCATCGACGTCTCAGATCCGCAGAATCCGACTTATGTAAATGATATTCGGCACGGCGAAGACAGCGCAAAACTTCTTTCACCGCTTTCGGTTAAAGTTCAGAATAACATTGCATACGTTGCTTCGTATATTTCCGATTCACTTGAGATCATCGATGTCTCAGATCCGCAGAATCTTATTCGACTCGGAGGCGTACAACATGGTGAACAAGGCGCCCAACTCAATGGTGCTGCCGATGTTTTTGTAAAGGGAGACATGGCCTATGTTGCTGCACAAAACGCAAATGCGCTCGAGATCATTGATGTATCAGACCCCGAAGCGCCGTTTCATATCGGCGGATTGCAAGATGACTATCAACTGCGACAGATCCGCTCGATTTATGTCGAAGGCGATTATGCTTATTTAACCGCGCGTAGCTCACTTGCATTCCACATCATTAACATCAGCGATCCGCTCGTACCCGAGCTCGTCTCTTCAGTCGATCATGGCCCTGAAGGAGTAGCATTGAACGATCCGCGTGACCTGGTAGTGTATAACGAGCATGCCTTTGTCGTTTCGAATCGCTCGAATGCGCTTGAGATTATCAATGTATCTGAGCAGAATGCCGCTCACACACTCTCGATCGAAAGCAACAGCGAAAGCATTCCGCTCGATTCACCAACCTCGATAACCCTTGCCAACGGCTTATTGTTTGTTACGACCGATGGAGAGCAAGGCTCTCTCGAAGTGATCAGCCCATTCCCCAATCGTGAACTCGTCGCCAATTCCGAAAATATCGATCTTGGCTTGGTAGAAGTTACCGGCAGCGATACTTCGACCGTTATTCTCAGTAACACCGGCTATTTACCGATCGAGCTGACAGAAATAAATCTTAGCAACGACGGAGATTTTAGCATTGAGCAAGACACCTGCTCAGCCAATACGTTTGAGCCTCATACTCAATGTAGTTTTGTTGCTCGGTTCAGCCCGCAATCGATTGGAGAAAAAAATGCCACAGTTGCAGTTATAAGCGATTCCGCCGAATTCTCGATCACCCTCACCGGCGAAGGCTATGGCGAAGAAGAATTGCCCGTAGAAGTTACCGAAACCGGTGGTCTTGAAACGACGCTCCAAACTGATCTGGCAGTAAAAATACTCGGCGTATCGATCAACTATGGCTCGGGTGGCCCTGCTGTTCCGGTAGAGCTTACCACCACCATCAACGAAACCGAATACGATTTATTCTACGGAACTGAATTCGATGTAACCGATGATGTTATCTTCAGCCTCGAAGATATTGCCGAAGAAACAACCATCGACGTCGAAGGCACTTCGTTTCATCCGTACTACTCATGGAATACATTGTTTAGCAATGGTACTGCCGAAGACTCACAAATGATCATTGCTCTTAAGAATGGTGATTCGGTGCCCGAACTCACTCCATACGAGCAGCAACCACTGGTCGACGAAATGCTCGAAGACTACATAACCCCGGAAGGTGTGGTAACGATCGGCGAGAACGATATTATCTACCTGATGGAACTCGGTACGAACAACCCGGCAAATTCAGCCGCCGACTTTCAAGATGCGGTAATGCTGTTTACCTTTACTACCACCACCGAATAATCCGAGAGAATCGAAAACACGACAAGACATCTTCACAGCTGGAGATGTCTTGTTTGCGAAAATGATAGAGAGAATCAAAATCGGAACCTTTTGGAGAAAACATAAATTGCAAAGTTTATGGATCAGTTCTACACTATGAGTGATTTTTTTTGGATTCTATGAAAACCAAGCAAAAAAATGATGATCGCAGTGGTTTGTTCATTCCTGCTGGCTTATTTATAGGCATGGGCGCCGGTTTCTTCTTGAATAACGTTGTCGCTGGTTTGTTCGTAGGCTTGGGTCTTGGCTTTTTTGGCATGGCGGTAAGCCAGCATTTAATCGAGAAAAAAGCAGCATAAAATCTGCAAAAAAGAAGGTGATTACGAACGAACCATGTGAACACCCTGACAGATTACTGAAAGACAACCTGATCGACGAAAATCATCGCGAGGCGTACGAAGGAATATTGAGCGGATTCTGATAAAGATGACGCGGCATTTCGGGGTTTTGTAGGGTTTTCTCAACCTAGAAACGAAAATGGACAAAAACACGCCCATGATTCTTGCTGTCTTTTTCAACACGATGATAGCGTGTTTTCACATCTGCTCGGTTTAAAAACCTCAGCACGCGTTTTTTTAGCTGCCCGCTCCCCTTCCCCGGAATAATTTCGACCAACGGGATTCTTTTTTCTGCAGCCTCTTGTAATACCTGATTAAGGGCATCTTCGATTTGCTGATGCCGATTAAAAATATCGTGCAGATCGAGCTTGAGCTTTGCCATTTAATTCAGCAAATAGATTGATCCGTTAAGATACGAAGCGAACGAAACCCACAATAAATATGGCAACAAAAGCAAAGCTGCAATCTTATTGATCCGCCAGAACAATACAATTGTAAGTGCGATGAAAAGCCACAGAATCGCAATTTCGATCAATGCGAAAAGTGGGTTTTGCAAGCCGAAAAAAAGAATCGACCATAATGAGTTCAGCATCAACTGCACTGCATAAATAGCAAGGGCGATGGTTCTTATTCTCGATTTCGGCGCGCGGTACACAAGCGCTGCGGCAACTGCGATTAACACATAGAGCAATGTCCAGACCGGACCGAACACCCACGATGGCGGATTCAGCTCGGGTTTAACGAGCTGGTCGTACCAGCTTTCGAGCCCGCTCGCGGTAAAGAGTGAGCCAATTGCTCCCGCCAGCAAAGCAATGCCTATGCTGACAACAAACGGAGTGGCGGCCTGAAGAATCGTTCGCTCGTTTTTCATGAGCAAGAAGAAAAAGAAAAAATGAGGAGGAAATATCAAGTCAATCAGCTTTGCCTGGTGAGCAAAGCAACCG
>CAZOZW010000027.1:9934-17867 GCA_964584385.1 uncultured Candidatus Peribacteria bacterium
ATGAGAAAAAAGAAATACTTACGTCGTTAGTTCTTTATCAGTCTTTTTTTGTAAGCAAGGCAACCGTTTCAACGTGAGGCGTATGCGGGAACAAATCGTGCGGGCGCACTTTTTGCGGCTGCCAACCGTATTCGCTGAGTTCGAGTAGATCACGTGCCAAGGTTGCGGGGTTACAAGAAACGAAAATCAGTTGTTTAACGGCAATCTGCGCTATCGTTTTACGCGCTTTTTTGTGCAAACCGGCGCGGGGCGGGTCGACCACCACATTTTGAAAATGCGCTTTTTCGAGCAAGTCGGGTAATACGGCTTCAACCGCTGCCGCATAATAGTGAGCGGTATCTATTTTATTCCTCTCGGCGTTGATCTTTGCATCCTCAACCGCTGCTTCGTTCAGTTCTATACCCGAAACAGCAACGCCATTGTTCTTCGCAAGCGCTAAACCGATCGAACCAGTACCGCAAAACAGATCAAGCAGATGGTCGCCCGGCTGCACATTGGTAAATTCGGCGATCGTGTGGATCAGTTTTTCTGCCGCCGGCGTGTTGACCTGAAAAAAACTCGGCGCCGACACAGAAAAATGCAAACCGCAGAAAATCTCGGTATATTGGGGTTTTCCGGTTATCGTTCGAATCGGCGTATCGCTTGGCGGCACCGAAACGCCATTGTATTCGCTTACTAAAATACCCGTGATGTTCTTGATTCGCTTTTCGAATTTGCGTGCCGCATTCTGCCAATACTCATCCGATCGATATTCGCTCACTAAAAAGTGGATCAGCATTTCGCCGGTACGAACCGATTCTCGCACCGTAACACTTCGCCAAAAACCTTTGTTCGTTTGCGGATTATACACCGGTAGCCCGCTCTCTAACGCAAACTCTTCGGCAACTTGTTTTGCCAGCATCATTTTTTCGCTGGCAAGGATGGTATCTGAGATCGAGACGATCTCACGCCAACTGCCGCGCTTATGCAAACCTAATCCGGGCGATTCGTCGTACCAGGTTTTATTCCCTTCCCAATCGTTTTCAACCCGCATTGAACCATAACCGAACGAGAATTCCATCTTGTTGCGATACCGCTCACAAACAGGGCTTTCAACAATGGTGTCGATATTGAGCTCGGCAAACCCGCCGATTCTGCGTAAGGCATCTTCAACAAAACCTTGTTTTGCCTCCAGCTGCGTTTGGTAATCTATATGCTGCCATGGGGCTCCGCCATGTGCCGGGAACTGCGGATCGAATGGCTCGACAGTATGTGGCGATTGTTCGACTATTTTTATGATCTCGCCGAAAAACGCCCGCTTTTTTTTATGCGTTTTTCGAAATTCGATTGTTTGACCCGGCACGGCAAGCGGGATAAAAAACACTTTTCCGTCGCTCTTTACCACTCCGTTTCCATTGGGCGAAAGCCCGGTCACCAATCCTGTAATCGTATTCTGTTCTGTCATCGAGGTAAACCTTACTCTTGCTGTGTAAAAACGACAAGCCTGTTTGCACGTGGCTAAACCTTATGTAAAGCACCGATTACAAAGAAAGTCTGTCGAACCGACTCCTTCAAGAGAGCAGTTTTTCGAGAAAACAATTGCAATAACTTTGCAAACCATGCTATAATCAGATTAACAAATGTACGAAATTTGATGAAGTTACTCATCTCCAATCTAATCAGCACCGTAATCGCTTCTTTCGCGATTGTACCCAAAGTTGTGGCAAATTCTGCCGCTATCGGTATTGGATCTGATAAAAGACCAGATGCTGCTGTTGGTGGTGATTTTGCCACAGTGGTGATCAGCTTCATCAACTACTTCCTGCTCTTTTTGGGGCTCTTGGTAGTAACAGTGATCATTTATGCCGGCGTGCTATTGGTTACGGCTCAGGGCAGCGAAGAACAGATCAACAAAGCAAAGTCGATCATCCTCTACGCCGTCATCGGTATGATCATCATCATGCTCTCGTACTCTATTGTAGCACTCGTAGCCGGAGCTGCCGATATGACACCCGCCTAAACGAGTTTGATTGTAATTTTTGGCTGAATCGGGAATAATACACTCGATTATTTTTTTCTGCCAAAAAAATGGAAAACGCCAAGATCTTCGCTTCGAATTCTCATCTCGGTCTGGCAGAAGAAATTGCCGAAAACCTCAAAATACCCCTGGGGCAAAGAACCCTCAAAGAGTTTTCGTGTGGCGAACTCTACATCAATTACGACGAAACGGTTCGCGGGAAAGATGTTTTCATCATTGGCACCATTCGTCCGATTACGGTTCACCAAGATTTCTTCGAACTTTTTTTGATGTGCGATGCCGCCCGACGCAGCTTTGCCAAATCGATTCACGTTATAGTGCCGCACTTCGGCTACAGTCGGCAAGATAAGATCCACAAAGCCCGCGAATCGATCTCGATGAAAGTCTGTGCCGATATGCTTGTGCAAAGCGGCGCTCAGCACGTAATGACTTTGCATCTTCATGCCGATCAAAGTCAGGCGTTTTTCAATGTTCCGGTCGATAACCTTTCGGCGAAGAAGATTTTTGTAGAATACTTTCAGCAAAAAGATATTAAAGACCCGGTTGTGGTTTCGCCCGATGCCGGCGGCGCCAAGAACACCAAGCACTTTGCCGATGCCCTAGGACTTGAAATGGCGATTCTACATAAATCGCGCCCCGAACATAACGACAGTGTTGTTACCCACCTCGTGGGTGATGTAAAAGGCAAAACTTGCATAATTTACGACGATTTGATCGACACCGCCGGATCGGTGTTCAATGCAAAAAAGGCACTTGTCGAAAACGGTGCCAACCCCGATGTTTATCTTTGTGCCACACACCCGGTCTTTTCGGGCCCGGCAATCGAGCGTCTTAATAAAGCTGCTTTTAAAGAAATCGTCGTCAGCAATTCAATTCCAGTCGCCACCGATAAAATCAATAATATCAAACCATTATCAATAGCACCGCTAATGGCAATGGTGATTCAGTATGTGGTTGAAGAGCGCTCTATCAGCACGTTGTATTTATAGTGAGTATTGTTCAGCATGAATAATCTTTAGTTATGTGAAATATTTTTTAATTTTTTTGCTACCATAGAAAAAGACGCTGGGGTTGCCAACGGTCTTGGGTTGAAAATCTGCTCTCTCAGGATAGAAAACGGGCAATATTCATGATTGCTGGAATTAACGCAATAATCGTTATCCAGTCAAACCATCTTATTTTTAATTTTCCATCTCTGACGTACTTGTATGCCAGAACCATATTGCTGAGCAATACGATGATTCCAGCAATCAGAATTACTATGTCGTACATTTTGTGCCTCCTTCAAGGTTTTGTTAAAGAGCAGATCCCACCAATAGCGAGAAACTGCCTTTTCGTTTGAAAACAGGTTCATCCACTATCGGATACTCAAGTATAAAATTTATTTAAAGTTATGTCAAGCTTAACTGCAAAAAAAATACTCAAGGGGACGTTGCACTTTCGCTACACTCCGCTATCGCTCCGTTTCGCTCACCCTTACATAACACAGTATATGCGGTTCGCTCCTGCCGTCGCTCTCCCATATTTTTTGCAGCATCCTAGATAATACAACACTCGAGGAGTCACATGAAAAAGAAGACATTAAAGCGTAATCTCACGCCTTAATGTCTTCTTTTCTGGAGCCAAAATTCAAAATTAAAAAAAATGCAATCCATTAACCGCTTGAAAATCATTATTCATAATTCGTAATTCCACATTCTTCTCCACCAATGTCTTAATTAGCCGCTGTATTCTTTCGGCTCATATACAACACCCTACCAGCTCTCAACATTTACCCCATCTGTCGGAAATTTACGCTCAAGGAGAATTTGCTTCACCTCGTCGACCATTGGCTTACTGCCACAAAGTGAGATTTCTTTTTCGGAGCTGATCACAGAATCATTATCACGCAAATAATCGGTTACGCGCCCGTTGAAAAATTTGAAATCGAAAGCGTCTTGTTCGGGTTGCGAAAGACACAGTGAGTAATCGAACCGCTCGCCATATTGATTTTTTAAATCGATGAATTCATCGATGCAAAACAGGTTTTTGCTCTCGCGTACACCAAAAATAACTTCGACTTTTGGTGTTGCCGGGTTTTTAAGCAAGTGCTGCCACATAGCTCGAAACGGTGCTAAACCGGTACCGGTTGCCACGAATAATTGTGGCTTCGCCGCATCTTGAATCGCAAAGCGCCCCATCGGCCCTCGAAACTCACACGTATCGCCAACGTTTAAATTCCATAAATACTCACTCCCCTGCCCGTTCGGCAAATATTTTATGATCAAATCGAACGCTGGCAGCTCGCCGGGCGAACTGGCAATCGAATATGAGCGGAATACTTTGTCTGCCACCGAGAGCAGAAAAAACTGCCCCGGCGCAAAAGCTAGTTCGCGTTCGTTATTACTCGTAAAGCGGAATAACTTGGTATCTTTGGCGATATCATCTGCCGCGGTCAATTGCGCGGTAAAGGGAACATGAGGTGAATTCATTATTTTGTAAGAAGAGATTGGCGCGCGAGTATCTTTTCGATCAGATATGAGATCAGTAAGAAAAGTAATGCGACCGATGCGATTAAAACGGCTTTGCCGACGGTTTGCAACTGTAAACTAAGATAACCGAGTAGAATAGAGAGCACAAGAAAGATCAATAATATCTCGCGATCGGCTAAGCCCAGTTCGGCAAGTCGATCGTGCAGGTGGAGATTATCTTTCCCTTTAAGCGGGTTTTTGCCGCTGAGGATGCGGCGGGTTAACACATATGCGGCATCGAGCAGTGGCAGTGCAAGCACGATAAAGGCGGTTGCCATTTTACCTCCCGAAAATACCGATATCGAGGCAAGGGTAAACCCGAACACCATTGCGCCGGTGTCTCCTAGTAGCATTTTAGGCGGCGGCAGATTAAAGAGAACAAAACCCAGCGCCGAAGCGGCAAATATTAAACTGAGCAAGGCAGTTTGCGGTTGATCGACCACTGCCGAAACGCTGAGAATGCCAAGAAAGATCCCCGCCGAAGCAGCAGAAGCCGCCGATAATCCAGGCACCCCATCGAGCCAATTCAAGACATTGGCAAACCCCACCAACCAAACAATTGTAATAAAATGCGGCAGTAAGAAAAATATCTCTGTAAGCTCTAGAGTAGCTCCAAACGGATTGCCGAGATATTCGATGCGAATACCGGCATAGGCGACAATCGCCGCCGCAACTAAATGAACCGCCAAGCGCAGCAAGGGGGCAAGATGATAGCGATCATCCAAAAAACTGATGATGGCGATGAGTAGCAAACCAAAAAATAAACCAATGATTTTGACATCAAATGGAAAAAATAGCAATAACGCCAACAAAAACGCTGCTACCGGTGCTACTCCGCCTGGCAGTGGAATTGGCTTTCTTTTAAGACCATACAAATGCGGGCGATCGACTATTCTCCATCTTGCAAAGAAGTGAAGCACCAAAACCGAGAATAAACCGCTGAGTGCAAAGGTAATAAAAGCCGTTACAATAATACTCTCCGACAAGAGATTCATTAATTTCTAAGTGAGCAAAATCGTTTTTGAGTATGCCCGAATCGAAATGAAAATCATACAAAAAAGCCCGCCAGAAGGCGGACTTAATATGTGAATCTTATTTAAGATTAATTTGCCGGGGTTTCAGTTTCTTCACCATCACTCATTTCGGGAGTTTCGATTGGTGCTTCTGTTTCGACTTGAACATTATCCATGCCTTGTTCAGATCTATTCTGAATCGCTATCGCAGCATCGTTGATCGCTAACATAAACGCTTCCATTGGCTGCCATCCGGCCAGAAAATTATTGCCGATGAAAAAGGCCGGTGCACCGGTAATGCCTAATCGTTGAACCTCTTCGGCAACTGCCTGTACTTCGCCTGCATTTTGCGCTTCGTTATAACATGTGGCGATTTCACCCTCTAATGCCAATAATTCACCAAGTCTTGTTCTCATAAAATCAAAATCAGCTTGTTCGAGCTGTTGCTTTCCTTGAATCTGCTCGTTTACCGCAGCAAAGAACTCTTCACGCACGGGGGGAATCTGCTCTCGTGCTACACCACAGCTTACTGCTTCGGCAGCTAGGCTAGCCGGCAGATTCGTTACCAATGGGCGCAGCTGGATTTCTACTGTTCCTTGCATTTGCTGTCTGATCTGTTGCGCAACCGTATTCTGGAACTCGATAGTTTCCGGTGAGAAAAGATCGACGTAAGAAACGATACGGATTTCGCTATCGCGGTTTGGCACTTGCGGCAATTGGCTCTCATTGAGAATCAACTTATTACCGGGTGTTCGGAATTCATACAGGTTACCGATAGGATTAACGAGACCGGCTTGCACATATTGCGAAAAGTTTTGCGTTTGTTCGAATGGTTTTTTCAGGATGATTGCCGGTACCACCGAAACGCCTTCTGCGAGGAGTTCTTGACCGGTGTCAGAATCCAAACCGATTATTTTTACGTTCGCGCTTGGGAACGCTTGTTCGAATACGGCGGCTTGCTGCTCGATATCGGTACAAGTCGAACACGGTACTTCGCTCAAAAAGTATGCATCGAATAAAGGATCGGGGTGTTTGATCCACATGTTTCCATCAACCACTTGCTTATCTACATCTGGGTTGAGTGAAACTTCGAGCGGTTCTACATTACTGCGTTCGAGTTTTAAGAAAATACCAAGATTCAGTATTAAACTCGTTACGAGCAGAACACCGAAAAAAGCGATGGTTACCGAACTTGGTAACGGCTTATTCTTTTTGTTGATCATTTTTATGGGAAAATGAAAAATGCTTGCAGTGAGTATAACAAAGAAAAATTGTGATTACAACTTTTTTCGCAGCAGCGTCAGCACATTCTCAAGAGGCACCAAACCGGTGAACCAGTCTTCGTTGATCTTTATTGCCGGTACTCCGCCAATATCGTTTTGTCTTAGTTCGGCAAGATTATCATTCAACTGCATTGTGGCTTCTTCGCCTGCGACACATTCTAAAACCTCATTCAGCTCTTGCGGTGCAAGATCGACCGTTAACGCATCCAGAGCGGCAACAGCACTATCGGATTCATCGGTCATCATCGCCAAGACTCTGTTTGCGTTTACAACTGATGGTGGCAAGCAGGTGCCAAGCTTGGCTTTGGCAAGTAATACCGGATCCGATTCTGGTAAAAAACGATAAACGATTCTGACACCGATTTCTTGAGCACTTGCCGTAAGCGGCATTGTAAGTTGCTCGATATGCTGCTGGCAGAATACACAAGAAAAACGATAAAATACGGTGACTTCATCATCTAAGTTGTTTGCCGCCGCAATGGCATCATCTGTTTCTATTTGTTCCACTTCGTTATTCGAAACACGCATTGGCACCGAAAATGCAACTTCGCGATTTTGCGTAGCCTGCTCCACACTTTCAATCGTAAAAAACTGACTCGGCAAGTCGCTTTCTATTTGGTTATCATCCTCATTCTTATCATCAACTAAAGACCTTTCGTTCTGCTCGGTTAATGTCGAAAGAATAACACTTTCGCCAAAGTACATCATAGAAACCAAAAGCAGCAAAACCAGCATTGTTGCAATTGGCAGATGTTTCATGCATTAAAGACTAACTCTCGCTCATTCTGTCATAGCTTAAAAAAAATCGCAATCAGCCGAAAGCCGTGGCAGAATAGAGGCACATCTTTTTGAAACTATGACAAAGATCAACGTAGGAATCGTTTTTGGTGGCAAGTCACCTGAACATGAAGTATCGGTACGCTCGGCGAAAAACGTATACGAAGCACTCGATAAAAGCAAATTCGAACCGGTATTGATCGGTATCGACCAAAGCGGCAAGTGGATGAGCACACCGGAGATAGAACAATTAATCGCAAATGAATCTTCTTCCACCGAACAAACCTTGGCCGTTCACCCCGGGTTCGAAAACAGTGCAATCGGCTCACAAAT
>CAZOZW010000027.1:17877-24510 GCA_964584385.1 uncultured Candidatus Peribacteria bacterium
TGTTTTGGGGAGTGCCGTCGGGATGGATAAAGATATTTGTAAACGCGTATTACAATCAGCTGGTATAAAACTTGCTCCGTGGATTACACTACGCAGCCACCAAAAGCCAGATTATGAAAGGATCGAAAATGAATTAAGCTATCCGATGTTCGTTAAACCCGCCAATGCCGGTTCATCGGTTGGGGTCAGTAAAGCTAAAAACCGGGCAGATTTAACAAAAGCGATTGAAGTGGCCTTTCAGTTCGATCACAAAATACTGATCGAAACCGGAATCGAAGGGCAAGAAGTTGAATGCGGTGTTTTCGGCAATATCGGCAATATGCAGGCATCGGTACCGGGTGAAATCATCCCCCACTTAGAGTTTTATAACTATGACGCAAAATACATAAATGCCGACGGCGCTGGGTTACAAATACCCGCCAAAATCGATCAGCAAATGACAGAACAAGTACAAGAACTGGCGATACAGATTTGCGAAACGCTAGATTGCGAAGGGCTTTCGCGCGTAGACTTTTTTGTGCAACAAGACAAAAGTATTATCTTTAATGAGATCAATACAATCCCCGGTTTTACGAACATCAGCATGTACCCGAAAATGTTCGAGGCCAGCGGAATCGGCTATTCTGAGCTGATAGAAAAGTTGATTCACTGCGCAATCGAACGTTTTAAACGGGATGCGAAGAAAGCGACGAATTTTCTTTCGTAGTCGACTTTACCATTCGCTAAATTCAAAGTTGTTCTAATGTTTCTCGATATATGATTTATGATTTAGGATTCAAGAAAGAGTGGTAGCTTCTGTCTTAAATCTTAAATCCATATTCTTAAATCTCCGTCCCCTATGAGATCTATCGCAAATTCAGCACATCAATAACAGGTGGATTCAACAGTCGCATCGGCAAGCCGACTTCGCCCAAACCACATGTAACGAATAATCTGGTAAACTGTTCACGGGTGTAGCCTTTATCAAACATACCCTCGGTCGGAATCACTGTTTTATACAACCACGGGATGCGGATCTGCCCGCAGTGGGTGTGCCCGGTAAGGGTAACATCGGCTAGCGGGTTTTGGTAACGCAAAGTCGTATCGGGATTATGCGTTAAAACAACTATGTTATCCGATTGACCGAATCGATTCAGCAAGCCGATATCATCTTCGCCCGCCCAATTCGAACCCAAGCCAACCAGTGTGAATTGCGGTAATTGAACAATATTATTGTTCATTAATTCCACCCGTACGTCCTCTAGCGCATCGGCAATCGCTTCGCGCACCGGTGGCCCCGGTTTTTCTACATCGTGGTTGCCAAGCACCGCATAGGCGGGTTTATTCAGCTTCGCCAATGGCGCCATCAAATCATCCATCTTTTCAACATTCGGCCAATACGTAAAATCACCGGCTATTAAAACCATATCACCCGACGTATTGTTGATTTTTTCAACCACTCGCTCCATAAACCCGGCACCTTTATAAGCGCCCAAATGCATATCTGCGATCAAGATGATGTTTGCATTGAATCCGGCGTTGATCATAGTTTCACGCGTGATGATGATCTGCGGCTCTATGAATCGCGACCAAATAAACAACAGACTTAAAATTGCCAGAATCCAAAAAATCACTTTGTGCCACTTTTTTACCCAGCTCTTTCGAGTGTGAAACAGAAAGTACAAAAATGGGAACACCAAAAAACTACCGTAATAAATTATGTAAGTAAGCCAAGGAGTTTCGTTGATCGACATGTTGAATGATTACCGCTCGCCAATTCTTGCGCAAAAATCGGCAAGAATACAAGTTGCAAATAATCGGACGCTATAATCAAGCACGTGACAACAAGATTGAATCTGAAAATCCGTAAAAGAAGACATTAAGGCGATCAATTACGCCTTAATGTCTTCTTTTTTTAAGTCTCCGCTCAAATTGCTTTACGAAAAAATGGAAACACTCGCAAAAATCACTTATACTAAAACGAGCTTATAATCAAAATGAAGAAATATCATTTCTCGGTTCTTATCACTCAAGATGAAGATGGAGTCTTTATGGCTAAAGCACCTGAACTTCGAGGTTGTCTTACATAGGCAAAAGCCATTCCGCAGCTATATAAAAGAATTCAAGAGGCGATAGAATTATGTGTTGAGGTGCAAAAGATGAAAAAGATAAAAGTACCCCAAGAAAAATTTATTGGTGTACAACAGCTCGAAATGAATGCATAAAATGCAAAAGCTCCCGGTTGTTTATGGAACTACTACCTGCTGCTCGGTAATACCAATTCATAAAAATGAAGACCTGGGCAAGGAATTACTGAAAAGTACACTGAATGATTTGGAGATTTCAGCGGAGCAACTTATCTCGATGCTAAAATTATTAGGTACTGTTGACATATGTGCTTTTCGATCAGAGATTCTCAGATTCCTTGCGAAAAATTTTGAGTTCGACGATTAAATGCCAAAGTATTTTTTTAGGAGAAGTCGGAATTTTGGAGTTGAATATGTGGATTTATGGCGGAAATTGACATATGTCAACAGTGCCTAGTACAAAAAAACCGCTTCGCATCTGCCAAGCGGTTTTTACATTTCGGATGAAATACGCACTATTTCACCCCGCGATCTTCTTTGATCTTTTCTTCGATCGCTTTTGGTACTTTTGCATAATGGCTGAACTCCATGCTGTAATTGGCGCGGCCCTGTGTCATACTGCGCAAATCGGTTGCGTAGCCGAACATCTCCGAAAGCGGCACATCCGCCTGAATCACTTTGGCGGTTCCGCGGTCGCCCATTTCGCTGATCTGCCCACGGCGTGAGCTGAGGTTTCCCATTACGTCTCCCATGTATTCTTCTGGGGTTACCACTTCTACACCCATCATCGGTTCGAGTAAGACGGGGTCGGCCTTTTGTGCGCCTTTTTGAAAGGCGATAGAACCAGCGGCTTTAAACGCAAATTCCGATGAGTCGACATCATGGTATGAACCGTCGTTAAGTGTAACTTTAATATCTACCATTGGGTAGCCGGCAATAATACCACGTGTCATCGCCTCTACCACACCTTTGTTTACCGCCGGGATGTACTCTTTCGGAATACGTCCGCCAACCACAGAATCGACGAATTCATAATCTTTGCCGGGTTCTTGTGGCTCAAGCGTCATCAGTACATGACCATACTGACCGCGTCCACCGGTTTGTTTGCTGTATTTCTCTTCGCAATCGACTTTGTTCTGAATCGTTTCGCGGTACGCCACTTGCGGCTCACCGATATTCGCCTCAACCTTGAACTCACGTTTCATGCGGTCGACGATGATATCCAAATGTAATTCTCCCATTCCTGAGATAATGGTTTGCCCGGTTTCGTCATCGGTGCGAACACGGAATGTTGGATCTTCTTCTGAAAGTTTACCGAGCGCCACACCCATTTTCTCTTGGTCGGCTTTTGTTTTTGGCTCAATAGCAATACTGATCACCGGCTCGGGGAACGTCATCTCTTCGAGAATGACCGGCTTGTCGACCTCGCACAAGGTATCACCGGTTCGTACATCTTTAAGCCCTACCGCTGCGCCGATTCCTCCGGCCTCAACCGATTCGATCTCTTTTCGGGTATTCGCATGCATTTGTACAATACGTCCGATTCGTTCTTTGTTGCCGGTGCGTGGATTATAGACATAGCTTCCCGATTTCATCGTGCCCGAGTAAACACGGAAAAAGCAGAGTTTTCCGATGAACGGATCGGTTGCCACTTTAAACATAATTGCTGCCAAAGGCGCATCGGGGTCGGGTTTGCGTACGGTTTCTTCTTCGGTTTTCGGGTCGGTTCCGGTTACCGGTGGTACATCGATCGGGCTTGGGAGAAACTCCACAACCGCATCGAGTACGAGTTGTACACCGATGTTTTGCAAAGCGGTTCCGCACATTACCAAGTAGACCTCGTTTTTGATCACCCCATCGTGGAGTGCTTTTTTAATCTCGGCTTCGGTAATCTCTTCGCCACCAAGGTACTTTTCCATTAATGTATCGCTGAACTCGGCGGCTTTCTCGATCATCTTCTCACGGTACTCTTCAACCTTGTCGACCATATCAGCAGGAATCTCAACATCGTTGATCTGCTCACCGAATTTGCCCTCAAAGGTGTATGCTTTTCTCGTGATCAAATCTACCACTCCTGTAAATGTCTCTTCAGCACCAATCGGCAATTGGATTGCTACCGCATCGGGCGAGAGGCGGTCGTGAATCGATTTGAGCGACATATAAAAGTCGGCTCCGGTTTTATCCATTTTGTTTACAAAGGCGATTCGCGGCACTTTGTATTTATCGGCCTGACGCCATACGGTTTCAGACTGCGGCTCTACCCCTTGGCTGCCGTCGAATACGGCAACGCCGCCATCGAGTACGCGCAAGCTTCGTTCAACTTCAACAGTAAAGTCGACGTGCCCAGGGGTATCGATAATGTTGATCGAATGCGTTGGGTATTGGTTTGCGCTCCCCTTCCATTCACAAAAGGTCGCGGCACTGGTAATAGTGATCCCGCGTTCGCGTTCTTGTTCCATCCAGTCCATTTGCGATTCGCCGTCATGGGTTTCACCAATTTTATGAGTACGTCCGGCATAGAATAAAACGCGCTCTGTGGTGGTGGTTTTACCCGCATCGATATGCGCGATAATACCGATATTACGATGTATGGTAAGGTCGACGGCCATTTGTGAATTAAAAAGAGATAAAATTTTTCTGGTGCATTATAAATAAGCTCTTTCCGCTTGTCGAGTTCTTTTTATAATACAAAAACTCAAAATCTACGTCTGTAATAATAGCGAGCTTGGAATAATTCATTAGCCGCCAGTAAACTGGCCGATGCAGCAGGTAATAAATAATGAAAGTCTGCAAAACTCAATAATCCTATTTTTTGTTGCACCGAACAAAGGCACCAAGAAATTCTGATAAGTTTTATAGACCCAAGAAGCAATCCGAAATCCTAGCTCAGGTGTACTAATGGTACACTAGCGTGGATTTCGGTGAAGCTGACGCAGTATTTCGGGGCTCTTGCGGAGTTTCCATAAGAAAAAAGATTTGCATTAGGAGAACCGCTTCCCTAAAATAGAAAAAATATATCAGAGAATATGAATAGGAAAGATGTCAAATCACCGGCGCAAATAGATACCAAGCTCACATTCGATGATGTTTTAATGCTCCCGAGATATTCGGAAGTACTACCAAAAAATGTAAAAACCGATTCCTTTTTTACGCCGCAGATCAAGCTAAAAGCGCCACTCGTTTCGGCAGCGATGGATACGGTAACCGAATCGAAAATGGCGATTGCGATGGGTTTACAAGGCGGCATCGGCGTCATCCACAAAAATTTAGACCCCGACGAGCAAGCCGCCGAAGTAGCAAAAGTAAAACGCTTCGAAAACGGCTTTATTCTAAACCCGGTAGTTGTGGGCCCCAAGGCGAAGATCAAAGACGTGTTTAACATCCGCAAAAAAGAAGGCTTTAAGGCCATCCCCGTAACCGAAGGCGGCAATTCGCATGGCAAGGTTTTAGGATTGGTCACCGCGAATGACTACTTCATAAACAAGCATGCCGAATTAGCGGTACAAAAACGCATGACACCGATCGATAAACTCCTCGTCGCCAAAAAGGGCATCTCGCTCGAACAAGCGCATGAGATACTCGAAGAGAGTAATCATTCAAAACTTTTAGTGCTCGATGATAACGGCTGCCTATTTGCGTTGGTAACACGCCGCGATTTAGAAAAACGACAAGATTACCCCAAAGCCTCGCTCGATAAAGAAGGTAATTTATGTGTTGCCGCTGCCGTTGGTCCGGCAAAGAATATGGAAGAGCGGATCGAGAAACTGCTCGAAGTCGGCGTTAACGCACTGGTCGTCGATACAGCACACGGGCACAGCAAAGGCGTTGCCGATGTCGTAAAATTCATCAAAGCCCGCAATAAAGATTTTCCGGTTGTGGCGGGCAACATCGCCACACCCGAAGCCGCCGAATTTTTGGCAGATGCCGGCGCCGATGCGGTAAAAGTGGGAATCGGCCCCGGCTCGATCTGCACCACGCGTGTGGTCACGGGGATCGGCGCCCCGCAACTGTCGGCGATTATGGATGTTTCACCGGTTTGCAAAAAACACGGATTAAAGCTGATCGCCGATGGCGGCATAAAGTTTTCGGGTGATATCGCCAAGGCGATTGCCGGTGGTGCCGATAGCGTGATGCTCGGTTCATTGCTCGCCGGCACCGAAGAAGCCCCCGGTGAGATATTTTTCAGCAACGGCAAAACCTGGAAGAGCTACCGCGGCATGGGTTCGATTTCGGCGATGAACCGCGGCGGCAAAGAACGCTACGGGCAAGAAAGCACAGCCGATAGCGATAAGTTCGTCCCCGAAGGAATTGAAGGACGCACCCTTTTTAAAGGCTCGGTAAAAACCGAACTCTACCAATTGCTCGGCGGCTTGCGCAGCTCTATGGGCTACCAAGGGTGTAAAACGATCAAAGAATTGCACGAGCACGCCAATTTTATTCGCATTACCAATGCCAGCTTGCGCGAAAGCCACCCACACGATGTTACGATAACCAGAGAAGCGCCGAATTACCGGCAGCAGTAAAACGTTTGAGAAGCTAGGTACTGTTGACATATGTGCTTTTCGAT
>CAZOZW010000028.1:0-24006 GCA_964584385.1 uncultured Candidatus Peribacteria bacterium
CTACAGAATCAGAGACTTCAACCTCAAGCGAATCCCTCGCCGACCTCTCGATGGAGTCTCTCTCCTCGACCGAGACCGACACCGCCGAAGAACAATTCATCGACCGCAGCACCTCATCTACCGCTACCAGCGAACAAGAGATGCAGATCGAGATGAATACCGAACAAACAAACTCACAGATCGATCAAGACAAACAACGTTCAACCCTCAGTGAAGAAGAACAATCAACTCTACAGCAACGTGACGAACTCGACAGCGAAAAGAAATTCCTCGATGAAGAGAAGGTTCAAGATGGTGAGAAGAAAAGGGTTGGAGTACATGTACAAATCGAAACCGAAGAAGATGCATCTACCAAGAAAGTTGTTACCGAACAGCAAATCGCAGAGGAGGTAGTTGATAATTCCGCCACGAAAGCAGCAACCAAAACTGCTGATCGATCCTACAATGAGCAAGCCGATGAAGCAACGTACAGCGATAATTCAGAAACCCGTGAGGATAAAACCGGCTACTCGTTTAATCGGGTTTCGCGCAAGCAACGGGTAACTGATGATTCAGTAATCAAAGAAAATGACGAGACTGATGATGAAGAAATGATTCTTGAATCGACAACCAAAGATGAGATCGAAGAAGTAAATGAAGAAAAAATTCCGGTTGCAGCTTCGGTAAAAAAGGTTGTTGATGGCGAATCAAAAGCGAATCAAGTTACGAGCGGTTCAACAAGCAATGCAAGTAAGACCGATCAAGATACCACTGAATCAATAGTAACCAAGAACGCAGAAATCAGCACACAGCAAACCGGCGCACTTGAACAAACCGATACAACGACCGATCAAGATGAATACATCGCCCGTACATCCAAGCAATCGAATGCAACGAAACACGACGAGTTGTCACTTGAGAACCTTGAAGAAAGCGACTTTACCAACGATGCTGAGACCGATGCAACAAATGCCTCAGGTGAAATAAAAAAATCTGGTAAGAGCAATAAACCAGCGAACAAATCTACAGAAAATTCTGCTCTTGATTCAAGCGAAAGCGAGAGCCCTTTAGAAAGTGATGTCGAGTTGGGCGAGGAGGGGCCAATGCATACAGAGCAGGGGAATGAAGAATTCTTGTCGGAAAAAGAGAAAGAAGCCGACCAAAAAAAGCGCTTTGGAGTGCATATGAATCTTGCGACCGAAGAAGAAGTCGAAGAGAAAAAAGAACTCACAAAAATGAAGATCACCGATGAGATCATTGAAAATGATGAAGAACTCAGGAGCGAACAAGATGATCAAGATGAAGCAGAATCTGACGATTCGGTTGAGCAAGAACTCATAGACGAGCAAGAGCTTACCGCAGAAGAAGAACAAGCATTGTTCGCAAAAAAAGAAGACGATGACGAGGATGCTGATGAAGATGATGAGGAAGAAGCGGAAGAAAAAACCGAGCAGGATGAGCATATCGAAGCGCAACTCGAAGGCTCGACGATGCCGGCGGACGAACTTATAAAGAGCTCGGAAAAAACATCGAAAAAGAAAAACCGCAAACCGAAAGCCAAGAAAAAAGCAGACCGGTAAATAGCTTACCGTTTGAAAGCAATATCAATTAGGTATAGAGTGTATTTTGCTTTGTAATCGGTTATGGATCAGAACCCGCCAAACAACTATGGAATTGAGGTAATACAAGAAATGTGGGGCTTTATGAACGCCAATTTTTTTGCCGTATTGCAACTTTTGGTCTACTTTTTTCTCCCACTCAATATTATACGTGGTTTAACCGGCAATGTTCTAGACCCTTTTGAATCGAAAGAGTATCTGCCGATGATCTTATTTTCGTTTACCGACTTGGTTCTCGGTGCTTTGGCAACTATTGCGATCATCGATTTTGTATACCGCAAACGAAAGAATAAACGTCATACGATCGATTTTTCGATACAAACCGCATTTCAATTATTACTGCCGGTACTGGCAACCATGATAACGGTGATCGTGACTGTCTTCTTCGGGTTTTTATTGTTCATCATTCCCGGGTTCCTCGCTTTATACTTTTTGCTATTCGCCGTAGAGGTAGCGGTAATCCAGCGTATCTTTTTTATTGATGCTCTCAAAGAGAGTTATCGATTGATCTTGGCGAACTGGCAATCGGTGTTTCTCTCCTGGCTTACCATAATAATCCTTTTTTTCTTGGTGAATAGCACTATTATGCTGATTTTTGCGTTTTCGTTACCAAAAAATAGTTTTGCCGATATCGTCTTTGCATCGGTTTCCGATTTGATAAGCTTGTTCTTTGCAGCGATGTTTACCAGATTATTCTTAGTTTATTTCGCTGGCGATGATGATACGGAAAGCGATAAAAATCGGTTGACGGATTACTCAGCTTGATATACCGTACCGGTACACCAGTACATTAAAGAAATGTCATCAGCCCCACACTTCATCGGTTTTCTCACTAAACTGAGTACAGAACAAGATGCAAAGCGTTTTGCCGAGGCGATTTTTACGCCTCCCGAGTTGGCGGCGTTCGAAGAGCGTCTTAAAATCGTCCGCTTACTGCTAGAAGGGAAATCACACCGCGAAGTGGCGCGATTAACCGGAGCCAGTCTTACCACTATTGCCCGCGGCAGTCGCGAGATTAAATATGGCAACGGCATTTTTCAAGAACTTTTTTCGCCCCGATGAAATTCGAGCTTACCCCAAATATCGACGTTTATTCACATCATCATAAAATCTCACTTGCCGATTTTTCAGACATTTATGGTGCTTTGCGAAAAAAGGAGCAACCATCATTTTTATTCGAGTCACGTTCGATCAATCCGATCTACGGACGAATGAGCCTCATCGGCGTAAATCCTACAATCGAGATCGTTGGTAAAGATGATACGGTTTCATTCCGTTTGCTCGAACAACGAGGTGAGCCTATCTTCTCTGTAGTCACCCAAGCTCTGGTGGATAATGGCGCTGAAGTGGTTTTTCAGTCGAATTCCGAATACCGATTTTACATTCCGAAAGATACCGGTTTTGTGCCCGAGCATAAGCGAACCAGAAAGAAAAATATCACCATGGCACTTCGTAAAGTGCTCGATCTGCTACAAACCAGTCGCGAATGCAGTATGGGTTTATATGGAGCTTTTTCGTACGATTTTGCACGACTGTTCGAAAAACTCCCCGAACTCCACGAAAACAGCGACACAGCCGATTTTCACTTTTTTGTCTTCGACACCTTTTTGCGCAGCGATGAAATACAAGAAAAAGCCGAGATCATAACTTATCGCAATAGCAAACAAGCAGCTGAATCGGCAGCAAAATCACTTTTACCACTGATAGAAAAACCGGTAATCGAGCAAGAGGTATTTGCCGTCGAGAAAATCGACTGCGATACTCCGGCGAATGAATATGAAGAAAATGTAAAACATGCCAAAGAACTCGCACAACAAGGCGAGATTTTCGAAGTAGTTTTTTCCCGTAAATTCTTCGGTGATTTCAGTGGTGATCCGTATGGATTGTATCGTATGTATCGCGAGAAGAACCCGGCACCGTATTTATTTTATTTCGATTTTGGTTCTGAGCAATTGCTTGGTGCCAGCCCCGAAATGATGGTACGTGTTGAAAACGGCAAAGCACATTTACGCCCGATCTCGGGTACGAGACCACGCGGCGCAGACCCGATCAGCGATCATGAAAATGAACTCGATCTGTTAAAAAGCACCAAAGAACGCGCCGAACTCGATATGCTGATCGACCTTGGGCGCAATGATTTGAAGCGCGTGTGTCAACCGGGTATTGATATAATTACCTATCGCCATGTTGAAAAATATTCACGGGTGATGCACACCATTGCTCATTTAACCGGAAAAATGCAGCCCGAATTTAGCGCACTCGATGCTCTTGTCGCTTGCCAAAGCGCTGGCACATTAACCGGTGCCCCAAAAGTACAAGCAATGATAGAGATTGAAAAAACCGAAAAATCTCGCCGTGGGTATTACGGCGGTTCGATTGGCTACCTTACCTTTGGCGGCGAAATGGACACCGGCATCATCATCCGCTCGGCACACTTTAAAAACGGTGCCTTTACCTACCGCGTTGGCGCAACCCTTTTGTTCGATAGCAACCCGCAAGAAGAGCGCGAAGAAACCGATGCGAAAGCAAAAGCCTTGCTCGATCTGCTCAAAGAAAAGCATGTTGGTTATTCTGTATAAAACGAATCCTATGAAAAAAATCCTCCTCATCGATAATGTCGACTCCTTCACTTTTAACCTCGTAGATTTCTTCGAGAGTGCCGGCGGCGAACTCACCATCTTTCGGAATGATGTTGCGCCAGAGTCGCTCGATTACAAAGTATTCGATTTGTTACTGATCTCGCCGGGTCCGAGTGTGCCAAAAAATGCGGGAAATTTAATGACGATCATCGATCAGGCAAAAGAGCAGATTCCTATCTTCGGCGTATGCTTAGGGCACGAGGCATTAGCCGAAGCATTCGGCGGCTCGCTCAAATTCGTTCCTCCGGTGCATGGCAAAAGCTCACCGATCAATCATGATGGGCAATCGATCTTTACAGGATTAGACCAAGACTTCGCCGGTGGGCGGTATCATTCATTAGCGATCGACCGCATGCCCGAAGGGTTTGAGCCAACCGCAACCTCCCCCGATGGCGTGAATATGGCGATGCGACACAAAACCTTGCCGATCGAATCGGTGCAGTTTCATCCTGAATCGGTGCTTACGATGAAGAACAATAACGGAATGAAGATGGTCGAGAATGTGCTTGATGTTTTGGTGAGGTAATTTTGTTCGCTGAATAGTACAATTGATCCAAGTGATTGAGATGATTTAAAGGATTCATGAACGGATGCAGATCTTCTTGATGATGGCTTTTACTTCTTCAGACGAAAAAGGCTGTTTTCTGGATTACTTCGTTCCTTCCTCCTTCGCCTCAGGCTACGGCGGACATGCGTAATTACGCAAGCGCAATTTTAGCTTTAGCGCTGCCTGATTTTATGTAGCAAATTGCATCTGATTTTAGCCTCTGTTTTTAAAGGGGATTTGGAGATTTTCAATTATCCCGAAAACAGCGGTGCATTTCCAGTCTTGTTAACCGTCCAGTTCACTGGCGGTTGCACGACGGATGACATTTCTAACGTAACATTTCAAGCTCCGTACAAATAGATACTTCTTTATTCTACAGCTTCGTTTCGTAATTACCTTTGTACGGCTTTTGTCCACTTACGTAGTAATCGACATTTTTACAAGAGATTACAATTGTATTATGTGACACACACTCCGCCGAAGATTTTCTCGACAGTACTGCTAACTCGCAATAAAAAGTGTAGAAATATCATCGAAAGTATGAACCCAACAGAGCATTTCTGCACAGCAAAAAACTGTACATTATCGCCTTAAAACACGGCATAATTCACATGAATTTCAGCATGAAAAAGCTAACAGGGCACCGCTTGTTCAAGGTTTACAATCCATCCCTTGTGGTTATCAATCTTGCTATTTTGATGTTGAATCAATAGCGTGGTAGCGCTTTTCTCGTCGCGCATGTCTTGAAGGGTTCCTGCGATTTGATCTAAGGCTCCCAACATCTTATCTTGGTTCTCTTCCATTTTGCCCATTCTTATTTCCATTTGTTCCATCTTGCTTTTCAGGCCATGCTGACCAGCTGCAAGTATGGATACATTCTTTGAAAGTGCATTCATCTCTTTTTCGAATTTTTCCTCAAGCTCATCGAACCTATCGAAGAGGTTATCAATCATTTGGCGTGATTCGGCAATTTCCTTGTCGTAGGTGCTCATATGTTTTCTGATGATGAGAGAGTATTTGCTAATGGGGTTCTTATTATTTCTCAATCGCCGAGAAATGAAAAGAGATGTTTTTGCAGTGAAAATACTGCATTAAGACGTGAAATTACGTGTTAATGCAGTATTTCGTTTTTTTACACATCTAAATTCTTCACGCTTTTGGCGTGGGTTTGAATAAACTTTTTGCGAGGCAAAACTTCGCTACCCATTAGCGTTGTAAAGATCATGTCGGCTTTTTCGGCGTCGCCGACGGTTACCTTCATCATAATTCGAACGTCCGGGTCCATGGTGGTTTCCCAGAGTTGTTCGGGGTTCATTTCTCCCAGACCTTTATAGCGTTGGATCGACACATTGCCGACTTTTTTCGGTCCGCTGTCTTCGCTATTATCGTCTTCGTCGGTTGAAACCTCGGGTTCGGTTTCTACACCGAACTCTTTTAGCGCTTCGGTTTTTTGCTCTTCGTTGTAGGCATAGCGAAGTTGCTTGCCCTTGCTGATTTTATAAAGCGGCGGGCAGGCGATGTATAAGTGACCACCGTCGACTACATCGCGGAAATAGCGGAAGAACAAAGTTAAGAGTAAAGTTCTGATATGAGCGCCATCGACGTCGGCGTCGGTCATGATCACGATTTTACCGTAGCGGAGTTTTTCGCCGTCGTAAATCTCACCGATACCGGTGCCAAGTGCGACGATCAACGCTTTTACTTCGTTGTTATTCAGCATTTTATCGAGCCGGGCTTGTTCTACATTCAAAATTTTACCGCGCAATGGCAATATTGCCTGAAATTCACGGTTGCGACCTTGTTTGGCACTCCCACCCGCCGAATCTCCCTCCACGATGTAGAGTTCGGTTTCTTCGGCGTTCTTGCTCGAGCAATCTGCCAGTTTTCCGGGCAGGGTCATGCCTTCGAGAGCGCCTTTACGAATTACCGTATCGCGGGCGGCACGTGCGGCCTTACGGGCGCGGGCGGCGAGCAAACATTTATTGATCACGTTTTTGGCATCGGCCGGATTTTCTTCGAGATACTCCGTCAGAGCTTCGGCAAAAGCATTTTCAACCGCTGGCCGCACTTCGCTGTTCCCAAGTTTTCCTTTAGTTTGCCCTTCGAACTGTGGCTCACCCACTTTTACCGATATCACGGCAGTCAGCCCCTCGCGTACATCTTCGGCGGTGAGGTTATCGTCTTTCTCTTTTAAAAACTCTTTTGCACGGGCGTAACTGTTGACCGTACGTGTTAATGCCGTACGAAAACCGGTAAGGTGGGTTCCACCCTCGGGGTTATGAATGTGATTGGTAAAGCACCAAATATTTTCGTTGTACGAATCGCCATAACGCATCGCCACTTCTAGGTGACATTGCTCGGTTTCTCGTTCTACCGCGATCACTTCTGAAATGGGGGTTTTATTTTCAGAGAGATGGCGCACATAACTCGCCACACCACCATCGAAATAAAAGCGATGTTTTTTCTTGTCGTCTGCTTTTTCGCTGGCGATGGAGAGTTCAACACCTTTTGTTAAATATGCTTGCTGGCGCATGCGGGTTAACACCGTATCCCATTCGAGTTCTTGGGTTTCTTTGAATATTTCGGGGTCGGGGTAAAAGGTGATTTCAGTACCGGTTTCTTTTGCATTACCAATAACCTCGATCGGCCCCATCACCGCTCCGCGCGAATACTCTTGTTTGTGCATTTTCCCGTCGCGTTGGATTATCGCCACGGTTTTGACCGCCAGGGCGTTTACCACACTCGCTCCCACTCCGTGCAATCCACCACTGACTTTATAGCCACCACCACCGAATTTACCACCGGCATGCAGTATCGTCATCACTGTTTCTAAAGCCGATTTCCCGGTTTTCGAATGAGTATCGACCGGAATCCCGCGGCCGTTATCGCGCACGCGAATGCCACCGTCTTCGAGTAGTGTGATATCGATTCGATCGCAAAACCCCGCCATCGCTTCATCGATCGCGTTATCGACGACTTCCCACAGTAAGTGGTGTAAGCCGCGTACATCGGTAGAGCCAATGTACATACCCGGGCGTTTACGTACCGCCTCAAGGCCTTCTAAAACCTGTATATTCTCTGCTGAGTAATTCTCCGTCATCCTGAATTTGTAAAACAATAAATCATACCGATTTTTCCAGATTTTTCGGTTTTTTAAAAGGAAAAAGCTTTGACGATACCACCAATCCTCAGTAGTATTTGCGCATCTTGAAATAATGTATGCACAAGAAACAGAAAGATGACAACGATCAATCACCGCAGATGAGTCGACGTCTCATCAAAAAGCGCTATCAAATGATGTATCCGCGCTATAAGCGTTTGGCGATAAACCTGGAGCAAGCGCTTGAACTTTTGCTACAAGAAAAGGGGATCAAATATCTAACGATTGATTATAGGGTAAAAGAACGCGATTCATTTTTCGAGAAGATCGAACGAAAAGGCTACAAAGACCCTTTTGAAGAAATGCATGATCTTTGTGCTTTACGGATTGTGTGTTACTTAAAACGCGACGCCAAACGAATCGGCGAGTTGATCAAAAAAGAATTCCACTTGGTAGAAGCAACCCAAAAAGCCGATTTGCTCGACCCCGATCAATTCGGCTATCGCAGTGATCATTTTGTGGTTCGCATTAAAGAGGAATGGGGATTAACCCCGAACTTTCGTGGTCTGAACGAGCTCAACGCCGAAATTCAAGTTCGTACTGTTTTAATGCATACCTGGGCTGAAATCGAGCATCAATTATCGTACAAGAATAAATCCGACATCCCCGAACAATTCCAGCGCAAATTCTCACGGATCAGTGCCAAACTCGAAGAAGCCGACGAGCAGTTCGAAGAATTGGTAAGTTCTCGCGAACAATACCAACGCGAGATCCGTGAATCGGCATTCAATAACCGCGATGATGGCAAGCACCTCAAAATGAATCTCGATAACTTACAAGCCTATCTTGATCATTTCTTTTCTGACCGCGACCGCAAAGTCGATAAAACGCGGAATCTGCTCGAAGAGATCATTCGGCACAATATTAGTATCGATCATCTCGTGCAATCGTATAAAGATGTACAAAGCAAGCTCCCAGCGATGGAAACCGAGCAATTCAAGGGTGGCAAGTTTAACGGCAAAGAATGGTCGCAAGTGGGGATTGTGCGAAAAATCCTCGATTTAACCCACGACGATTACGCCAAACGCGGATTACCGAATGAGCTTAAAAAGCGGATGCAAAAACAGCAAGAGGTTTCTGAAGAAGATTACCCGATGGGCGAGTAGCAGTTTTTACCACCACAATGAAGCATCGCCGTATGAGAAGAATCTGTATCTCTCTTCGATCGCTTTTTGGTAGACGCGCTTCACTTCCTCTAAACCATCTTTTTTGCCGGGCGCGGCAAAGGCGGCAAGCAGCATGATAAGAGTGCTTTTTGGCAGATGGAAGTTCGTGAAAAAATGATCGACGAATGTAAAATCAGCCCCCGGATACAAAAACAAGTCGGTCTTGCCGGTTGGTTTTTGAAAAGCCCCGTCAAAATACTCCGCCGATTCGAGAGTGCGCAGAGCGGTTGAGCCGATTGCGGTTATCATCTTGTTATCTGTTTTTGCTTTGGCGAGCCGCATAGCGGTTTCGTTTTCGATACAATAATATTCACTGTGCATTTTATGATCGGTGATGCTTTCGACTTTTACCGGCAAAAACGTGCCAACGCCAACGTGTAATGTAACGAATTCGATTTGCACCCCATTCTTTTTAAGTTTTTCTAAAATAGACTCGGTAAAATGTAAGCCGGCAGTTGGGGCTGCCACCGATCCGGGTGAACCGGCATACACGGTTTGATACCGCTCACTGTCATCGGTTGTGACTTTACGCTTCATGTAGGGCGGCAATGGCATTTCGCCGTATTGATCTAAAAATTGCTCGATTGGTCGATGTATCTGAATTTCGACTTTCCGAAAACCATCTTCTAAAACCTCGGTGACCTGTAGTGTTTCGCCGTTGCCAAAATCTATTGCAAAACCAAGTTGTAATTTTTTGCCGGGCTTGCCCATACAAATCCACGTTTCGGTTTGGGTGTTTGCCACGCGTTCACAAACAAACAACTCGCCGCCGTTCGGCAGGCGGATCCGCGCGGGGATCACTTTGCTTTCATTAAAAACGAGTACGTCGTTCTCGCCGAATAGTTCTACTACTTCTGTGAATTTTTTATGGTCGATCTGCTTTGTCGATCGATCATATTTCAAGAGCCGGGCGGCATCACGCTTTGGGAGTGGATGCTGAGCAATAAGCTCGGTTGGGAGATCGAAATCAAAATCAGCTGTTTTCATCGGCTTGTGATGAAAGGCTTGAAGTGGTTGTTTCGGCAGCGATGTTAAAAGTCACGCTTTCGGGGGTGCCGGTAGCCTGAAAGAATGTTCGCCCAGGCTTGAGATCGATTACTTGACTCATATCTGTGGTAAGCAGGGTTAGTGTATCATCTGTACTTCTCATCCACTGCCCTTCGATCACCTTTCCATCACGGAATACAAAAGCCGTACCATTGCCGGTCGTTTGCATATTCAGACGATTCTTTTCATCACCATCGATCAACCAAAATGGCATTATTAAAACCACGATATTCTCAACACATAAGTCGATACTTTCCATTGTCTGATTCCGTTGATAGCATTCATCGATTGCGTCGTATTGCCAGTCGACTCTATGGCGCTCAGTAACAAAGCGCACAGTAATCTCGCTTACGTCCGAAAGCTCTTCGGTTATTACGAGTTCATCATCGAATGAAAAAATTTCTGAACCTAAGCGAACATTACTTATTTCATCAAGAATCAATGGGGTATCAAGAAACAGATTGTGTGGTGCGGCAAGCATTCTGTCACGCGTCATATAACTGAGGTCTTCGTCAAAATCATCCACCGTTGAATTATTAAAAAGCGCCGAATACGCTTGCGGGCTGCCACCGGCATGAACAAAAGCACTGAGCCAAGGCTCGGCAAGTTCGAAAAAATAATGGCGGGCACTGCGTACTGGGCCGATCTGCTCTGGTAGATCTTGATCTGAGAATAGGGCCATCATGCGTGGCACGCCGCCTTCGGCAGGCATTTCGAGAAACAACTTCGCACGTTCAACACCTTTATAGTTCCCTCTGGCGCCTGGCGCTTCGTCGATCATCACGCCGATCAATTGCTCGTCGGCCTCTGTGGCCTTTGGTAAACCGGTTATGTACGATTTTGTATTTGGTGGCGGCTCACCGATTCCTTCAATTGAACCGATTCGCCTATCATTCCTCGCTTCCCCATTAAAGAGCGACTCTAAAAATCGCTTCGGCTTTTCGATTCGTTCGGCGATCGGTTTTGGCTCAGCCGGATTCGGTACTATATTTAAAACCGCGGCTGCAGATACAAATACCGCAAGCCCTATTGCAACGATAAAGAATGTGATGAGAAAAGTGCGAAAACGCATGTACCTACAAAGAGACTACTCCTCCTTCTTTTCAGCTGCTTCGCCGGTTGCTTCTCCCTCAGCTGCTTCGTCTTCTTCCTCGGCTTCGGTTGCTAAGCGTGGTGCGTTTACACTTGCAATCACTGTTTCGGGGTCGTCGAGTACGGTAATGCTGTCTGGGAACGGGAGGTCTGAAACTGTTAATGAGTCGTGAAAGGTTTTCAACTTCGAAAGATCACCGTCGATTTGTGAGATGAGATCTTTTGGTAAGCATTTGATTTTTACCGAATTGTGCATAACCGTTAAAATACCACCAAGCAGTTTTACCGCATCTGATGTGCCTTTGACCTGTACCGGTACCGATGCCTGTACTTCTTTATTCATGTTTACCGCATGAAAATCGATGTGAACGGGCTCACCCGAAACCGGATGCATATCGACGACATGTATAAGTGAAGGGACTTTTTCTTTGCCGACTTCTACTTCGATCAGGGTCGATTTTCCGGCTTTGCGCAATACGCGTTTAAAATCTTGTTTATCGACGGCGATGTTTTGAGTCTCGCGACCCAAGCCATAAATAGCCGCAGGGACTTTACTTTGTAAACGAACCTCTTTTGCGGTTCCGGTTGTATAATCTTGAGATGCCAATACGGGGCGCATTCCGATGAAATAAAGAAAGATGTTTAGGTGGTGCCGGAGGAGGGAATCGAACCCTCACTCCCCGAGGGGAACGAGATTTTGAGTCTCGCGCGTCTACCAATTTCGCCACCCCGGCGCATTTTAAGCATATTGCAAAAATGCCACGGTATCTTCGCAAATATCTTTGGTAAAAGTCAAATCAAACTCTTTTGTTGTTTTTTCGAACATATCTACGATTCAATGATTTTACAATGCGATAGCGGTATTACGAATTTCTGATTGCGAATCTTGCTGCAACAGCAAAACATTTATTGAATTTATTGAACATCCATCCGACCGAATCGTTTATAAACTTCGTCATCATTTCGCTTGCCCACCAAAAAGAGGAGCAATTCATTCTTTGCTTCATCTGCTCGATAGGTAATTCCATATTCGCCGCAGTCGACCCTGCACACGTTCTTGATTCCTATTAACGATTTTGAATCTTGCGGATATGGCTCGCTCAAAAGTGAGGTGATTTTTTGAGCGATTTGCTTGGCTTGTTTCGGTGGCAGTTTGCGTAAGAATTTATTCGCTTGCGGATAAGGATTGAGCTTAAGCACCGAGCAGATCAGACAGCAAATCATAACCGGCTTGTGTTCCTAGTGGTTTTTCTTTTATCGATTGCTTTGCCTTCTCGCTCCAATAGGCATCTTCAATCGCTTCGATGTCCTTGTATTTTTCTACCGAGAGTATCACCAAGAATTCCTTCCCCCGCTTGGTTATGACTACTGGTTCGTTGTGTGCGGTGTCCATCAACGTACCGAATTGATTTTTTGCGTCTTTCGCAGTAAATGTTTTCATGGTTTACAGAATGATTCACATCCATGGTAGACGAAGTAGCTCTTTTGTTTAATAGAAATGTTGAAAATAGGAGACTACAGCGTGAAAACACGCTGTAATCTACTGGAATTTATATGAGTTTTATTCATGAAAAAGCGAGGACGTTGTTTTGTCCTCGCTTCCCACTGACTTATTTCTTACTGTTCGCCAATGCTTTTGCTTGGCTCAGTCCCTCTAGGTATCCATTCAAATATGTTTGCGAATGCGTTGTTCTTAGGATTACAACAATACTTGTTGCGTGATGAAGGCTTGTTTTTTTTGAAAGCCGCAGTGCATGTAACATGCCCTGTTTGTGATCGTGTTGTGATAGGCTATAGCTTAGCTTTTGCATAGTACCCTCGCATTTTTAGTAGTGGGTTGATGAGAGTGATTCTCTTGATTATTTACAATCAAAGCTTCACTACAAAAAAGAATATACACGCATTTTGTAGAACGTCAAACGAGATTTTATCAATATCACCTTTTGTCATATCAAATCTCGCTTCGCGTATCATAATTCATAATTCTTCGTTCTCTCGTTATGAAGAATCAAAGCACGAATTTGGGATGTTCTAAGATTGAATCGCGTCTAACTCCGCTCGCAAAAACAACCGCAAACTGCTACAATGAATCGATACCAAAACCCAATGCCCGAATACTCCGATTTTTTACTGTCGCTTTTAACCGCTGCCGGCTTGGCGGGCTTGGTTGGCTTAGAGCGTGAAATGCGCCTGCAAGATAAACAAGACCCCTACGAAGTAAAACTCGGCGGCTTACGTACCTTTGCGATGATGGGGGTGATCGGGTTTTTGGGAACCTGGTTGGCAGCACAACTACACATGCCGTACTTTTTGCCGCTGGTATTTATAATTGCCTACGGTGTGGCGTTTTCGACGCATTTAATGGCGGTGGTCAATCAAAAATATTATGGCATTACTTCATCACTTTCTTTGCTTGCCGGCTTTTTGATCGGCATATTGGTAGCAATAAACGAACATTTGGCGGCAATCACGATCAGTATATTGTTCACCGGCTTGCTCGCCCTTAAAACAGGATTACACCAAGCGGTGCAAAAAATCAGCAAAGAAGACCTGATCGCCATTCTTAAGTTTTTCATCCTTACTTCGATAATCCTGCCGATGCTGCCACAAAGCTTCATCGATCCACTCGGGTTTTTCGACTGGCGCCCGCAAACCGTTTGGCTGATGGTAATGCTCGTTGCTTCGATACGATTCATCGGCTATTTTTTGGCAAAGTTCATCGATAGCGACCGCAGCATATTCTTCTCGGGGATCATCGGCGGATTGTTGAGCAGTACGGCGCTTACGGTTGCCATTTCTCAACAATCGAAAGAAAGCGAACGTGTGCCGATCTTCGTTATCCCAATTCTTTTGGCTTCGGCATTGATGTTTGTTCGTGTGTTGTTCGAAGCGTTTATCGGCTCTGGCAACAAACACGAGCTGCTCAGCGGATTGATTCTGCCACTTGGTATTCTTGCAATCGGTTACGTAGCAGGAGCGGGGTATTTGTATTATCGCCTCCAGCAGAAAAAGCGGAGCAAGAACGAAACTATCGATGAGCCGGTTACGCAACCAATCACCCGTCGTCAGCCGTTAAAACTCGCTTCGGCATTGTCGTTCGGTATCTTTTTTATTGTTATCGTCTTGCTCTCCGAAAAAATCGAACTCGTATTACCGCAAGATCAATACAACGATGTTGGCTTGTATCTTATTGGTATTGTCGCCGGCTTAACCGACGTAGATGCGATAACCTTGGCGATGGCAAAGCAAACCGGCGAAGGCGTGGTTTCGGCGAATACCGCGACGATCGTAATTTTACTGGCGGTGTTGATGAACACCCTTGTAAAAGCGGGGATCGTCTTTTTGTTCGGTTCGCGGGTGTTGTTTACAGCAGTATTGAAGATGGTAGGGGTTTCGGTGGTGGTTGGGGCGGCGCTGGTGATGGTGTGATAGAGTGGTGTTGCTGACAACGCTATGCAACTCTTTGTTGATATGGGTTTGGCATTACGAAGGGGTGAGCCGGATTCCACATCGGTTGATTTGCGGCAGGTGAATCAACACTTGGTGGAACAGAGCGTAACCCTTGGTAGTTCATTGTGTTATCAAAAAATGGTGGTGGTGGAAGATTTGGATTAGGCAGTTCTTTATATATACCGGCAGAGATTCTATCAGAGCCCAGCGCGGTCACATCACCAACGAGGTTTCTGGTGTTCTCGATAACGCCTTTTACACCTGGCACAGCACGGTCGACAAAGCTTTTTGGACCATAATAGAATGTTTGCCCAAGTGTCATTCGTGTCCCATTTATTATTCCCTTTATACCCCGACCCTCAGCACCAGAGAGTTTATCAAAGTATCTTTTCAACGCATGCTCGCCATTGCTCCATTTTTTGTTGCGATAATCGTAGTAGTTTCCGCTGCCATATGAATAACCACCCTTTACTACACCTGTTAATGGTGAAAACGTTGCTTTGGTGGCTTGCCATGGTTTTTTGTACCAAAAATTTTTCCAGGTAGTATCTTGTTTGCTGAATAACTCACCGAATTTACTTCGTATGTTGCGACCTGTATCTGCCACAATACCGCCTGTTCCTTTCCACAGCTCTGAACCAATATCCTTCGTTGTTCGACCTAAAATTTTTGCATCTTCCCAGAGCACCTGAGTGTTCCCAATTGCCCATGCGGGTACACCTGAGGCGGCATATATACCACTCCCTGCTGCGCCGGCGGCACGATCGAGTGAGCTTCCGGGGAGGTCGACCGCTGCACCGATCCTTCGACCTGTCCATCCCATTATTCTTTGAACCTTCGAAGCCGGTTCTTCTACCAGTTCGAAGTCGGTTGAAGGTGCAATCGGAGTGACTTGCGTTCTATTTTGCTCTCGAATATTGTTTGCTGGGTTTCGCCGATCTTGGTTATTCTCATTGTTAGCCATTTGGTTTGTATTATATTATTTGCGAGGTCGTATTCGTGGGACTTTTTTTATTTTCTTTCTTCTATTGGCAGCTTTCCGTCGTCTTTTTTCATCTGATCCTTTTATCAAGTTCATGAGCTGTTCGGTCTGCTGTCCAGGTAGAAACACCTCAGCCAGCCCTGCCAGATTCATCAAACCCATAAACTTGTCCCATTTACTATCTGTTGCTTTTGGTTTCGCTTCCTTAATTCGGTTGTTCCGCTCACCCTCATCTGTTTTTTGCTCTTCAAGGTCTGTTAGCTCAACAGCCTTTGGGCTTATTACCACTTTGCGATCGCTGGCAAAAATACTGTTAAGCGCCGCCAGCTTTTTTGCTTGATCGAATTTATATTCTTTCATTAGCGTTCGCGCATTTTGCAATATTGCTTCAACTCTTTCTTCAATCGATTCATCATATAAATTGTTCTCATTATAGATCATTTGTGTAATAGCGCTGCACTGTTCACGATACTCACCATCGAGCAGCTCAGGTACCGGAAAAAACTCAACATTATCTTTTGCGTATAAACCGGGGGATATCTTTTCAAGATCACCTTTGAATCTTTTGTCTGAGAGTATGATCGTCAGTTCGATCATTGCATTGTGTACGAACTCTTCATACTCCTCATTGTTTTCATCGGCTTCATCGAGCATATCTTCATCTTCATCAATAAGATCTTCTACTGCACGTATAACAGTTTTATTGTCGCTGCCAAATACTTTATCGAGAGCTTTTCTGAAAAATCCTTCCTCATTTTCATCAGAAAAATCAGTGCGTCCGTCTTGATTAGCTTGCTGCGCTTGTACTGGTGAAGCACTGGCGTTTCGATGGTTCGATTGTTGTTGACGGTTTGATGTATTGCTCGCGCCTTGTGAGTTTTGTTGTATTTGGATCAAGAATTCATTTTTTTCCGCTTGGTTCATAGATCTTACGATAGATCTTTGCTCTCTCGTAAATAGGTTATGTAAGGCGTTGTAAAAGTCTGCGATCTCGCTCTCTAGCATTTGTGAGTCGAGTATTTGATCTTGATTGTTTATCAATAATCGTATGCCTCTTTGTGTATTTCTAGTTATCTTCGCTACTGAATTTTCTATGGTCTCTCGAATCTGTTTGGCGTCATTTTGCAATGGTTTGACTAGGTTGCTGTCATACTGACTACCGAGGTGGTTCGATATGCCGCTCAATAAGGTGCTTAACTTAGCTTGTGATCGATCTATGTTATCTTGGATATCTAAAAGGTCGACTGCCTCCTCTGAATCAATCGCGGAATCGACTTTTGCAAGTTCACTTCTAATCTGGGTAATAAAGATGTGACAAGCATTTTTTTGCTTTAGTGCAAGTTCCGCATTTCTGTATCGCGCCAGTGCTTGCTTTACTTTTAGTGTCGGCCTTTGGTGTGGTTGGTTCGGTGGCATTCTGTTGAAATCGAAGATTGAACTATAAATTTATTTTATCTTATCGTCAAGTCTTATGGTCTTCTTCTTCTGCCACTAGGTCCTCTGCGCCCCCGTCTGCTTCTAGTGCTGCCCCGTCCATAGCGTTTATTGTGTTGTCGAATCCTGATATATGAGTACGCCCCCGCTGCGATTGTTGTTAATATTATGTTGGGGCTAAATGGCGACAGGGCTGCAGTTGCAATCCGTAAGACCTCCCCACTTATAATAAACCCCGGGATACCTTTTGATATTTCATCGATACTAAATCGCCCGGTGGCGGTTTTGTAACCGGTGAACCCACCGATTGCGCCCAAGATGAGGATTATACATAATTCTTCAAGTGAGTGATTTACCATGTACGCTGCTAAAGTTGCGAAACCGCTACCAAGTCCAGCTATTGCCTCACCGGCTAAGCCACCTGCATCACCAACCTCATCTGCGATTAATTCGGCATGTTCTGCTAAACCTTCTGCCTCGGTGCCACCACCAGGCACCGGTACACCAGAACCTTCTTGCGCTTTTCTGACCAACTCAGATGGATCGACATCCTTTGCGTGAGCCACATTACCCAGACCCATTGAACCTAAGTATACCAGCCCACCTATACCGGTGGCGGTGGCTGAAAACTTGAACAGCTTTTCTGCCTGCGGTAGCTTGCGTTTTATCTCATCTGGCAGATTGCTATTTCGAATTCTCTCTTTCGCTCGCTCAAAGGCCTCTTTCGCCTTGTTTACAGCATCTAGAACAATCACCTTTGCATCTGCGACTTTTTGACGGATCCGTTGAATAATCGACGTTGTTTCGGGTGTTACATTAACCGATGTTTCATGGTCGGTTGGCTGTGATTCAACATTCTGAACGGCTTCGGATTGTTCAGGATATTCTTGCTCACTATTGTATTCGGTGGCACCCTGCAAAGTTGATTGCGTAGTGTTCTGGAGTTGAACCAGCTGTGGACGTAGATTTTGACGTATATGATCTGGCAACTCATCAGCAGGCGTCTGTCGCAGCTCTGAGCTCATTCTGTGTGCCGTTTGGATTTGTAATTCTAATTCATGCTCAATGCCACTCACGCGGTTTTGCCAATGACCGGTTTCGATGTTCGACAACGAACTGAGTTTGCCTCTTAACTCATCGAGTAGCATTGCACCTTGAGTTATTTCTTCTGCCATTCTACCGGCAAGTTTGTTGTTGTTTTGCGGATCATTGTTGAATAAGACGAGTCGACTCTTCACTGTATCGAATTTTTGACTGATTTGCAGAGTATAATCATTAAAGACCTCAGTATCTGCAAAAGGGTTAACCGGTTCATTTTGTGGTTCGATATCTTGCTCATTATTATGGTCTCCTTGGTCTCTTCGATTATTATCATTCTTTGTCCTTTGCTCGGCTTGTTGCCCCACATTTTGTTGAGTTCGGTCTGACGAATCGCTATTTACAACGCCAACTGCCTCCAATTTTTCGCGTAAACTCTCGATGATATCGGTATCGAATCGTTCACCAGGTTGACTGGATTCAATATCTGTATAATCGCCGTACTGTTCGTTTTGGTTTTCGTTCTCTGTCATGTTTTGTTTTATCGATACGCTTTTACAAATTCCTCAATAAAGTTATCGAGATGGCTTGTGAGCTGATTTGGATTTTTGTTATAATATGTCTTATTCATACTGAGTCCATAGCGAAAGTTTTCGATCGCTTCTTTGTAAACCTCCGGCATTTTTTTATATTCTTCAGCGAGATCAGTGTGTTCTAGTGCTTTAATAAAATCATCGACCGTTGGCGCATTTGCAAAAACCTGAGCACCATTTTTGTTCTGAATGTAATCAATATTCGGTACTTGTTTTTGCTTTGACCATTCTTTATATATGTTATCGAATAGATATTGGAATCTCTTAACCTCCATTGCTCTTTCGTTGCTCGAACCGGCTGCGCGTGTGCCGGAATCGGGCATCCGTGCAAAGAGATAGTATTTTTGCTCCTTCGGCAGGTACGCGTAGTTCAATACATCATTTTCGGGGTCGAATTCTAGTTGCGGATGCTGTTGTAAAAAAATTGCTCGCATCTTTTCTCGTAATCCTTTTTTTATGATTTTAGTCTTTTGCGGATTGGTTTTGCCCTGCAATGCATTTTTTATTTGTGACAACTCAAGAGAAACCAAGCCTAAGTGAGCTCTGCCGCCCATTTCAGGCTTTAGCCGATGCGTTTGAAGTATTTTATTATTCGAATTCATCCACTCGAAATTATCAGCGAAGTGCCCGAGATGTTCGTTATTAAAGGCGATATCATCACTTAAATATTCGGCAATCGTACTGTTTTGCACCACATCGATGCTCGTTTCGTTAAAAATATCACCATATGCTTCGCTCAATGCAGCGTGTATCGAATCGTAAAGCTCAGGAAAGCCCCCGTTTTCCATCCATTCTTTGAGAGCACCGGCGCCGCCGATGATGATATCATATGGTATCGTGAAGAACTCTGCGCCAATTCCATAAACTGTAGTTGTAACAAGCTTGCCGTTTTCGAATAATGTCTTTACGTAAAAGGTGTCGTCTTTGTATTCGGTCTCCAACTTATTTTGCGCAACTTCTTTTAACTTCCAACCTTTTGCCACTAGCTCGTTCAAGGTATTTAACGCTTCGTTCCCGCCTCGTTGCAAAATTACTAAAATCGAATCGTAATCGTAGTTTTTAAGGGTGACGAGTTCTTTGACCAGTGGTGCATATTCACGATATGTTTTTTGGATGTACTCTTCGCTCATTTCAACATAACTCTCATTTGCTCGTATCGATTCTTTAATATCGGCATTGGTGACCTCTTGTTGTAGTACTTGCTCAAAGGTTGCGCTGCCGTAGGCATATGTCTCGTACAAAGATCCCATTTTCTTGCGCAGATTCTGCAGATTTGTAATTTCATTCTGATCATTCGAGAGCTTGTTGACATCTACATCTGTATAGCAAGTCTTAAGATATTTAACCCCGAGGTCATCGTGGTATACATCGTTGTTGATTTTTTTCGAGCAGTATCTCAGTGTCGATTGTATTACAACCCGTATCGCATCGACTGCTCGAATCTGCTGCTTAAGATAATCGTAGCTGCCCAGCTCATTAGTTATGTAGCCGAGCGCTTTTTTAAGACCGGGGCCCATCGAGTCGGTTTGCTGCTTCAATCCTCCTTCGCTTCCGCTGGTTGCCACACCCTGGTTTTTTTCCCACCAGTCGATCAGTTCTGTTATCAGCACGTTGTGCATTAAGTTCCCAGCGATTATCATGTCCTCGTTTACCTCTTCGCTCGGTAACTCGTCAGCCACGGCATGCAGCATTCCACCGAGGGGCGTTGCTGCCGCCATATCTACCTTGCTCGTGTTGAATACATTATCGAGAACCATTTCGCCGTCATTGATCGAAGTTAATTCGGCCTGCAACTTATCTACGCCCCAAATCGCTCCGGCACCGAGCATCAGTTTTAATACTTTTCCATCGTAGTGTTTGTTTGCTGCCCACAGTCCACCTATCACCAAGAGTACGGGTGCCATCTCGCTGACATCGAGCGAGGTCAACTTTTCCCATGAGCCCCCCAGTACGTCTTCGAAAACATTGCTATCTAACCCACTGAGAGCGCTTGCTAAAGCGATATCTTGGTGGCGCTGTTTTTCCGAGAGTGCATTTGGTCCTTCTTCTTTATCCCAAATGTATTCCTCGAGCCCCAATACCCAATCGGTTGCCGCCTTTTGGCTAAGCCCACCATCTGTCTGACCATTAAGCGCATCGAGGATGATTTGTCCCGTAAAAGCTTTTGCTTCGGGCGGATCAGTCTCTATTATAATCGAATACGTAACATCATTTTTGATTAACTCACCAAGCAGATTATCTTTTACTTCTTTTCGGATCGATGCGGTGTTCGCATTTTGATCGAGCCAGTTAGAGGTGAACGAATCTGCACCGTTTGTCTCAATACCCTCATCTGTCGATCCGCCGGCGTTTAGGTTGTATTGTATAAACTCTTCTGTGTCGGCTGTATCTCCATTATCGATTTGGCTGTAGATTCGGTAAATAGTTTGATAATCTTGCAATAATTGCGGAGCAATCTCTTTCTTTTGTAACGTTTCACGTTCGGCGGGTGTTAGCGGAGTATGGTCTGCTCCGGGTGGTAATGGCTCAGCGCTGCTAAAATTCGGTGCTTGTGTTACCAGTTCGCTCAATGAAGCGGGAAAAACACTGCTATCTACAGTAGTTGCTGAAGAATTATTATTTCGATGCTGAGCGAGTTTTGCCAGTTCGTTGTAAAATTTCCCCAACTGATCATTGTCCATTTTCTTTAAATCACTTATTATGTCATTGAGCTTAAATCGATCTGGCTGCTCGATGATCGCTTGAATCAAAATTTCACGGGCGGCAGTATCGTTCGGTGGCGATACGTTTTCGAATAACTTTTCGTCGATGTATTGCGTCGTTTCGATCGTTGCCATTGTGCGGTTGGCTTGTTCGGGTGTTAAAAATCCACCTTGAATATTTTTGAAGATGAGGTGCGCAGCGGTTTGGTTTTGATAATCTTGCAGTTTATCCAGTTTATCGTTTGCAATCAAAAGATTAAACTCCTTTGATTGAAGTTCGGCTTTTGCTTGATTAAGACTTTGCGCCTTATCAAAATCGGCACTGAGCGTCGGATCGACCCTGATGGTTTTTCTAAATGCTTTATTCTTTTCTGATCTTTCAACTTCAACTTCAAGTGCTTGCCTTCTTATGTTTTCTTCAAGTGCATCTATTTTTTCTTGTACGTTCTCTGCGGTCAAATTCATCTCTTGTATTGCTTCTAGTGCTTTCAGGTACTCTCTGTTTTTAAGCAGTGTGATATTGAGTTGGCAGGCTTCTTTTACAACTTCGAGCTGCTTTGTATATTGATCTTTATCCTTCTCATCAATCGACTCATCGTTTTTAACTCGTGTTATGAGCAGATCAACAGTTAAGTATTTCTCCTCCGCATCCTTTACGGTAGTCACAGCCAAAATATTTTTAAGCGGATCGGTAACCTCACTCGGTGCATTAATGGCATTTAGTATATCTTTAGCATTATCGACATCTTGTTTTTTTTCTTCGAGTAGGCTCTCAAACCCCGCAATTGCAGCTTTAAAATGTTCGCTCTTTCGCTGTATTTTCTTTTCCCATTCCTTTTCGGTTAGGTGTTCTTGTTTTGCCGCTCTGTACAGTGGATGCGTTACGGTTTCGTTGTTGGGGTCGATTGGAATATTCACACCGCTGCGAAGCAGGTTTTCAAGAATCTGCCGCACAGCCGGCTCGATGTTTGCCTCTTTTGCCGCTTCATAACTTGCGAGTAACGCCCTTATATCAGCAATATCTTCGATTTGCAGTGGTAGTTCGGGATTCGCGGTTGTGTCGTTACTTTCTTGGCTGCTTGTTGGTACAGCTTCGGGTGAGGTTGCTTGAAAAACCAACCGAGCCTCGAGCTCTGTCGCAAGCTTTTTCTGCCGCTGATTTTTATGCCACGCATGCTGCACTTCGTTTTGATATTTTTATTCTTTATATTTTGCCATAAAACAGCCAAACATTCAACGAGAACTGCTGTTCGTCTCGCTTGCAGGGTTTTTTGCAGTTGTATTGTATCCGATCTAAAAATAGGAGCTTAACGCGTGTTTTTACGCTATAACCTACTGGAATCGGGGTGATTTCCCGGGCTATATTTTCGCTTTGCATAATTAACCGTTAGATTATCAATTAAAATAATGGGCTTGATTCTCGGCTCGAATTGGCATAAAAACTTTTTATATTCTGCTTTCTCGTTATGAGGCTTCCGCTTTTTTCATATTCGCTTCTATTCGCCGTGGTCACCGGGTTTTTGCTGCTTTTGCTCACACCACGATCGGTGTTGGCAGCGCAATCGGTCGATTTGTTTACCACCGTCGCATTCGAGGATGGCAGAACCGAAATACATCAGGGCGATGACATCCGTTTTACCGTGGTGTACCGTAATAACGGAGATATTACCGCAAATGTCACTACAATGCATTATTATTACAAGCGCCATTTGTTCGAAGAGTTTTCGGTGCCACCCGGCTGCTCGGTCGAAAAGTATAAGGTCGAATGCATTATCGGCCCGGTGGCGGCAGGAGCAGAGGGGAGTTTTAGTTTTAACGCCAAACTGAAATTCGGCGCCGATGCCGGCATCAACACGATGCGGGTCGATTTGTTCTCTCGCGAAAAAGACATCGACCCAACCGATAACAAGGCGTATTTGCGCTACACGATATTGCGCCATCCGAAAATCACCGACCGCCGCAGGTATGCTCCGCAAGGTAAAACCGCACAGCAGTTAGCAATAGAGGCGAATAGCGATGCGAATGATAGTGAATCAGTGCAAAGCAATCGCAGTTTTTTTCAGTCGGCGCAAGCGGCTGTTGTTTCAAGCGATGAGTCCGATCAGCGCAACGCTGCCTTTGCCGGCGTCGATACCAGCGAACTGATCGCCGAACTCAACGCCCTGACCGAATCGGCAAGCGCAGCTGAACAACCGATGGTCGATGAGAACGCGAACACAACTGCGCCGCTCAGCCCCGAACCCGGTTCGATTCAAGCCGATATCCAAGAGCCAACCCCCGAGGTCGCCCGACGTATCGAACAGGCGCGTCAGGCAGCGCTAGCAGCGAGTCAACCGGCAGGGCAAGCCCAATCGGATATTATTACCGAACAGTCACCATCACCCGTGCCTGCCCGCACTTTACCGATGAGCAGAGTTCATAGTGGTCCCGGCACGATGTTCTTGATCATCTTTTCACTGACTGCAGCAATGCTGCTGCGAATTCGTTTTCGTCGCAAAAGCGCTTAGGTACTGTTGACATATGTGCTTTTCGATCAGAGATTCTCAGATTCCTTGCGA
>CAZOZW010000029.1:0-22481 GCA_964584385.1 uncultured Candidatus Peribacteria bacterium
ATACGGGAGCTTGCTACATGGCTCTGTTCACAGATCCTGACGGCAACGACCTGATGCTGCACTGCGTGCACGAGTAGTTGTTGTAATGCAAAGCTCGGCAAGAGTTGCTTGACCCTGTTAAACCATTAGAATTAAAGCAGACGATAAACCAAAAAAAGTGTTGTAGGCCATTCACCTCACCAAAAACTCAGGTCATTAGTCGAACAAAGGAAAAAAAGACCGTGTACATTGTACACGGTCGTAGATTAAAATCCTTTTCAACAGTTACATATCTTTAAGCGATCCCTGTTCGTAGATGATCAAGTCGCCACGCTCTAGCATTTTTTGCTTAACGCGGGCGATGGCTAAGCGCAACGCTGCTTTTTGATCAAAGCCCTCAATATCTTTTAGGATGTTCTCCTCAAGAATTTGAGTGTTCGCCTTAATAGCAGCAACCTTCCGTTTTGCCAATTCAAGAATTTTTTTTGCGGCGTTCTTCGCCTCCGCTTCTTCGGTAGCCGCTGTGTTTTGAGCCTGAACGATTTCTTGTTCGATCTGCTCCAGCGCGGTGGTAAGTGCCGTATAAGCATTTAAGGCAGCCTCGATGGCATTTACCTTCTCGCCGTTTTCACCGATGATAAATGGATCGGGAAATTGGATAACCTTATCAAAAATCAAGCCGGTTACGGTAAACCCTTTCGGATTCATGTATCCGTTAACCAGTTGCTTTAGCTCATCCTCATGTTTATCCGGTTGAGCACGGATATCCAGCGCCTTTTCTTGCTGGGTTTTTTCGCTCATTGCAACGTTCACGAAGTTATACGCCTCGATGAGCGCCGCGTAAATGCGACCGTCAACATCATCGGGCACAGGGAGTTCGTACTCCATAGTACCATAGTTGATGTAGAAAGCCTGAGGATCAGTTACCGCCCCGATCAATGTAATAGCGGTTTCCATCGAAACGACTTCTATGCTATCCCACGAAACTCGGCGGTCATACTTATGTGTAGCACCGCCCACCTCGAAAGAATCGCCGGTAAGCTTTATTTCAACCGCCGTAGACGGAATTGAAAAAAAGCTGCAATTAACCCCGAAACAAGACTGTATCCCCTGACTCAGAACAGGATTGTTAAGAGGGGTTACCGGCTTGCCGGCATTCAGATCGATCTCAAGAACGTATTCGTTTGTTTCGACCCACGTACAAGAAGTGAACGACACAAGGAATACTCCTACGGCAAACACTGAAACACCAATATTAACAGGATTCATTTATTTCTCTCCTATTGTAGGGTTGTTTCCCAGAATCAACCGAGTGCCATTTGGCACCAAGTGAATTGGGCGTTTTGGCTGAGACTGATAAAGGGTTAAAAACTCTTTCAACTTGCCAGCGTCTTCGCCGAGCAAGCCTTTCAGCAGCAGGATTTGCTGCTTTTCAGCGGCAGCCACTAAAGCCGCAGCATTGATTTTTGCATCAACTTCGATCTGTTGAGCAGCAGTACGGCCCTCCTCTTTAATAGCGATTAACGTTTCCTTTTTCGGTAAATACCTTTTATTGCGATCTTCCTGAACTTCGTTTTCTGCCGATAACGCGACTAACATATTCATCTTGCGCTGTTGTTCTTGATTGAGAGCAACATCGCTCGAAATAGCTGCCAACGAAAAATGAATGCCAAATGGATTAAACTTGGTGTTCAACCATTCTTGCGCACCCTCGTTGATCTCGGTCTTGTTGTTAGCAACGTATTTGATATTTCTCCCTGCAGTTTGGCGTGCAAATGCCTGCCGTAATTCGGAGCGAAAAATACCCTGTGCCAATTTTTGCAAGATCAGGTGATCGCGGGCGGTGTAAGTCGAAATCGTCTGATATCGCGTCAAAAGCTTTAACAAACGTTGAACTACATCGGCCTCTTCCCACATAATCTCCATATTGAACACGGTATCAACCGTAATGAAAGACCCTTTAACAGGCAACTTGAAGCCGGTTTTACTCGGCGATTCAGGAATAACATCCTCGGAAAAAACCAAAGAAGTAACCCCCAGTGGAAATACAAAACTGCGACGAACACCAGGGATATTCCGCGGCGCTCGCGAGCCGATTTTTACGGTTGCCGTGACTGGTCTACCTAACAGGGTAAGACTATTCTTACTTGCCACAGCACGATCGTGCTTTTCGTCTTCGACTTTACGTTCGCCGATATAATTGACGGTTAGTACAAGCTTATCGGGCGGAACTGCTTGTCCGATTAGGAACAAGTATGCCACCATTAGTACCACAAGGAACCCCGCAATCGCTGCGGGAATAAAATCAGCTGGACCGTTCATATCTATCTCCTCAGTAAATGAATAACTACAAAAACCAAGTAGCAAACCAAACCAAGAACACCCAGTAAAGGCGCTACGTTGTTTTCACGCGTAATGAGCCAGAATGCCAAAGGCACTACAGCGGCTAACCCCCATATAGGTAAGATTCGCTTCCATTCAGCCATATCTATCACTAGCTCTTCCTTGATAAACCAAATATCATCCTCTTTTTTCAGCCTTGGTCGATAGTTCTCTATCGTCTCGGCAATCTTCGCCTTTAGAATCTTATCAACTTCACGGTCAACGATTTCTGGTTCAAAATCGACCCCGGGAAACTGCTGCGACCAACGATCTTGCACGGTTATTGTAAAAGCTGACCTGAAGTCATTCGCTTGTTCTAATAATCTAGCAAGAGCCTGCTCTTTATAAGTAGCGTGCATCGTCTCTGAAAAAGAATTTTTCAGAGCTTCACGCACATTTACATAGTCGAGATCTAATTGAATATCTTCATACACAGAGTGCCTCCTCTAATTTCTGTAACTTTGTTGTAAAAGAACTTCTTGGGTAGCTCTCGCAATACTTGCGATAATATACTCCAGTTATAAAATATACTTTTAAGAAGAAACCGCAACAGCAAAGTTTAGCAATAATAATCAACAAATCCCCAATCTCTTATTGAAATAATAGATGGCATCAAGGTGAATGGATCTGATGAGTCTTCACATTATTAAAAAGCACGCTGCAATTACCGATATGGAACCAAAACCACTGATGATCACCGGTGTTTTGATTGTTGCTGCCTTGGACTTTGGCAGTTTGTTGATGCCGAACGACTTGAAAAAATTGACGGATAACCCCGCCAAAGAGCAGCAGGTTAAACTGAGGGTTACCTTTGCGGCAACGAATATCGACTGCGGTTACAGCGATGTGGGCTATACTTATTTTACCCCAACCTAAACCGCCGAAAACTACGTTCTAAAGGCGAACATGCCGATTGCCATACCCATAAAGATTAAAAAGGAGGTACCGAACGCACGCATCAAACCACTTGAACATGTTATTGGCAACCCGACAAAAAGCTGGCAGATTGCGCTTTGCCCCCGATAATCAAAAAACTGAGATTGGTATTGAGGGCTATGACAATGACCTGAACAGGATCTTGTTTCGCCGGACGATACCGCGTGACGCGCAATAAAGGTTGAATTTATGGTTTGGCAAACCATAAATTTGACTTATTTTGTGGTTTTCAAAACCATAAAAATACGGGCTTAATACGGAAAATCACGCTTAAAGCCCGTATTTTTGAAAATCCCCTTTCGAATTCAACGCAAAAAAATCAGAATATGTGCGATGGAAAACCTGTTCTCGCAATCGGCGAATTTAGGCGCACCGCTTGCCGAACAGCTGCGCCCAAAAACCTTGGCTCAAGTACAAGGGCAAGACCAGGTAATAAAGCCATTGGCGCAGATTTTAAGCGCCGAGGGAATGATCTCGTTTGTACTGTGGGGACCGCCCGGCACCGGCAAAACCACCTTGGCACGCATTTTTGCGAATGAGAAGAATGCGCACTTCGAGCCGTTTTCGGCGGTGAGCGAGGGGGTGAAGCGGATCCGCGAATTGGCAGAAGTTGCCAAAAGCCAACGGGAGTTATTGCAACGAAAGACGATTCTTTTTATCGATGAGATTCATGCGCTGAAAAAAACCCAGCAAGATGTATTGTTGCCCTATCTCGAAAACGGCACGTTTTATGTGATCGGTGCTACCACAGAAAACCCGGCTTTTACGCTTAATGCTGCGCTGCTCTCTCGCGTGCGGGTGTTTTTACTGAAGTCGCTTACTAAAGAGAGCTTGGGGCAAATTCTGCAAACCGCGACTGAGCGACAAAAAATAACGCTCGATACAAGTGCCAAAGATTTTTTGCTCGAATTCAGTAACGGCGATGCCCGCTCGATGCTCAATTTACTAGAGGCGGCGAGTATTGGTGAAAAAAAGATCACCCGTGCCATTTTAGAGAAGATCTCCGCCGAGAAGATTATTCGTTACGATCAAAAAGGCGATGAGCACTACTGGGTGATTTCGGCTTTTATCAAGTCGCTGCGGGCAAGTGATAAAAACGCCGCCATCTATTACTTGGCACGCATGTTGACAGGTGGCGAAGATCCGCGGTTTATTGCCCGCCGAATGCTGATCTTTGCTAGTGAAGATGTTGGCTTGGCAGATGCGCAAGCATTACAGATGGCGCATGCTGCGATTACTGCCAGTGAAAAAATAGGTATGCCCGAGGTACGGATTATTTTAGGGCATGTAACCGCCTACTTAGCTGATGCACCAAAGAATAATACGTCGTACATGGCGATCAACCAAGCGATGAGTGAGGTGAAACAAAGCGGCAATGTACCGGTGCCGTTACACTTGCGCAACCCGAGTACCGAATTCACAAAAAACCTCGGCTTTGGCAAGGGGTACAAATACCCGCACAATGGCGAGAAGAATGAACAGAATTTGCCGAATGAGATTGCAGATGTAGATTTTTTTGATGAAGGATGATGTTGCTCGCTAATTGCGATGGAGACGTTTTATCAAAACGTCTCTACGAGCAACCGAGGGAGTATGACAATACACCCCTACGACCTTTGACAAAGGGCATTTTTTATAATTGGAATCATGGACACAAAATTTTGTGTCCCTACAAAATCGTAATCATTTGCATCGAGAAGATTCGCGACGTTTGAACAACAAAATCGTAATTCGTAATTCTACATTCGTAATTCCTCCTGTTCCCTAATTCCACATTCGTAACCATCGGTTAACGCTCACTTCTCATTCTCTTCCATTGGCTCGATGTACAGCCCGCGCACCAATACGATTACTGCCGCAACGATTGGCGACGCCAAGGTGAGGCCGAGTAAACCGAAAAAGAGACTGAAAAAGATTTGCACGAGTAATAAGAATGCTGGCTGAATCGAGACTGTTTTACGCTCGATGATGGGGGTTAAGAGATTACTTTCGATCAACTGAATACCGATGTACAACATAGCGACATACAAAGCCATGGTGGGGCTTTGCGAAAACCCGAGCAAAACCGCCGGTATTGCCGAGAGAATTGGCCCGATGTTGGGAATAAAGCTGATGAGAGCGGCAAAAAGACCGAGTAAGAATGCCAGCGGAACACCAAGGATCATCAGCCCGATGGTAGTAGCGACCCCGATGATCAGCATTGAAAGCAGCCGACCGGCGAGCCACCATTGCAATGTTTCGGCGAGCTTGGTGAGCATTTCGTTTGCCTTTTTGCGCTTTTTTGGGTGGAACATGCGCACAAAGCTTTTCTTGTAGACTTGCGGATTAACCAGTAAGTACGCCGCCATTACCACAACGATTAAAAGATTGAGCACCGCCCCCAATGCCGAACCCGCCAAGCCGCCCGCCCGCAGAATAAGTTCGCGCCCGCCAATGGCAAGGTTTTGCCAGCTGAAGTTTTGCGAAATACGATCGACGCCATTCTGCAAAACCGGGTACTGCTCAACAGTACTACGAATCGCCTCGATTGAACGCGGCAGTTCTTCGACGAGCTTTTCAGTTTGCTGCTCAATGCTTGGGGCGGCGAGCATAGTAGAAATGGTAAAGAACAAGATTACCAAAACGATACCGAGGACATCGGAAGCAGCACGCCCAATAGGGATAAAGCGTCGAAGAAAATCACCGAGACCACTGACTAAAAGCGCTAACAAAATAGCGGCGAATGCTAATAAAAAAACGTGTCTGCCAAAAACGAGTAAGCCCAAACCAAATCCTGCAAGGATGATGATCTGCACGACGTACCGCGCGTTTGATTTGAATTCATTCCTTGCCACCCGTTCTAAAAAATCAATTGTTTACCTTTTTTGCCTGAGCAATCGCCATCCGAATCGCCTGCCCTTCATCCATGTCTTTTTCATCTAATAAGGCATTGGCGATTTTGACCGCCTTTTTCAAAACATCTTCTGGCAGATTCTTCATTGCCGCCGGTGGATTATTGACTGACCAAGGCATCTTTCGAGTACAGAATACGCTTTGTAAAGAGAGATGCAATGGTATTTCTGGCACCGCTATTAAGTGCATTTTAGGAGAGGTTAGACGTTGCGATTGACGAAGCGGGGGGTTACTGGAGACATTTTGACAAAACGTCTCTACCCGCCCCGAATCTTAATTCGTAATTCTTCATTCATAATTCCCGCCCTTGTTCCTTGTTCCATGTCTCTTCATCTAAGATCAACAAAGCAGAGCACCACGAAAAATAGTTTGTTAGTACGATTATTTTGGGCGGTGGACAGTAGATGCAAAATGCGGAATAATTAAACCCTTAAGCAATGTGGTAATGGGCAAAAAGAAAGAAATCATCGCCGAGGCACTTTCACACCAGCCGCCATTAAAAGAACGTGAAATCGTCTACCAAACCAATAGCGCCCGAATGTTAGAAACAAATGGCGTGGTCGACGACATTCGAGCATTGGTGGCCGAGCTTGTGCGCCAATCGAAAAAAGCCACACTGTACCAGTGCTCGTACAATGGCGGCAAAGGAAAAGGGTATGTCAACCTCACCAGTGGGCTAGAAAAAATCATCGGCAACGATTTGTTGCGGCGGATTGCCGAGGGCAAGAAGTTGGCTAAAATTTTAAAAAAGACTCATCATCGCACACTACTCGAACCCGAGGAGCTCGATTCATCTACAGAGACAAGCGAAAAAATAATGAAAGCGATTCGTGCCAAGTTTTCTGAGAGCGGGTTTCATGAGTCACTCGAGATCGCGCTGGCAATCCCCGAACAAAAAAAGGAGAATGCGCTTCATCTTGCCGTTAAACGCTCTAAAAGCGCTGGTGTTGGCACGCCGGTAAAAGCATCTGGTCGAGCTTCGTTCGACGAAATAAAACAGACCTACGCCGGCAGGGAGATATTGGTTCGATTTAAAACCGAGCAACCAGCGCATCAGATAATTGAAAGTTCGGGAATGCAAGAGCTGATCGACAATTGCGATCAGAAGTTCGATCAGCCACCGAGTGCTGCCTAAAAACTACTCGATGATGATCTCATCACCGTCTCGCCACTGCATGCAGCGCGGCATTTCTTCAATACCATTAGGGCAGGCTTTTTTGGTACATGCGGTGAGTTCACCGTTTTCGACTGCGCAGGTGTTGCAGCCATCGAAATACCGTACACAATCATCGAGCATGTCGACGAGGTCGTTGGTTGCCAGAGGATCTTCGGTAACGATCCCTTCGGGCAAAGCACCATCTAAAAAGCCGGCAGCACCGGCATCTACCGCTACCGGCAGGGTTTGGGGCTCAGAGTTGGTTTCGTCGGTAGTTTCGTCATCAACTTCTTCAACGGCATCTTCATCCACTTGTTCGGCTTCGGCATCTTCGCTTGCGAACTGGGTACACATCGGTTCGGTGGGGTTTTCGCAGTACATCATGGTACAAGCGCCGACCTTGCCATTTTCGACCGAACAATTGTTGCAGCCATCGAACCAGCCGGTGCAGTTTTCGGGAATGATTGCTGCTTCTTGGTTTTCTTCAGTAGGATTTTCAGGCGCCTCCTCTTCACTCGCTTCATCATCTGAAAAAGCCAAGCATTTTGGGGCTTCGTTCTCGAAACACGCCTTTTTGGTACAACCACCGATCTCGCCGTTTTCTACCATGCAGGTGTTGCAGCCATCGAACCAGCTGGTGCAGTTGTTGGGAACTTCGCCGGTCGCTGGAGATGACTCTTCCGAATCTACCTCTTCATCAATTCCGTCTTCATCTACAGAATCTTCACCTGTAAGTTCGGTGCATCTCGGTTCAGAGTACTCTTCACAAGCCATTTCGGTACATGCAGTAATCTCACCGTTTTCTACCTGACAATTATTACAACCATCGAACCAACTCACGCAGTTTTCGGGTATTTCGGCTGTCGCTCCATCAAGCATCTCGTTTGGAATCGTGCTTGGCAATTCGGGCAATGCCGGTGCTTCGGGGAAATCAACAACCTCTAAAATCTCGACGTCGTCGCCCTCGGTAACCGTGGTATTTTGCTCGGTGCTGCTACAGGCACTTAAAGCAAGGAGTAGCGAAAAAGCTAAAAGCAGGTTTTTTATTTTCATATTGTAGAAAGATTACCTGAACAGAATACCAAAAAAATCTGTTTTAATCAAAAAAACCCCCAGCGAGTGGGAGAAGGTTCGTACTGCAACAAGCGACATTGTCTACGGCTGATTGCTCGCAATTTCGAGAGCAGTATCTACGACCAACATAATAATAAACTTAGATTTTTAAGAATGCAAGCTTTTTTAAAAAACGGTACAATGGTGTGATGCGATTGACCAAAACAACAAAAATACGGCTTCTCTGGTTGGCGAGTTTTTGCCTGAGTGGGTATGTGGTGTACATCAGCAATCCGCAGCACTACGTAAAAGACACCGAGCTATTACCGCTTGAAGAAAGTTCGATCTACAGTGCCTGGTTTATTTTCGATTACGGCGGCTTCATCACCTTTGCCTTGTTTTTGTTCATGTTCTTGGCATTGCTCGCCATCATCTACATCAACATGAAAGTGTTTGAAAGCGTCTTTCATCCGCCGAAAGAAACGGGCTATTACAATAAAAGTGAATTGATCGATCGCAGCGAGATCGATTTTCGGTTCCCGCCGGGGGGTGGGAGGGATTAGTGGTTGTTTGGTGCCTTTGCGGGTGATTGCTTTTGTGAATGAGAATAACGAATTAGGAATTAGGAATTAAGAGACGCAAGCGGATGCCCGGAATGGAACCCTTCATGCCTTTTTGATGCGTTTCAGTCACGCCCTTAAAAACCCGGAGGCTCCGATGGGAGTTAATAACGCTGGAGACGTTTTACCAAAACGTCTCTACAAACCTCTGAGGGTGTATGGCAATACGCCCTTCGGCAAACGGCATTATTCATGATTGGAATAATTGACGACAAGAAATCCCCCTTGTATTCCCTCCCGAGTCACTTCGCTCTCGGGACAGGCTCTTTATGAGACAGGGAGGTATGGATGCCTTCGGCAGATTTTTTATCATCGGAATAATATGGAGAAAGCTTTGTGTCTCTACGAAATCACGATTGCTTGCATCAAAAAGATTTGCGTCGTTTGAAAAACAAAATCGTAATTCGTAATTCTTCATTCTTAATTCTGCCTCCCCCCTCTTAAATCTTAAATCATCATTCGTAATTCCTCCAAAATTCTGTATGATTTCCTCACAGTCAAACACCTCTCATGCACAACAACAAAATCGGCATCATCGGCGGCGGTCAACTGGGCATGCTGCTCTTGCGCTCCGCCATTCGTCTGCCCGCACAAGTAAAAGTCTACGACCCCGATGCAAATTGCTCGGCGGCACACTTTACCGACGACTTCACCCAAGGCGAATTCAGCGACACCGCAAAGATCATCGAGTTCGGAAAAGATTGCGATGCGGTGATTTTTGAGATTGAAAAGGTCGATCTTAAAGCGCTGTTCGAGCTTGAGAAAATGGGAGTACGGGTGGTGTCGAATCCGCACAATTTGGCGTGGATTCAAGACAAAGGTCTGCAAAAGCAAAAGTTTGATGAAGCAGGGGTGCCGACATCGGCGTACGAATTAGTAACGGCAGCTGAGGTACAAAACTACAACGGCACATTCCCGATCGTGCAGAAGTGGCGCACTGGCGGCTACGACGGCTACGGCGTGCAGATCCACAAAACGAAAGATTCACTCAAGGGCGCAAAACCAACCGATTCGGTATTCGAAGAGCTAGTTGATCTACAGAAAGAAATAAGTGTACTGGTAGCGCGCGACTGGCAGGGCAACATTGCCCTCTACCCCCCGGTTGAAATGGTGTTCGACCCGGCACTCAATTTGGTAGATTACCTATTCGCACCCGCGCAGGTTTCTACCGAAACACTGAATCAGCTCGAAGAGATGAGCCGTGAGATGGCGAGCACCTTAGATTTTAGAGGGATTTATGCGATTGAGTTCTTTTTAGACAACAGCGACAAACTCTTCGTCAACGAGATCTCACCGCGCCCGCACAACAGCGGTCATCATACTATTTCGGCGAATGTCACCTCGCAATACGAACAACAATTGCGTGTTGCCCTGGGCTTACCATTGGGTTCTACCAAAATGCTCTCACCATGCATGATGGTGAACTTGCTGGCAGAAAACGCCAGCGGCAAAACTTTGTACAAAGGTATTGAAAAGGCCTACGAGATCGCCGATGTTCAGTACACCTTTTACGGCAAACCCAAAGTACGACCCGGGCGCAAGATGGGGCATGCGATTATTTTAGAAAAAGACCTTGAAAAAGCGCTTAAAACCCGCGACACTATTCGCAAAACTCTGTTGATCACATCAGATGAAGAATAACCCGCAAGTCGGCATCATCATGGGCAGTAAGTCTGATTTGCCGGTAATGCAAAAGGCGGCAGATGTATTAACCGAATTCGGGATCGATTTTGAGATTACGATCGTTTCGGCCCACCGCACTCCCGAACGAATGGTCGATTATGGAAAAACCTCAGCAGAACGCGGCATCAAGGTGATTATTGCCGGTGCCGGCGGCGCCGCTCACTTGCCGGGGATGACCGCTTCGCTCACTCCCCTGCCGGTTATTGGCGTACCGGTCAATTCGAGCAATTCGATCAAAGGAATCGACAGCCTGCTGTCGATCGTGCAGATGCCGGGCGGCGTACCGGTGGCTACGGTTGGCATCGACAACGCCAAAAACGCCGGCTTACTGGCGGCGCGCATCATTGGCGCGAGCGACGGATCGATCCGCCAAAAAATGCAAACCTACCTCGAAACGCAAAAAGCTACGGTACTCAAAGCTGTTTCCGAGATGGAGGATGACGCATAAAAAGCTGAACTCACTGTTCTTTGCACCCGTTAGTGTAAGCATGGTGGTATTAACTCTGGGAGCGGCTTTTGGCGTACTGGTAGAACGCGGCGCCTTTGTGGGCATGGTTTCGGCAAGCATCATCGCATTGATCACCGCAGTGGTTGGCGGTTCTCGATTCGGAGTAAGTTCACCAACCGGACCAATGGCAGCGGCGATCGGTTCGGTGATCGTGCTCGACGCCGCCTGGCTACAAAGCGGCAACAGCGGGCTAAACGGGGTGGGCTTGATGAACCTGACCTTGATCTTTGCCGCTGGTATTTTGTTCGTGTTGACACTGTTAAAAATCCATCGTCTTATTGTGTTAATCCCTAATCTGGTGGTTTCGGGGTTTATGAACGGCATTGCCTTGCTCATTGTATTGGCGCAGTTTCAGGCGATGCAAACCGAAACCGAACTTGTATTGATGCTGGCGACTTTTGCAGTAGCGATGATCGCAACCGTGCTCACGAAAAATGTCGCTCACCCGGTAGTACAGCTGATCAGCGGTTCGCTGTTCGTAATTATTGTGATGTCGCTTGCGGCTCTGGCATTTGGCATTCACACGCCGGTTACCGCCGCCACGGGCGTTAAAGATCTACTGAGCCTGTTTACCCTGCCACAGTTTTCGGCGGTAAATCTGCAAACACTACCGATTATTCTGCCACTCGCTGCCGAACTGGCATTGATCGCCCTGCTCGACACCTTGATGACAGCGATGATCATGGATAAAAAGACGAACACGAAATCGCACCATTTGCGCGAACTAGGCGGGCAGAGCTTAAGCCTAGCCGCAATGAGTAGCTTTGGCGGCGTGGCGGGCGCGCAAAGCACCGTGCCCTCGATCATGCTCGAAAAAGAAGGTGGCACCGGCAGATTCAGCAAATTGATGATGGCGCTCTTCTGCTTGATCTTTACACTGCTCCTCGCCGATGTGGTTGCCTTTATTCCGGCGGCGGTATTCGGCGGCATTATTTTAAAGATCGCGTTCGATGTTGCCGACTTCACCTCGCTCAAAACCACGCTGCTCAACGACCACGGGCACAAATGGATCCATGTGTTGTTCTTAATCGGCACGGCGCTTTGCACAGTGCTCATCAGCCTCAATGTTGCCGTAATCGGCTTTACCGTATTATTTGTGCTGTGGAACACTATTGCCGGCAGATCGTTTCATATTTCTGACCTGGTGCATGAAAAAGAATCGGAGGGGATGATCGATGAGTTGTAGAGTTGCTAGAGAAACATTGCAATGCGTCTTGGGTATTCTTTCTGATGCTTTAGGAAGAATTACGAATGTAGAATTACGAATTACGATCTTGTTATTCAAACGTCGCGAATCTTCTTGATGCAAATAATCACGATTTTGTAGGGGTACAAAATTTTGTGACTGTAATTCCGATGTTAAAAAATTGCCGAGGGCATCCACACCTCCCCTTTTTAGAAGGGGGATTAAGGGGGTTTTTGCTTCAGTCAGAAGGTATCAAAATTAGCACTCGTTAATGCTCCGCGCCGATTCAGCTTTTCTCACGGCGGAGCCTCCGGGTCATTCATCAAAAATAAACTCGAATTACGCCATCTCCAATAACTTACTTTACATCAAAGAATCCGCCGCTTCAATGTTTCGCCACCGCAGAAGTCTCGTTAACCGCTCAGTTCACTGGCGGTTTTCGAGGCGGTACACCGGTAGGTGCACGTGTCCGGTCCGGATTTTTGCGGAGCACGTGCTTCGCAAATGGAGGATTGTGCTGTTACTCTTTGAATTACGAATACGATTTGGAGCGTAGGAGAGACGTTGTGCCAAAACGTCTCAAATCAACCTCAAGCAAGAGCAGGTGTGCAGCGGGAATGTGGCGAGGGCCACCTGCTCTAATTTTTAAGAATAATTGCTCCAGGTTCTGCGAGCCCGGTAAAAATGACCACCTGCTCCAATCAAGATTTGCAGATGAAACCATTGACGCAAACCCAAACCAGAGGTAGATTATTTCGGCTTTGATCGCATCATGTTCCTTTTACAGGTGGCATCGGTCATCAAAGCATTCATCCGATCCTTAACCAAAAAAGAGGTAAAGAATAAATGAATCAACTTGAGATTCTAAGAAAACTCCAACTTGCCAGCAATCCCACATGCTTGCCAGAGGAGCGCGCAAAAATCGGGAAAGAATTGTTCAAACATTTACCACCCGTTCACCAAAACGGCAACCAGCATCTTTCAGAAATGAATGCGGGAGTTCGCATGCTCGTTCGCACCCTTTACTACGAATTAGCGACAATCGCCCCTGAACGATTGGTAGACCATTTTCCACTTTTTGCAATTGCCTGCGGACAACGTTCAAAAGATGTAAAACTGGCAGCAATCGACAAAAACCTCATAAGATAATCGGATACAACCGCCGGAGGGCAACCCCCTCCGGCACCAACCAAAACTGGCAAAAACTTACAAAATCACCCATCTATTTTGTAATAAAACCGAAACTCTACCCGCTTGATAAAGCCATAAACAAGAGTACCTCCGCGCACTTGGCTTTTTACCTATATAAACGTATAATTTACTTACAAAATCAACATCAAAAATGTATCACTACCACGCTACCGTAGCGAATTGGATCGACGGCGACACCTTGCTGTTAGAAATCGATTTAGGGTTTTATGTCACCAGATTCGAGCGGGTACGCCTTGCTCGCATCAACACCCCCGAAATGAACAGCGAAATTCCGTTCCGCCGCCGCAAGGCTCGCCATGCCCGCGCCGTTGGCAAAAAGTTCTGCCCCCTCGGCACCAAAGTGGTAATCCACACTACCAAGGGCAGCAAAGACATGTACGGCAGGTACTTGGCAGAAGTCACTTACAATGGGCAAAACCTCAGCGATTACCTGATCGAAAAAAAGGTTGGGCGACGGATGAAGTATTAGAAAACTCACTGACACTACGCCATCGTCATCAAGAAAAACCAAAATCCTTTCGTAATTTCATCGGAAAATCTGCATGATGAGATTCGATTTTTTTGAAGATGATGAAGAACACACCCGATTTAAACGCAGATGCCAACGAAAAGATGATCGGGATTATTGGTGGAGTCGGCCCCGAAGCGGGCACCCTTGCGCACAGGTTTGTGATTGAGGCGACGGGCGAACACAAAACAATCTCGAGCGATCAAGATCATCTCATGGTGCAACACATTTCCGCATCACCATGGATTGAAGATCGCACAAAATATTTGAAAGATGCTTCGCTAGAAAACCCCGCTGAAGGAGCAGCAAAAGTTACCGAAATTCTGTCGATGACCGCAAGAGCCATCGATCGACAATGCGTTGCCGGCGTTCCGTGTAACACTTTTCACAGCCCGCCGATTTTTAACCGCTTCTTACAACTCCTTCAGCAAAAAGACATCAACAATGTCGAAGTACTACACATGGTCGAAGAGACGATCAACTACATTCAAAAGCATCACGCGGGTATTGAGCGAATCGGCCTGATGTCAACAACCGGCACGCGCGAACAGCGCTTGTACCAAAACCTGCTTGAACGAAATAGTCTTGGTGTTGTACAAGTCTCAGAAGAAGAGCAAGCCGAACTCCACGACACCATCTACAATGGGGAATGGGGTATTAAAGCGGTTTCACCGGTGAGCGAAAAAGCACGCCGAAACTTTGAAAAATATGCACAGCTGTTGAAAGATCAAGGTGCCGAAGCAATAATCTTAGGATGCACCGAAATTCCACTTGCCTTACCGGGCTCAAGCTTTGAAAAAACCCCCCTCATCGACCCAATGCGTGCCCTTGGCGATTCTCTTGTACAAAATGCGCTCCGAAAAGTGAATCATCACATTGACAGGAAAAGTGACCAACCTGTAACCGGCGCGATGCTCTCGGAATGTCAAAATACGGGCTTTAAACGTGATTTACCGTTTTAAGCCCGTATTTTTGAAATGAATTGTAGGGACGTTTTGGCAAAAACATTTTCTAGCGAATCTTATTGGGCGCATGACAATACGCCCCTACGACCTTCGACAAAGGGCTTCGCTTCATCATCGCAATCTTCGGCACAAAATTTTGTGCCCCTACGAAATTGCGATTATTTGGACTAAGAATCACTACAACGTTTGAAATACAAAAATCTTAATTCGTAATTCTTCATTCGTAATTCTCCCCCTGTTCACTGTTCAATCACCTTTCATTCAAGATTCGTAATGCTGTCTCCCCCCTCTTAATTCATAAATCCAAAATCTTAAATCACCCCATCTAATCTCTCCCCTCTCACAGTCAAACTCCAAAGCATTAAACCTCACAAAAGCTGCTGCTGCCACAATTCAAAAAACCTCCCTTCTCGCTCCATCAGCTCATTAAAGCTCCCCTCTTCAATCACCCGCCCGTTTTCTAATACCACAATCCGATCCATTTCTTTAATCGTAGAAAGCCGATGCGCGATCACCACCGCTGTTACTTCTTGAAAAAACTGATGCAACGCCGCCTGAATGTTCTTTTCACTCTCTACATCTAAGTGCGATGTCGCCTCATCTAAAAAAAGGATCTGAGGATTTTTGTACACCGCCCGCGCAATGCCGACCCGCTGCTTTTCGCCACCACTGAGTTTTACACCCTTTTCGCCGACTCTTGTTTCGGTTCCTTTTGGCAACTTCGCCAGAAACGCATCAATGTGTGCCACCTCGATGGCACGGTGTAAACGGTCGTCATCGTGATTGGATTGTTGCCCGCCGATCGCAATATTTTCGGCGAGCGAAAGATGAAACAATTCGGTTTCTTGTAAAACGGTAGCCACCGAAGCCAAATACGATGCATTCGATATTTTTTGTAGCGGTGTTTCATCGATCAGAATTTCGCCGCTAAAATCTTCGTACTGCTTTAACAGCAATTTGAACAAGGTCGATTTACCGCTGCCGCTTAACCCTACAATGCCAACTTTCTCTCCACGACGGATGGTGAGTGAAACATCATCAAGTGCCTTGGTGTCGTCGTAGGCGAACGAAAGATTTTTAATACCGATCTGCTGCCAATCTTCGGGCAGGTGTCGCTTGCCGGTGTCGTCTGAAATGGTGATCGGCTCATCTAAAACTTCGATCACCCGTTGGATGCTGAACTGGTATTTGGTGAACTGATCGCTCACAGTTGCCAATTCGTGGATCGACTCCCAAATGCGATTAAAATACGCGTAGAACAAAACTAAAAACCCAAGCTCGTACCGCCCGTAGATCACCCCAAGGGCGATTACGGCAACGGCACCGAAGCGAAACATCTCTGCCATCATCACGGTAGAGAACTGCCACACGCGGTACCAAAAAATCCGGCGTCGAATCGCCTCGAATAGTTTGCCGATCATGTCATCGACCCGCGCCAAAAGATTAGCTTCAAGCGCCATCATTTTTACCGTTCGAATATTGGCGACCGTTTCGTACGCGGCTCCGGCGGTGTGCTCCCACCGAATATTGGCACGGTACTGCTCGCGCGCCGCACGCCTGCTTAAAAGTAAGGCTCCAAGGCAGTAGATGATACCAAAAGCGAGTACACCAAAGGTTACCGCAACATCAAAAAAACTGAAGATGATCAACATGCCGGTCAGGTTGATGACGATTTCGATCACGTAATCGAATACCATGCGGATCAACGCATCCACCGCCTCATGCCCCTTGGTAATCCGCTCCATTTTGTTACCACTGTTTTCATGTTCGTGGCGGGCGATGCTCAGTCGCAGGTAGTGGCTCAGCGCCGTCTTGTAAACCCGTAATCCGCTTTGTTCTGCCACTTGGTAGCCAAAATATTTCGCCGTTGCCATGCTCGTCGGTCGTACGAGTACCGCTACCCCCCACAATACTATTACCATTACCAGCGGCTGCAACGAATCGCCCTGCTCGTACTTGGTTAAAAAAGTGACGATGGTAGCAAAGGCAAACGCCGGGTACAACCACGCCACATCACCGATCGCCCGAAACACCACACCGATAAAAAAGTACTTTCGCTGCGGTTGCACGTATTGCCACACAAAGCGAACAAGCCCCAAAATCCCCAGGGTTTTAATGTGTTCGCCATTTGCATGACCATTTTTCTTTTTCATGATTAAAAAGAGAGATCAGCCTAATCGTTTGGCGCAAACCATGCAAGAAAGAGGTGGTGATTTTTAAGATGGATTCTGGAGTCGTTTTGCCAAAACGTTACTTCGAAAACCAAGTTGAATCTTTTGAAGTTGGGATCAAAGGGGGTTCGCCATCTTCTAGATGAGAGCGGCGGAGTCTCTGATGACTTTTTCACCAAGCCGATGATTTGTGTTATCGTGACACTCGATAAAATACCCGGAGAATTTTCGGCCGGAGCGGGGATGCCTGAACCGGTCAGATCGATCTTCGACCACGAAATATGGTGCGATAAAGAAGCAAGAACAGACTCCCGGCTCCACGTGTTTCTCGAAAGTAAGATGCATGCCGAAGCGAAAGAGTAGAAATACCTACACGATCAGACGGCAGACATCGAACCCTGAGAAGAGTAATGAGCAGGGAGTCTTTTATTTACTTAAAATCAACCTCATGGAGTGATCATGACATTGTTTTCGACATCCCAGCTCCGACGCAGATTCTTCATTGGTAATTCAATGAACAGCAGCACCGTCCTTCGATTGCTTCACAAAAGGAGAGACTGTGTCGAGGTGAAAGGTATTCAACAAGGAAACGTTTTAAGTCCCCCTTTTTAAGGGGGAGGCAGGGGGTTTAAAAATCCCCCCGTTCACTCAACACACCAGCTCCGGCGAAGCTTAGGAGACGTTTTGGCAAAACGTCTCTACCCGCTCCGAATCGTAACTCGTAATTCTTCATTCGTAATTCTCCCCCTGCTCCCTGTTCAATCACCTTTAATCCAAGATTCGTAATTCTGTCTCTCCCCTCTTAAATCATTAATCCAAAATCTTAAATCACCCCATCCAATCTCTACCCTCTCACCTCCAAACTTTCTCTAAACTTCGCCGGATTGATCTTGATGTCATCTTCACCAACCTGATCGAACGGGTTTTCAAGATGCTCTTGAATGTTGTCGAGCCCGGTAAACACCATTGCGAACAACATTGGTTTGATAAACGCCAGCCAAATCGCTTCGTCTTGGCCGAGCATCGCAAAATACGGACCCAAAATAATGAGGATCACATAGATAAAGAACTTGCTGTAGAGCCGCAACGTACGCGGCGTGCGGTATTGGTAGATGTGTTTGAGCGTTTCAAAAGCTGTGATAAAGCGGTTCAAATGCTGATTCACCCGCGAGACCTCACTGCCCGAAAGCCCCCGGTCGCGCAGCTTTTCAACCTCGCCGGATAACTGCGAAAACTCAGCGTAGATCAAACGTTCTTCTTCGGCAAACGCCGTTTCTTTTTCGGTCTTGAATAAGGCAATGCATAGTTCGAACACGCGTGTGATGTGATTTTTAAACGCCAGCTGGTTGCGTTCGGCCTCTGCTCCACTGTCGCGCAGCCAATCGCGCGAGGCAAAATAAATACCGCGCCCCATACTTTTCATCATACCGTATTGCACCAATGCCGCTTCGCGTCGGTTGTACGCCCCACCGATCGAGAATACGATCGGGAACACCACCGCAATACCGATGATCGTCAACGGGAAATCGATCTGCCACCCGTTTTCAATACTGATCGCCGTTGAGCCAATAGCAAGGATAAGTGCGATCAGAGTGTTAAAACTCACGATCGAGAAGAAGCGCAAGAAGAAGTTTTTCATACCGGGGGGTCAAAGAAGTTCCGCCACATCTTTTAGAAAAAAAACGGATGATTCAAGGAAAAAATCTGTTGCATAAAATTAAACTCATGTTCAGCAAACAACTCCAAAATAATCAAAAATACACCACTGTTGTTCTTTTTTTTAAGCATGCAATACATAAAAATAGATGTGTGGTCAGTGGAAAAATGGCTTATTCTCATCATTATCATTTATGATTCCCATTTTAACTGGACAAGAGCAATGCTCTCACCTAAAATGCCATTCTTGTATGGCTGACAAAAAAAGTTGGCGGTGCGAGTTTTTAACTTTACATCATTCGAATGGAACTTCTACTTAACAATATCAACGAGGCGGTAACGCTTAACATCTATTACAATTTCATCGCCCATTTTGTAATGAACCTCGTTGCAGTCGCCATCCTCTGCTATGTAATCTACTACCAGCGCTACCACGATAAACAAGCCGCCACTTCCTACATCCTGTTCAACATCTTTTTGTTCACCGTCATCACCATTCTTTTTAGTATGGAAGAGGGTATTTCTGTTGGGCTCGGCTTCGGTTTATTCGCAATCCTGTCGATCATCCGCTTACGCAGCGAAACCTTTGAGAAAAAAGAGATCACCTATTTTTTCGGCATCCTCTCACTGGCGATCATCAACGCCGTTGGCATCGATAACTTTTGGTTTTTAGCGATGTGTAATGCATTGATCGTCATCAGCGCCTGGATCGTCGACCACCCTCGCATCATCCGCGGCGCCGATCAAACCGACATTGTACTAGACCACATCCCCGAAGGTATTTTCGATAACCACGAAGACATCAATCAGATCTTGAACGATAAATTCGGCTTGGACGTAATCTCGTTCGATGTCAAAAAAATCGATTACGTACGCGACATGGTTACCCTGCGCGTGCAGTACCACACGGCAAAGTAAATGGATACAATGGTTAACTGCACCAACGGCGTGTGTTTACAAGGGCACTTCAACTCATTCGAAAGTATCGATCTGCCAACCCTCAATGAAAAAGCAAAAATGCTCGAACGCAACGAGAACAAGTACATCTTCACCATGCAAGAGCTCTGCATGTTGGTTCACGAGCTCAAGGCCGATTACGATATTTTAGAGATCAACGGTAAGCGTTCGTTCACCTACGAAACTATTTATTTCGACGATAAATCGAATGTTTGCTTTATCCAGCATCACCAAAAAAAACGCCAGCGTTTTAAGGCGCGCACGCGCAGGTATGTCGATTCAAACCTACATTATTTCGAATTCAAGCTCAAAGACTTGCGTAATAAAACGAATAAGAAACGTTATGCCTGCGAAGGCGACGAACATGGTATTCTAACGCCCAAATCGTACGAGTTAATGCAAAGCGCCTACCAAGAATTGTACAGCCGACGCTTTAAATATGAATTGTTTCCCGCCAGTGGCATCGTCTACAAAAGAATCACACTGGTAGCAAAAGAGGGCGGCGAACGACTCACCATCGATTTCGACATGAACTTTTTCTCACCCGATAAAAAAGAACAAGATGAGTCTGCCGCCAACCTGATCATCATCGAGACCAAATCGGTAACGGGTAATGGCATCGCCGATAAAATCTTTAAAAAGTACCGGCAGCGCTCCACCGGCTGCTCTAAGTTCTGCCTGTCGAAGATTTTTCTCGGATCTATCCGTAAATACAACGGGTACCGCCCAATACTAAAAAAGTACTTTCGTGGTGTGGCAAAGGCAGAAAAACTGATTGCCGCAAAAATGCGCTGACCGAAAAAAAGTGAAAGAAAAATAATAGTTTGACAAAAACAACAAATACAATGGACACGAAAAAGCTTAATCGAATAAGGTAGGATGGTAAATTTTCTTTTTCCGTATCTGAATGGACCTCACAAAAGGTTTATCGTTACGATTATCGCTAGCAATAGCGGGAACCGTAATGTTGTTCGCTACCACGGTGGCGGCAAATTCTGGTGTATTTACACCAAAAACGAACGATGTCACCGAACCGACTGACATCTACTTTCCACTGCAAAGCAGTGTCGAACGTATCGATGTTACCACTTTCGAAACCCCGGGAGTGTGCGAAGTCGACAACTACGATGGCTGCACGATGGAAGATGTTGATAACGACATCAACAACCGCGATGATTTCAAACCCGAAGTCAAAGTACATGTGGTTTCCGAATCTTTTCCCGACGACGGCGAAGAGACCAACGCCATCATCCGCCAACGCGGGAACTCGGCCCGTAAAGGTCCGCAAAAATCGTACCGCATCAAGCTCGACAGCAAAAAGAAGCTCTGGCGCGAAGAACGTAACTGGCAGCTCAACAAGCACCGCCGCGAATACAGCCGCGTTGCTCAAAAATTGAGCTTCGACCTCTTCCAAAATATTCCGCACTTACCAAGCCTACGTGCCGACTTTATGAACTTATGGATCGACGGCGTCGATTACGGTTTGTTCACGCACATCGAACGCGTCAACAAAGAATGGCTCACCAAGCGCGGTTTCGATAAAGATGCCGGGCTCTACAAAGCTAATAACTTTAAATTCTTCATGCGCAGCGCGTTCGAACTCGATGAAAAAGGCGAGCCGATCGACAAAGACAATTTCGACAAATACCTCGAGATCGAGCGTGGCGATGAGCACTTCAAAGTCGTTGAGATGATCAATGCCGTTGAGGATATGAACAATGACTTCAATACCGATGTCATGGGGAAGTACTTCAACAAGAATAACTTTCTTGCCTGGCTTTCGGCGAACTTTTTAACCGGTAATCAAGATATCATCGGTCAGAGCTCATCGAACTTCTTTTTATTAAACCCCCTTGGCGAAGATGTGTTCTACTTCGTTCCGTGGGATTACGACGAAGCCTGGCTCGAAACCCCGTGGGCGGTCTTGAACAACTACCGTCACTCGCGCGCCTGGATGGGGCCGAGCATGTACTGGAAAACCGTTCTCGGAAAACGCTACCTGCAGCAACCCGGCGCCGCCGATGAGCTCGTAGATGCGGTAACACATGTAAAGAATAACTACGTTACCAACGAGATTGTCGCAGCCCTGCTCGATAGCTACAAACCAATGGTCTACCCATTCGTCTCGTCAATGCCAGACGTCGAAAACCTCCCCGATTCAGGCGAGATCGACACGCTAACCGAGTATAACAGCCATTACGCAAACATGTATGGAGCAGTAGATTACAACTATCAACTCTTCATCAAAAGTGTTCAGTTCCCAATGGGCTTCGATATGACCTCTTGGAGCTTGAACAACGGCGTACTCAGCCTCGACTGGGATGATTCATACGACCTTCAGGGTGATGCGATTACCTACGATGTACAGATCGCCAACTCACCGACTTTCCGCCCAAGCTCGATCGTCCTCGAGATCACCGGTCTTACCGAAAGCCAATACAACAACACTGTCGATCTTCCGACCGACAAATACTACGCTCGCGTAGTGGCACGAGACTCCGATAATCCAACCGATCACTGGCAGATCGCTTACGATCAACTACGCGTATTCGACCGCGAATACCACGGTGTCGTAGCTCTGCAAGATGGCGAACCAAATGCCGAAACCGACGTTATG
>CAZOZW010000030.1:0-22107 GCA_964584385.1 uncultured Candidatus Peribacteria bacterium
CAAAAAACTCTGCACTCCCCACCATAAAATCATTCCAACGTGGAATAAACTCATGCTTCTCGCCTTCGAACTCAACCAGCTCCACCGCTTTGTCATTTTGCCGTAAGTGCTCGGCTATCACCCGGCTCCATTCAACCGGCGTGCTGTCATCGGCGGTACCGATGAATATTTGTATTGGCGTTTGTATGCGATTAAAATACGTTTGCGGCGATGCCTCACGCCAAAATTTCGGTGCATATTCCGGCAACCCATGTGCTTCAGCGATTTGATCGACCAACCTGCTGCGCTGATCGTTACTGCGAATATATTGATCGAAATTCTCGGCTTCGTTAGAGCTCACCGGCGCATACAAAACAATTGCATCTACCAGGTTCGGCTGCACTACCGCAATTTTTTGAGCGATGCCGCCGCCCATGCTATGCCCGAGCATGCCGACAGAATTTGTATCTACGCTTTGCATTTGTGGCAAATTACTCGCTTTCGCCGCCAGCACCGCCCCGATTACATCTTCGACATACCCCAAACGTAAGGTAAGATTATTCTGCGGATCTTTCGAACTAAATGCATGGTTGCGATAATCGGGGTGAATAACGGCAAAGCCCTGTTTCGCCAAGTAGTCTTGCTCACGTTTAAGCCCGCGCCCACGGGTATAGATCGCCGGGTCGATATAGCCATGATTTAAGATGAGTAGTGGAAACGGACCATCACCGACAGGGATATTCATAATCCCCGAAATCGTCAATTCATTAGTTGTGTAGGTAATGCCATAACGAGTGTAGGCGGCGTTTTGTGCAATTGTATCGGTGATTTGTAAGTTCGACCCGGTAATTTCTTTTTCGCTTAACGCCGGCAACGAAACCGGATTCTGCGGCGGGAACTTTTTCGGACGCGGTAAGAGTTTTACAGGGTAATCAGGCGAAACTGTAGATCTGCTCGCAGTATCGACATCTAAATCATTTGTCGCTTGAGAAGTCATAACCGGCGCATCGGTAATCGACGTATTCGAATTTGCATCCGACTGGCTGCAGGCACTAAAGAATAAAACCGCACACAGAATGATGATTGTTTTTTTCATGGGACGAGAAAGCTTCGCCAAAACGTTTGCAAAACAAATCAAAAGTGGCAACAAATAAAGTTGATTTACGCAAAACGAAATGCTTCGATTGAAAGAGAACTCCTTCGAAATACAAAGAATCAGGCAAAGATTAAGTTTAAGAAATAAGGAAAATTTGCTCTCATGCAGCCCCTTAATTCTCTTTCTTATTTCTTATTCTCATTCTTAAAATTTGTTCGCAAATTTTGGTAACCCGTAGGTGAATCGAACCAAAGCTGAATTCGAGTTGAATAAGCAGGAACGTCGAAATAAAGCCATTGACAATCTATAAGATACGAGATTCTAGAATCTCGATTCCAGACTCTAGAATCTAGCCTTTGCCCCGCAAAGGCTGGTAGCCCGTAGGAGAATCGAACTCCTGTTACCAGGATGAGAACCTGGCGTCCTAACCACTAGACGAACGGGCCAAAGCAGAATTCAAAAATGATTATCAAGACAGGGATTCAAGCTACTGAATTCGGTAGCAGTTCCTTAATTCTTCACCGTAATTCTCTTTCTTAATTTTAATTTTGCGGAGCAAAATTGTGGTGGGTGAGGTGGGATTCGAACCCACGGCCAATGGCTTAAAAGGCCACTGCTCTACCACTGAGCTACTCACCCATGTGAAAGGTTTTTCGAAAATTACTGTGAAGGATCATTGTTCGGGGTGATGAAAGGTATTGGCTGTGGGGAAACCACGTCCCGATGAATCGGGATTAAAAGCCACTGCCCCGCCGCGGCGGACTACTCACCCATGTTGAGGAATCATCAATTCGTTTATATGGCTACAGTCTCGAAAGACTGGGCTGCCTCAACGAATACTTGATAAAGATCGATTTACAATTGCCGAAAAATGGCAATGCCGCAAGATTATACTGGCAAAAAGCGCTGTAGAGCAAGCTGATTTTAATCGTCGTTGCCAAAAAGACTTGTCGTAACCAAAGCGGCAGCCGGCAAGCCAAACCAAACCCAGTAATTATTCATCATCAACGGCACCAGTCTAAGGTTGCTCGAAACAGCCTCAACAGGATCGGGTGCTATTATTTGATCTGCCAGTAGCAATGAGTTGCCCGAAACGAACAGCATAATGGTTGAAACGATTACGCCGGCAGACATTATCCCAAATGCGCCTGTCATGATCAGGCGGATAATCGGCATTTTTTCTTCACCAACCACCACATCAAACGCACCACGAATCGTTAGAATTACAGTTATTAAAACAAAAGCAGTGATCTTGATCATCATCACTGTTTCGGCGCCACCAATACCTCGAAAGAATAAAGTTCCTTCACTCAGCAAAAAACCCAATGCATCACTCGCTAAAATGGCGATATACGCACTTGAAATCAGCTTGATTGTTTGCGCTTTCCCAATAATAAAGCTGTACAACACGATGATGATGAAACACATCGCGATAAATGTATCCCAATTGAGAAACGCATTCAGTTCTGTACTGCTCATGGGAGAAAAGGATTACAACGTGCAGTATACAAAAAATGTTGTAAATACAAAACTGTTCTTATTCAAGTTTCATTTGCCAGAAGCTCTTGCACTTCTTTTACAGAAAAATCTGCTTTGAGCCATTCATCGGAATAACGACCGATGCGTTTGTAAAACCCGATATCATCTTCAATTTTTCTGCGCAGTTGTATGTATTCATCAAGTTCAGATTTTTGAACTTCGGTCAGAGATTCTATTTTTTCATCATGATTTTTTAACGATGTCAAAGTGCCCCCTTCGGTAATCACAATCTTCTCTAGGTCTTCGAAAAACTGTTCAGAAAGCCCATCATCAATAAGCGACAGCCTTAAGGTTTCGACGGGTGCACGCAGCAAAGTGAGCTGTGTCGCTTTTTCTTTGTCCCAGTTTTCGTCGATCGGTACAAAATGCTGCTCAACCTGCTCAAGCGCCAACTCTGCTGCCAGTAGATCTTCGCTTTCAGTTTCAGATTCGCTCTCAAGCCGCGTAACTTCTGCTGTAAGTTCGGCGATTTTCTCGTCACGGTGCTCAGCCACATATTCGTTCCAGTCGGCAACATCATTTAGGTAAATATCGTGCAGGTCGCTAAACGCCAAACCCTTCACCTTGTTCCAAAACCCTTCGGCTTCGTAGGCGTTTTTAAAATTCGACCCCGGTATCGGTACCGTAATCTTCTTCTCAAGATACCCCCGGGGGGTATAATCATCGCCGAACATCTGCATCACCGGGTCAATTATAAACCCGCCCGAAGCGTACGAGATCTTTTCCCAAAAATCTTTCATTTCCTCGCTTGTTTCGAGCTCAAACTTTTGCACAAAGCTTCGCATCGCCGAATCACTTAAAACGGTTACAGCTATTCCACCTGCAACTCCTGCCGCCAACTTTAGCCACGAGCCCGGTGCTTTTTGCGCCATTTTCATCGCCAAGGCATACCCGGTCGTTCCCGCTTTCGCCCCAGATGCAAACGCTGCTGCCTCCATTGATACCATTGCCGCTTCTTCGTTGGGATTTTCGGCTTCGTGGATTCTGCGCACCATTACCACCGTTGTGCCAACGCCCAACACTTTGAGCGCGGGGCGGATCAGATTCGGGTTTCTCAGCGGGATGCTGAGCTCATCCAATTGCTTTTTTAATTGCCGCATCAATCCCCGTTCGTTTTCGGGCAAGCGGTCGATTATTTCGTCGACATTTTCTACCACCCGAAGATTCGGTCGCTGTCGCGGGGTTGGTACGGCATCGTCTGCATCAAGCTGACGCGCCGCATTTCCATCATCGACACGAGGCGGATTTTGCCGTGGAGGTGGACTTGTAGTATTAGTGCGATTGCGATTGCGCCGCGCCTCTTCTAACGAACTTACATTGTCGGGTAAATCATCCGCATCCGGAGCTGGATTTGATCTTGGTCGATCGACATCAGGAACATCAGCATTCGGTGGATTCGTTCGTGGTGCGTCAATATCATCCGGGGTGATTTGCGTTGGTGCCGGTGCTGGGCTTACCCTACCGGCTCGAAAACGTGCACGAAGACTCTTTAAGGATGTTAATAAGTTATCTTGCTGTATCCAATCTTCGGCATCTTTTAGTAACATATTACGAATACCGCTATGATCTTGATAATGTGGTGCAGCGCTTCGCAAGTCGCTCAAGCTGCGTGACTCATAATCGAATGTATTTATTCGTGTAAACCGAAAGGCATCTTCTAAAGCTTGCGCGCTTGCAAATTTTGGATTCCCCTTGATTTTATTACTTATGAAGTCATTTAGCATTGTTTCAGCCCGAGTCAGCTTTTTTCCATACCCGAGCATTTTGTACATCTCGACTTTCTTTGCCAAATACTTCCCTTCTGCCAGTATTGCATGTTCACTTCGAATAACCTTCCAGCCAACATGTTTTCGCACTCTTTTACCAACCACATCGCCGTGTGCCAGCCGTCGAAAGAACATCTCCACATCTCGCTGACCATCTGCAGTACCGATCAGTCGCGGTAAACTTACTCGCACAGCCGAATGCAATGCAGAACCAAAACCGCGATTACTCTGCGGGTTTGTAAAAAAGCCTATTGCTGCCGCCGTTGCCATTATCGGTATTTGCCCCGCCATTGCTGTTTGCATTGCATCGCTAAATTTACCCTGCCAAGCTTCGGCAAAAGCTTCGCTATATCCTTTTATCGGCTCCCACAAAATCCATTTGCCTTGTACAAACACCAGTGCACCGGCTCCGCCAAACACCACTGCCGGTATGTTTCCATTCTTTATCTTTGATATCAAATACTCTATTGCCTCAAGCGGGTTTTCGAAATTTTGCTTTTCAATCTCTTCCGCCAAGCCTAGCTTCGCAGCAATTTGTGAGGTGGTTTCCGAAACACTTGCTGCGCTTTCTGCAAAATCGGTGCCGATCTCATAAATCCCACCTGCCGCACTATCGGTTACGGTTTTTACAGTATCGAACTTTTTATACGCCCCATAGGCATAAAACGCCATTATTAACTTGCGCTTGGTTTTGGTACCGGTTACCGCTTTGGCAGCGATTCCTGCTGTAACCACTCCCCAAAAAATCGTGCCAACATTATCTTTCATGTTCTTAATCTCCTCTGTGCTGTAGCCAATACTCAGCAAACCCTCTATCAAGCTCACCACGGTAAAATTACTTGAGTCATCAGCAATCTCTTCAATCTCATCGGTATTTACCTCAAACCCGAAATGCTCTTTTGCATAATTCACAAAATTAGCGGCATCTTGTTTTAAATGCTGTGCGGTTTCACGGGTGAAACCCACCCAAGCCATCGCTGTTTCTCTCCAGGGTATGATTGTTGCCAATTCGGCTGCCTGTTCGGCATTCGTTTTATTTCGATCGCTTGTTTCTGTGGGTGATTCGTTTTGTTCGCTACCACTTGTTTCATCAGCTGCAACCTCATCATCGGCTTGCTGTTCGGAATCTGCGTCAGTACTACCACTTTCTTCTTGTTGTTTCTTAAAAAAATTATCGACGAATTCTTTTGCCTTTTTTTTGCTCCCCATAATCGGGGTAAGCGTAGCGATTAGCGGTGCTTTCATGGTGTCGGTTACTGCTTCGGTCGCATCGCCGACTTTTTCTTTGACCAGTTTTCCAAACCACTCGCTTAAGGTATCGGTCGACCAGCTTTTCGAGAGGAGATTTAGTCCTACCGTAGCAGCCGCACTAAAACCCGCCATTTTTAAAAAACTCTTAAAAAAACCGTCTTTTTGTTCTGCGCTCCCCTCCTTTTTCCCTCCAAAGAATATCTTCCCCAATAGCATCGCTGAGCCCACCACCATGGCACTCACGGCAATCTTCTTTTTATTCTCCTTAACAAAGCTCCAAATATCGCCACCAACCTCCGCGCCTTTATCAACCACGCCTTGCATCACACCGTCTTTATGATCGACGATATCGTCTTTTTGCTCTTCTAAATACGCCAGACTTTTATCTAAAAAGCCCGGGTCATCGGCATTCGCATCTATCTCGGCTTTTGCCTGTTTAACAGTTTCGAAAAATGCGGGGAGCGATTCGGAAACATGCTGCTTTAATGTGATACCTCTATTCTCGTTCGCATTCGCTTCAGCACTTATGATTTGCAACAAATAGGTTTTAGCCTCAGAATCTGGTATTTGATTCAAATGAGCAAGAAAATCTGCATACTCGGCTTCGGGGTTACTCTCTAGCAAATCGGCGATTATATTGCCGGTAAGCATTGCCAACCGATTCGATTCGGCAACTTGCAAACCCGGCTCTGCGTCAAGATCAAGTTTTAGCGAATCGAGATTCTCTATGTTCGTTGCCGCAAATTCTTCACCTGCTTCCCACGCTTCAATCGCCTGTTGATGATGCCCGCCTAAAACTTCTCCGTCTTCTGCCAGCAGATTAAAATCTTCAACCGTTTCGGTATCTGACCGCAATTGCTCATTTTTAATTTGTTCAGGAGTTTGCTCTTGGGGCTGTAGATTTTCCGGTGCTTGGTCTTGATTTGGTGACATTGTTAAGCGTTACTGGTTTTTTCAGCTTCCTCGATTTGCCGAAAGAACGCATGCATTGCTTCGGGATGATTCTCCTCACCGACACAAAAGCTATCGAATTCGTCCAAACACAACTCATCATCGCGATTCAATAATTCAGGATTCGCTGTAGTCGCTTCTACAAATTCTGCCGGATTTTGTTTTGGTATTTCTGGATTTGCCATCTTTTATGAAAAACTAAATATCACCACTCGCCTCTTCGCTATTGCGCTCGGGGATCTTTTTGAACTTAAGCTTTCGTATTCCTTTTTTGTAGCGGATGTTCTCGCGCAAAATAGCTTCCAGCAAGCGCTGGGCTTCTTTTTTTTGCAATACATCAAGCGCATTGAGCCAAATTTTTTTGCGCTTTTCATCGATGAACAACGAATGTTCGATCGCAATTTTCAACTTTTCAACAACAGCATCGCGATCTCTTTTCTCCATCAGCGCTTCTCGTTCAGAATTCCCCACTCCCCGACGCATATTCTGTAACGCCGATTGTATTGAAGATTGGCTCATATTTTTATTGTTTCTTATTATTTTACAATATTATCAATTCATTAACAATAAGTTTTTAATCGCCTGTTATGCGCAGCAGTTTGTACAAAATGTACAAGCGCAATGATACAAATTCTCATTTTCCTTTGACATCTATGGTCAACAGTTTTAGGTTGAAGATGAAGGCAAGAAAAAAGCAACCATGAATCATCTGGTCTGCCCACATCGGCCCTTCCGAATCGCTCTAAAAATACTCATGGCATTTCAAATGCCCTCTCATTTGGTGCACGAATAGTGATTCGTTTCTTATTTTCTTTATTCAAATTCATGAATTCATTCCGCAATCAAAAGGTGGCGCCCCTTGGCACTGCTCTTGCCGGTGCGCTTCTGCTCGCCTTGGTTTTTACCGGCTGCGATGCCGATATGTCGAACCAAATGAATACGAACGATGAGGTGAGCGGCATTGCCGATATCGATGCCTCGGGTGGTGTCGACTCTGGAAACGGCGACACCGAACTCAGCAGCAGTGTACAAGTAGAGTTCGACGCCGACATAGAACAACAAATGACCGAACTGCGCGCCGAAATTCGCGATCTTAATGCCCGTGCCGAAAATCTTTCAGAAAACGCACAAGGCGAAGCCGCCGAAATGCTCAGTGCGATCGACGAGCAAATGGCAGAGCTCGACACCGAACTGGACCAATTACAGAATGTAACCGGCAATGCCTGGGATACCGCCGCTCAAAACGTTGAGAACGGAGTTGGTGTCGTTGCATCATCGATCGAAGACGCCTGGGATTATGTGACCGGCTTTGATGTAGATATCGATGCCGAATTCAACACCCCAAGCGAAGCCGATGCCGATACATCGGCGCCTTCAAGCGGCAACCGCGAAACCACCAATTAAAAAAACAAACGATTATTTTCTTTTTCATTCAACATTATGAAAACGCTAGACGCACTCAAGCACGATCTCCACGCTGCCATCGATGAAGTACAGCAGCACATCGAACGCTTAAAAGATAAGCACGACGATAACTCCGAACATGCCAAGCATAAGCTGAGCGAACGCAAAGAAGAAATGCAAAAGCAGCTGCATGAGCTACAATCTTCGGGCGATGAAAAATCGGATGACTACAAGCAGAAGATAGAGGATAGCATGGCAAACTGGAAACAATCTTGGAATAACGTGCTTTCGAAACTCAAGTTCTAGCGTGCCAACTTTATTTCAAACCTTTTTCTTTTTTAAACTCTTATGAATATCGTACTCTGGATTATTATGGGCGCCCTTGCCGGCTGGGTCGCATCGATGATTATGGGCACCAATGCCCGCCAAGGCGGCTTGATGAACATTGTCGTCGGTATTGTTGGTGCAATGCTCGGTGGCTTTATTATGAACTTCTTCGGCACCGCCGGAGTAACCGGCTTCAACATTTGGAGCTTTATCGTCGCCCTGATAGGCTCGGTAGCATTGCTTGCTATTTACAAAATGGCACGCGGCGAAAAACTCCGTCACTAAAGAAAGCGTAGTACCTTTCATAAAAAAGAGCGGTTCTAAACCGCTTTTTTTTATAACATGAAGCTTCTTAACGTACCTTGCATCTTTGTTCTACCACTGTGCTCTTTCATAAACCTTCTGATATAATCCGTAGTTTCTGCATATCGAGCATAAAATCTTCTTATATCTGTCTGATCTCTTTGTTCTTCATTGAATTCACTTAATCGCTGTGCAAAAACGTTCTTGATGGCTTCAAGCCAAGCAACGTACTGTTGTTGCTTTTCAGCTGCATATTCGCGACTAAAAACAGGAGAACTCGAGACAAGATTTACAAAAACTTTTTTTAACGAGTAGGTGACATTTCGCATTATGCCTTCAGGCTTCGTTTCGTTTTCTTGCGAATCGGCTGCGAATTCTGCGTTAAACGACTGTACAAGCTGATCCAGTTTAACAATCGTGGCATTAATCAACTCGTCCGGTGAATCATAGTGCTCGATTTTTTTGTCAAATAAATTATAGTTTTCAGCAGGATTCATAGATGTACGCAAACATTAGAGTTCCTTTTAAAACATTTATTCGTATTTTGTCAATAACAAAAAATGGGGTCTCCTTACGCTTCATAAGATTATCTGACTGAACTACGCCATTGCCACAGGCTCAGTCATTCCGCTTGCTTGGCTACCATTGCTCTCAACGATCTTTTTGGCAAACAACAAACCGGTTACTGCTTGCACAACAGGCAAATTACCGATTTTATCAGCCACCGTTGCACTTGCACTTTTAACCGTTTCCATAAATCCTGCGCCATCTGTAGTTTTTAGGTTTTCTACCCAGCCCTGCATCGAACCGAGTGCATTCGCAACCTGATCATAAACGCCATCGGGAATCACCTCTTTAACAGCAGCTGTAGCCTGTGACAGCGCCCCACCGACATCAAAATTATTGGCGGCATATGCACCCACGAATAGCAGTGGTGCAAGTTTACTCAGCTTATCGAGCACGCTGCTGCTTTTTACCTCAATTTGAGCATTCGCTTGTTCTATTCCTTTTTCGACATATTCCGGGTCATTTATTCTATCGGGATCAAAACCGTATTGTTCTAGCAGTTGCCGTTGAAAATCTGTGATCTGGGGTTGCTCTGTAATACCATTCGGTAGCTCATACGAATCAATGTACTCTTCGTTTACATTTCGTGCTATTTCACTCATTTTGTTTGTAAAGAATTGCGGATCTCTTCCATTTTCGCCTGTTCGAGATTGCCTTGTTCAATCTCTTGCAGGGCGTCAGTAAGTATCTCGTCGGCTTTTTCGAGCGCATCGAGTGTTTGTACGGCATTGATCAGTTGCTGTATTTGCGATTGTGTCATTTGAGTTTTTGTTTATGTTTCTATGTATTATACAAAAATTTACTGTTTTTTGCAAAAGCTAATAACCCCAATTCAGACAGAAGCCTGCTGCCACAAAAAATCCAGTTCCAGATAAAAGTTTCTCTTCCAACCACATTGAGATCTAGAGCGTGCGCCGATAATCAAGTATTCGCTACAAATCGACTACACTACTTCGGATTTCAACAGTTCGATCTTTTTTTGCAGTTCGGCGGCTTGTGCCCGCGATTTTTCAACCAAAGCCGGCGGCGCTTTTGCCACAAACTGTTCGTTATCGAGTTTGCCGGTAATCGCTGCCAATTGCTTTTCGGCGCCAATGAGCTCTTTTTGAATCCGTGCCTGTTCGGCAGCAGGGTCGACCATGCCGGCGCTCGGCAAAAACACTTCCACTTCGCCAATCATGTCGCGGGCGCCTTTTTCTTCGGGAATTGTGCCGAATGTTAAATTTTCGAGCCGAGCCAATGAGATGATGATATGACTGTTTTCTTGAAGCACAGCCTTATCTTTTGCAGAGATGATGCAGTCGATCTTTCGCGTTGGATCGACGCCGGCGAGTTTTCGCATCGAGCGGATTTTTTTGACGACTTCGCGCACTTGCTCAAAGTCGGCATCTGAAAACGATACTCTTGAAGCTTTTGGCCAATCGGCAGTAATCAGCATGTTGCTTTCTTCTGCCATAAAAACCCTGGCAGTAATCCCCTCTTGGTAGATTTTTTCGGTAACAAACGGCAAAAACGGATGCCACAACTTGAGCAAGATCCCCAAGCTGTTTTTTAGTAACACATTCGTTGCCACGCTGTTTTCGGCTTTTGCCGCTTCTACCGCCCAGTCTGCCAATTCATCCCAGGTAAAATTCCATAGTTTTTGCGCGGCATCGCCAAACCTATATTTTTCAAGATCGGTCTGCACATCTTTGATGAGTGCATTGGTTTTATCGATCATCCATGCCTCAAGCGCAGTTGGCGCTTGTTGTTGTTTTTGCTCACCGGCCCCCGCTTCGATCTGGCTAAAGATGTAACGACTGATATTCCACAACTTATTACAAAAGTTGCGGCAGCCGGCAATCTTCTCTTCACCGATGTTCGAATTATTGCCCGGCGTTGTGCCGATCACGAGTGAAAGCCGTAAGGCATCGGTGCCGAACTTTGCCGTTACATCGAGCGGGTCGATGCCGTTTCCTTTCGACTTACTCATTTTTTGCCCCTTCGCATCGCACACCAACCCATGCAAATATGCGGTATGAAACGGGTACTCGCCAGTGGCGAACTTGCCGAACATAATCATCCGCGCCACCCAGAAAAAGAGGATGTCGTAGCCGGTTTCGAGCACCGCCGTGGGGTAAAACCGTTGATAATCGGCGTGATTCGTATTCGGCCAACCGAGCGTAGAAAACGGCCATAAGGCGCTAGAAAACCAAGTATCGAGCGTATCTTCATCTTGCCGAAGATTCATCTTTTCTTGCTCGGGCGTTAAAAACCCAACTGCTACAATCTCGCCCGCTTCATTGTACCAAACGGGGATTCTATGACCCCACCAGATCTGGCGGCTAATACACCAGTCGCGCAGATTTTCGATCCAATGAAAATAGGTTTTATCGAATCGGTCGGGCACGATTTTTACATGACTGTCACGCACCGCCGAAAGCGTCATCTCTTTGAGCGATGTTTTTGGCGCGGAGCCCTCCCCCTTTTGAAAGGGGGACTGAGGGGGATTTTTTCCAAAATCTTCTTCAAACTTTTTTTCAACATCTACAAACCACTGCTTACTCACCATTGGCTCAACCACGGTCGATGAACGGTAACAGATCGGTACGCGGTGAGAATAATTCGTATCTTCACCAACCAATAAGCCTTTTTGCTGCATGATGATTGCTGATTGCTTGCGCGCCTTGAAAAGCGGCATACCGGCGAGTTCACCGGCAACAGCGGTCATATTCCCTTCGAAGTCGATTTTATCGAACCGGTATCGATCCAAACCATGCTTTTGCGCCAATTCGTAGTCGTCGGCGCTGTGGTTGACCGAAATCGTCATCGCGCCGGTTCCCTTCTCCATGTCGATGATCTCGCTATCGCCCATTACAACAAATTTTCGTTTACCGGCATAGGTTTCGTATTCAAATTCTTGTCCGAGTAAATCTTTACCAGGTATTTCTTCAAGTAATTCGACGATTACCCCATCGGTCTCGATCAGGCTTAACAGTTTTTTACGACGCGGCGCATCATCGAACAAATTCTTGGCGATGATCACCGTATCGGTTTTGCCCTCGGGCGAGCTGTATCGAACCCGAACATAAACACCATCGGGATTGATGAATAGTGGCGAATCGGCGCATTTGGTTTCGCTTCGCGCCGTACCGATGATAAATTCACCGCAACGGATCGAATAAAACGATTCTGTTTTTTCTTCCCACTCTAGCTCATCGTCGCTTAAAACCGACTGCGCCCCCACCGACCAGTTCACCATGCGATCACCACGGTAGATCAGCCCTTTGTCATACAATTTTTTAAAGATGGTATTCACGCCCACATTCCGCTCCTCGTCAAACGTGTAGGCTTCGCGCGTCCAATCGCAACTGAGCCCGATTTTTCTTAGCTGATGTTTGATGCGTCCACCGGTGACCTCGACCCATTTTTCGGCTTCTTTCATAAAGTCTTCACGGCTGATCTCTTTGTTGCGGTCTTTAATACCGAGATTTTTGAGTACGACAGATTCGGTGGCAATCGCCGCATGATCGGTTCCGGGAATATACAAAGCGGCTTTACCCTGCATGCGCTGCCAGCGGATGAGGATATCTTGCACGATGTACATCGCATGGCCGGCGTGCAGTGTACCGGTTACATTCGGCGGCGGAATCGCAATCACATACGGCTCCTTTTCGGGGTCGTCGCTCGGCTGAAACGCGCCGGATTCTTCCCAGGCTTTATAAATATCGTCTTCGCAGTTTTGCGGTTCGTAGGCTTTATCCATAGTGGTGTTGATTTATCTTGCGCGATTGTAGCACAAGTATGAGATACGAGATAAGAGATATGAGATACGAATTACAAAAATACTGCATTAATACGTAATTCACCGTTTAAATGCAGTATTTTTGGGTTGAGATTCGCCTTTTCGGGAGCTGTCGTTTCGTAATTCGAAATGCAAAAAATATACTTAGACGCCGAACAAAATAAAAATGGCGATGCCGTTCCTTTAAGCGAGCCGGCAAAAACCCTTCAAGATTCACTACAAGAAGATGAGCGATACGATTATCAGAATCATCTCTGAATTCGTAATCCGATATTCGTAATTCTTCATTCATCATTCCAAATACAGTTGTTCTCACTACAATTATTACTTACAATGACGTAAAAATTACTCACAAATGGATATTTCATACCGCAAACTGCAACCCGCCAACAGCAAAGCCTACCACAAGCTTTTATTACAAGGTTTAAAAGATGAACCATCGGCCTTTGGCAGTAGCTACGAAGAAGCGCTCAGCCAACCCCCCGAAAAATGGCTGATGCTCGATCATAACAATGTGGCGATCGGCGCGTTTGCCAATGAGCAGCTGATCGGCACCGTGGGATTATATCGTAAGCCGCTCAAAAAACTGATCCACAATGTGTTCATCAAGGCGATGTATTTATTGCCCGAATATCGCGACCAAGGTATTGGCAAAGGCTTGCTCGATTTTGCGTTGCAATATGCGCAAAACGAGATGAAAGCAGGGTGCGTAAAACTGTGGGTAGTAAAAGACGAAGACAACACCTTTCAGTTCTACGAAAAATGTGGATTACGTGTATATGCCACCGAACCAAAAGCGATTAAGATTAATGGCAGATTTGTTGATGAATATTTGATGTGGCGCGATTTTAGCTGACTTCGTTTTGCTGAAGATCATATTTCTCTTCCGCATCAATATGTCGATGCGGCAAAGCATCATCGTCGTCGAGAGTTGTTTTGCTTAAATACCAGCGAATCAGAATCGGATGCACCAATAACGTGAATAAGATCAACACAAAAACAATCATCAAAAACTCTTCGCGGTGGGCGTAGGTCTCCGGTACGGTTAGTAAAAGCGCGACGGATATCGCCCCGCGTACACCGCCCAAATACAGAATATTTAGCCACGAAAGCGGAATCCGCATTTTAATGACATGAAAAAAAGCGCCGCCACCGTAAATAATCACTGCCCGCGAAACCATCATCAAGCCAATTGCCGCAACTACCATCCATTCGAAATGGAATGAGACGAGCGCCAACGTGCTGCCGAGCAAAAAGAATAAAACGCTATTCGCCACCACCGCGACCTGATCCCAAAAATTGTCGAATGTCACCCACTGTTTTTTATCCATGCTGCGCTCGGTACGCATAAACACCAAGGCGGCAAACAACGCGCCAATAATCCCCGAGGCTTCGAACAACGTTTCGGTGATGATCGAAGCCGCAATCGCCAGCGATAAGGTGAGGAGTGTGCCGGCGAGTTCGTTTTCTTTCCAGGTATTGAGGAGTGTTGCCACCAGCCAACCAAGAATAGTGCCCACCAGCATGCCGGTACCAAGGCTGTTCAAGAAGTAGAAGATCGCGTTATCGGGCGATACCTCATGGTTTTCGATCGCAATGCCAAACGCCATGGTGAACAAAAGAACACCGATCGCATCGTTAAAGATCGACTCCCCTTCCATTTGCACTTTTAAATGCTTGGGCAGAGCAATTTTGGCGATGATCGCATTCACCGCCACCGGGTCGGTTGCAGCAAGGATCGAGCCGAGTAAAAAGCCGTGCTGCCAAGGAATATCCATCAGCCAGGCAATTGGCAGACCAATTGCAAAGGCGGTGATGATCGAGCCGATAAAAGCAAAAAACAGAATCGGGTATTTTTCTTCGTCAAAATCGCGAATACGGAATTTACGCCCGGTTTCAAACACGAGGAGCGGGACGAGCAAATGCATCACGATATCGGGCGAAAGTGTGAGCGGCGGCCAACTATTCAAAACATCCAGTTTCGCCTTGGCGATGTTATACGCCACCCCGACGAGCATCATCCAACCTACGAACGGAATGATGAGGTTTTTTGTGTAATGGTACAAAATCGCCGCTATTGCCAAGAACAGGCAGGTTCCCGATAAAAAGAGGGTTTCACTCACAGTTGTGTGTTTATTTTTGCGCTATTTATAAAATTATATCACATTGGTCAGCGCTCGAAAAGCAATTAAGAATTGGTGATTGGTGCATCGGTCAGTGCGACGATTATTGCATACAATTGATAATTCAAGAAAAAAACCTTATAAAGAGTCATGAATTAATTTTTGTTATACCAATGAAAAATGCTGATAAAGTTTTAAAGTTTCTGATTATATTTGTAATCATCCTTGTTATCATCGCAATTGTTCTGTTGTTATTCACGCGCAACTCGGCAAATCCTGAATTTGGCAATACCGAGCCACAACAAAACACCGAAGGTTCACCAATGGCGAACGACGACGAAGCGAATACCGAAGATCAGCCCCAGCAGCCATCGCGTGCGCCAATTGAAGAAGATTATGGCAGTAAGGTTATCTACAACGATTCAAAACTCGAAGACGATAGCATTCTGATCAACGACTGTAATTCTCGTGGCGGTTCGTTCAATGCCTGTGGCAACAGCTGCGAACCGGGGAGCGAACTGTGTGCGGCGGTTTGTGTTAAAACCTGCGACGATATTCCATATGAAGATACTTCGAATCCTCCCGGCGTAGATGTGCCGGGCGAAGTTGCCGATGATAAAAGTGTTTTGATCAAGGTCAGCTCACCGCAAAACGACAACGAAGTGATTGAAAGCCCGCTTGATATTACCGGAAAAGCGCGCGGACCATGGTATTTCGAGGGGCAGTTTCCGGTGGTTTTAACCGATTGGGACGGTAGGATCATCGCCGAAACAACAGCAGAAGCAAGCGGCGATTGGATGACCGAAGAATATGTGGATTTCTCAGCGGAACTCGAGTTTGAAAACCCGGCTCGCGAGCAACGCTACACGCAGAGCGGCAGCCTGATCTTACAAAAAGCAAACCCCACCGGCTTACCAGAAAACGACAATGCCTACGAAATTCAAGTGCGATTTCCGGCAGCAGAGCTCACCGAAGAAAATGATGAGGAAATTGAGCTTGAAGCATCGGAAGACGAAGGAGTTCTTGTAGAAGTAACGACAGACATTGCAGGAGATGAAGAGGTTGTAACAGAATAACGAGAAGAAAAACCGAAAATACTACACTAAGGCGGCGAGTCACGCCTTAGTGTAGTATTTTTAATACAAAAAATCGCCCGAGCTCGGCAAGAGCAGGTGTAAAGCCAAGAATGTAGCGAGGGCAGCCTGCTCATGCGTGAGCATTTGCAAATCACCTTGAGAAATTTTTGAACCAGAGAGTCTCGATCAGGAGCAGGTGTTGCCACCCGGTTGCCGACCCGAACACCTGCTCCCGCCTCGACCTAACCCAAGTTCGTAGCGGCTTGCGAGGGAATACAAGCGGAATTCTTCGTTAAGAATGTGCTGATGACCTAGCGACTTATCTGAACCCGTCGCTTTACAATAACCGCGCCAACAAGCAGGGCAACATACAACGCGCCAAAAACATATAAAAGCGGATTCTGCCAATCGGTAAAATTCTCCCCGAAAAAAGCGAGTAATAACATCCCCGGAGCAATGCCAATGATAGTACCGAGCGTGTAATCGAAAACGCCTACACGACTCACCCCAAGCCCCATGTTCACCACCACCAACGGGAACAACGGGACGATCCGCAAAAACACCACGGTAGAAAGTGCGTTTTGTTCAAGCTTTTGATTATACTTTTTAAACGTTTTAAATTTTCCCTCAAGGCGCTCGGCAATCGCCTCTTTGCCCATGATCCTGCCAAAATAGAACATAGCCACCGAAGCCAGTGTCATTGTAAAAATCGAGATCAAACTGCCCAAAAAGCCGCCAAAAATATAACCCGCAAAAGCCGCCATCGGCGTTGCCGGTACGAACAAGAACTTGATCGCCGTAAAAATCGCCACATACCACAGTGCCGCCTGCAGTGGATTCGTTTGTGAGAAAGTCTTAATCTCTTCAACCGTTTGTCGAATGTCAAAATCGTACGCTTGCCCGGCAACAAAAAGCGCAATAATCGCGCATACGAAAAAAGCGATCTTTAAAATCTGCCATTTTGTAAAGCCGCTTTGTTGAACAAGTGTTCTCATGGTTTTTACCAGCCCGCCATGCCGGTTGCCTCGGCAATGCGTACCCAAAATTTTCGTGTAAGATGCTTGTAATCGGTGCGATGCACCCGCTCGATGTATTGCGGTGTATGGAGTTTTTCGAGATATTCTTCAACCTCGATCACCGGTTTTGCGTTCGCATTATTGGTTTCAAAACGGATATTCGCTTCTTGATTGGTACCGAGCAAACTACGCCGGGTAAGGTTCGCCGAACCGGTATTTATGATAAACCGCTCGGCAGAACGCAAATACAAAAACTTGGTATGATACTCGTTTTCAAGGCTGCGAAACCAGTAGCATTCTATGCCCGCCGCCCCGAGCTCATCGATAATATATGCATTTGGTAAACCTTTTTTCGCCATGTCGAAACTCATCGCATTGTTATCGAGAATCACCTCAACCCGCACACCGCGTTTTACCGCTCGCTTTAATTCGCGAATGATCTTGCGGTGGGTAACGAACAACATGCCAATGGTAATCTGTGCGCCGCTTGGCATTGCTTTGATATCGGCGATGATCTGCGGACCGGTCTGCTCGTTCATGATCGGCATGATGGTGCTGTCTGGTTCGGCTGATTGCAGACCATCATTCACACTTTTTGGCAGTGTGATATCATAGCCGGATGCCCGGCACAGTGCCTCTCCGGCAGTAAGATAATGATTAGCGACTTCGGCAGAGATGACCTGTAGCCCGCTGTTAAAAAAATGCGAACCCGAATCGTGGATATTACTCGAAGTGATGATCGTGCGGTTATCGGTAATAATCACTTTGCGATGATTCGCCCGCACATTGAGTGCCTTTAGCCATGCCCGAAGGGTTGTTTTCTGATACGGCTCCATCGGGTTTGGCATAAGCTTGGGCAATGGGGTTTTGTTCTTCGTTTGAAACCACTGAAAGAATAAGCGCCAAATGCCGGCATAGAAGATGTTATTATCGTTGAGTCGATCGAGATCGGTAAACATCACCTTTACGCCAACTTCTTGCAGCTGGGCGAGCGAAGGGCAAAACGCCGTGTGGTAGCTCGTATTGAACGGATCGGTTAAAAAATAGCGTGGCAGCTGCTTTTGCCGCTCAAGTTCGGTCTCGATCAATCCGGTAACAGATCTGTGTTTACTGTAATCGGCTTTGTTTTTGTTGAACAAAAACACATCCATAAACACAAAGTTCTCGGCCTGCTTAATATTTTTTGCGATTAGATCGATGATTGCTGTTTCGGCTTTTATATCGGTATTGGTGTTTTCGGGCAGCCCCAGCTCGCCAAGAAAGCGAACGTTGTTCGACGAAACACCGTAAACCTGATTCGGCTTACCGCTAATACCTTTTGGTTTGGGGCGAAAGCGGTAATAAATCACGCAAAACAAGTACCCAATGCCAATTAGAAAGAAGACCGTTTTCATGGCTCTTATTTAACGCTTATTGGTTGCAAAATTCAAATAGGTTTTTCACCCCTCAAGCCAAAGATAATCGAACTTGTATTATGTTGGGCGATTCCAAACTACCACATTGAAACACAACTCCCCGTTTAAATGACGTAATTGCCCACAACTCGCTTGCGGTAGAGACGCATTGCAATGCGTCTCTACTTAACGCTTTTTGAATTGCCATAACTAAGCCCGACTTGTTGAAAGCTCGGCTCATTCCCGATTACGAAGCGCGAATCGGCGCAGATCATCCGGCTTGATGCTTAGCCAAAGGCTCTTCGCAACACCCTTTTACAATGAGCCTGTGCCAAAAGTGTAGCGGCTCGCAAAGGAATACAACGGGGATCTTCGAGAATTGATGTGCCGGAGCATCAGAAAGATCGACGAAATAGCTGAAATAACAAAGCCAAAAATACTACATGTAAACGGCAAATCGCGTTTAGATGTAGTATTTTTCAGATCGGATTATAGATTATCGTCGTTTCTTCTTCTTACCGCCCTGTCTGTTATACGGCTTGTCAGAATACGATCCGCCGCCGCCCTTGCCTCGTTTACCGCCGCCGCCTTGCCTACCGCGCGATGAGCCGGAGCGCTTATATGACGATTGCTTATCCCCGCCGCCACCAAAGGCTTTATGCTGAGTACCATCATCTTCGATCTTGCGATAATGATTCGCATCGAAATCGTTACCATAGGCATCGGCGAGTAAAGCCGCTACCACATTTTCGGGTTCTACTTCGGTTAACAGATCACGCGCCAAACCGAGGTGTTTCTTTTCGGCACCAATGTTTAACGTATGTTCGAGTCGCTCGATAAACGCCAATTGCTTTTTCGCGACAATATCACCCGGTGTTGGCAATTTCCCTTTTTCGAGCCGAACGCCGAGCTTTTGTTCGTAAAACCGCAAGCGACTCATCTGTGCCCGGGTGATGAATGTCATCGCCACCCCCGCTTTGCCGGCGCGCCCGGTTCGACCGATGCGATGGGTATAGGCTTCGTAGGTATCGGGTAAGCTAAAATTCACGACAAAATCAAGATCGGTCACGTCGATGCCACGCGCTGCAACATCGGTTGCGACGAGGATTTGCACCGCACCATTGCGAAATCGTGAAAGTACTTTTTCGCGCTGACTTTGATCGATATCACCGTGAATCGCTTCGGCACGCACATGTCGCGCCGCGAGTTGACTAGCGATAAGGTCGGTTTCGTTTTTTGTTCTGCAGAACACAATCGCATAAAACGCCACTTGGTGTTCGATGATCTGACAAAGTGCCTCGAATTTATCTTTCGCCTTTACGCAATAATATTGCTGTGTGATGTTTTTATTCGTCATCTCGCTCGCCTTTACCGTTACCCGGTCGTGCTCGCCCATGTACGATTGTACTATCTGCAAGATGCTTTTTGGCATTGTGGCAGAGAATAAAAGTACCCGGCGCTCTTTTGGGGTTTGCGCAAGGATTTTTTCGATCTCTTCGCGAAAGCCGAAATTAAGCATTTCGTCGGCTTCATCGAGCACAAAATAGCGCGCACTTTTTAGGTTTAAGCTGCCGCTACGAATATGATGCTGCACGCGCCCCGGCGTACCAACAACAATGTGCGGATTGCGTGACAGCGCGCTTCGTTCGGTATGCATGTTATTTCCGCCGTACACCACGGTTACCGTTGGCGAGGCAGGAACCCGAAACGAGGCGATCTCGGCCGAAACCTGCATTGCCAACTCGCGGGTTGGCACCAAAATGATCGCTTGGGTTTGCCGTGCTTTGGCATCGATCAATTGTAAAAGTGGCAGAGCAAAAGCGGCGGTTTTCCCGGTACCGGTTTGCGCCTGACCAATTATATCGCGCTTGCCTTTGAGCAAAAGCGGAATCACCTGTGCCTGAATCGGGCTGGGCTCGGTAAAGCCTTTGGCAGTAACCGCGTCTAAAATCTCGGGCGAAAGACCCAAAGTATCAAAAGTTGATTTTTCCATAAATTGATGTAAACAGCGTTATCTTACAGAGAAACGAGAATACTACAAGCATTTTCTTGTTCGGCTGATTAAATAAGATTCTTGGCTCTTGTTCCGCATTGCTTTACGATGCTGGATTCTTGCACCACGAAAGACACATTACGCCGCAACACAAGAGTGTATTTTGGTTATGATAAACGAATAATCTTGCAACCTGATTGCGGCACAGAACCGGTAGTAAAAATGAATACTACACCCGGCTACTATTGCGCTTGGGTTACCGACTATAGCATTCGCCCACTGCAAACAATACATTCTGAAAAGCGTTTTGGTTGCCTTTTTGTGGTGATTTTTGCTTTAATCGCAGGAAAAATACACAATTCGCTTGCCCTAAGATACCTTTTGTTTAGAGAAATGGGAAGAGTGTTTTCTATGATTCGGTATTGCGAATGATGCGCATTCTTTTTTGGCGGGATTTTTGGTAGAATAAAGAGAACTATTTAACTAAAGGTGAAAAAATCGGGCTTTATTATATTTGCAGTTTTGAGCATTTTCTCTTTTCCAGTTCACAGCACGGCGGAGTATTATTATGAACTCACGGTATACGAAGATGGGGAGAGGGTTGTCGATAATTCAGTATTAATCAATTCAATAGTCTGTGAAGGTGGTCAATGTGAGAAGTTGGTCGACAAAAACAGATTGTTATTCACCAAGACAAATACTAATCACACTGCTGCTAAGTGGAAAGAACTACTCTCACCGACAGAGTTTTTAAAAGAGCTTTGTAAACAGGACGATGTTTCAGATAATGAATGTACTAGGGAATCACTGTATACAGATGCTGCAACTGGCAAATTGAAGTTGATTGATTTCTATCGTGATTATGAAGCATTCAAACAAGGAATTATCAACAAAGCTGAGCAGTATGCCGTTCAGCTTGAACTCCCAAAATCAAAACATGTTGATCTAAAATATGCGATGCTGGAAACCGGGATGGGAAAACCGGTAGTAAAGGATACGGTTGAACCAACACACTTAAGCATTGATTTAAAAACGGAGGAAATCTGGAAACAAAATAATATGTTGTTGCCTGGTGCCTTTATAGCTATCGCTGCAGTAATTGTTTTTGGTAGTATTTCCCTTACTTGGTTAAAGAAAAAAAGGAAACACAACTAACCAAAAGGAGGACTCTCGCCCTCCTTTCTTCTATTCCATTCTTCTTCAGACCTGATGTTTACTGCTGTGTCCCGTTATACAGTTCCCCCACCTCTTCTGCCGTCAATGCCCTATCATACACCCTCACCTCATCGATCTCCCCGATCCAGGCGTTATCGTATTGGTTGTGGGTGGCTCTGCCGATCAGCCAGGCTTTGTCCTCATGTTCGTTGTTGCCGGATTGGTTGCCGGTGGCGACTATTTCGCCGTCGATATAGAGGGTGAGGTTGGCGGTTGCTTTCGATCCGTCGTAGGTAAGGGTGTAGAGATGCCAGTCACTGTCGAGGTCACCGTCGCGGATGGTGGTTTGGTTGTTCCATTCGGCGGAAAACTCCATCTGTCCG
>CAZOZW010000031.1:0-19386 GCA_964584385.1 uncultured Candidatus Peribacteria bacterium
GGTAGCGCGCATCACCCTGGCATTTTACATTCGTTGCTTCGTTGCCGGCGTAGGTCAGCTTATCGAGGTTTATGACTTCATCATCGGTTGAACTCAAAACATGATGAATGTAATTTGCGCCAATAAAACCGCTGCCGCCGGTAACGAGTATTTTCATATGCCTAGCCTAGCTAAAATCGGTAACGGATGAAATACCATTTATGGCGTCACTTTTATCGTCCTGCTCACTGGCGGTCTTCAGGTTAGATTACGTTCACATCTTCTGTACTCGTTCAAGCCACTTACTTCGCCATAGGGTACATTGAATGGTGATTGTAAAACATACTCCGAGAAATAGAGAAAGCTTAAACCCCCTGCCTCCCCCTTAAAAAGAGGGACTCATCACGTCGCGTTACGATCCAACTCTACTAATCAAAGTCTTTTCGTTAAATCGAATCAAGGCAGTCTTGTTAACCACCCAGTTCACTGGCGGTTTTCAAGACGGGTTACATTCATATCTGCAAAATATAAATTTTAAATCTGGTTCTTGCGCTTAAAGCCCGCATTTATATCTCGTATTTTTGCATCACCAAAAAGGCGAAGAAAGAAGAGGAGTTATTTTTAGGAGAATCCATTCTCCTTCTATTTCTAACCAAAAAAAATCGATACCAACATCACGCCGCTTTTTAGCAGCCTTGGCTTCACGTGGCTTTGCCGGGTGACGATTAAGCCGTCTCCAACAATTTTAAGAAACGCCATTGCGTCCTGCACGCACAGCAATTGAACGGAAATGTTGTCGCCAAAATACAACATTGTAAAAATCTGATTTTCAGATATTTTCATCGTGTAATCATCAAATCGCTTATCTTTGATATTAACCTCCACCGAATGATGATGAATCTCCTGAACTTCGAGTACAAACATGTGGTCTTCTATTTTTAACTCAAAGACCGAACCAATAGACGCGGCGTGCCTATTTTTATTCTTCTTCATGATAAACCTCGTATGAATGGATTGTTAAACTCCTCTTTTTTTAAAGATCCTGGCTGCTAAACGCCACCGAAAAAATCGCAGCGAAAAACAAGCAAAATTTATTTTACAACTTAAAGAATAAATTACAAGAAAAATCCCGCTAAGAGCGGGATAAAACTTTGAAAAATTAGTACAGAGATGGCGCAAGATTTACATTCAGCTGGGCGAGTGTTACACCACCGCAACAACAAACCCAAATCTCCAGTTTCGACAGCGGCGGATAATTATGGTGATCGAAAGAAATAACTGAATCATGCAATCCTTTAGCAAGATCGAGAGTTGCATCGTACTGCTTGCCATCCACACTCCAGTACACGGTTGCAAACATATCTGCAGGGCACATCATCGCAATCGAAACTGCCTCGCCCTCCGCAAGAGTAACCGCTTCTTCGCTTACTAAAACAGAATTTATCTGAAACCCAACTATGGTTTCTTCTGCAATTTTACTTGCGAGCATGATTTTTCTCCTTTTCAAAGTTCACGTGAATTGCCTCAAGCGGGCACAAACAACAAACGCATTCTACACAGGTTTTCTGCAATGTCAAAAAAACCCGCCCAATCTCTCAAACTAAAATCGAGAGATTACGCGGGAAGATATCATTAACTACTGCTGAATAAAGGTCGTCCGATTCCATTCAGATGTATCTTTCAGGCGCCACGAGAACACGGTTGTCTCACCTTGGTCACCAAGAAAATCGAATGTGAAGATGTGCTCGCCGTTCTTTTCGAAATAGAAATCCTGAATCGGGCAACCTTGTGTCTTTCTGATCTCAAGAACGACCGGATAATCGTATTTATTCTTTAGAGAGAGAATCACTGTCTCATCAAAAAACACGTAAAGAGTTTTTCCAACCGGAATCAACGGCTTGTTACTTTCCGTGACGCTAAAACTAGTTTCAATGCTCATGTCGCACCTCCTCAGATGCTGTTAGTGATATGATATCAAAGAGCAAAAGCGCTCCTGCCAAGTTTTGGCGGATTGCTGTAATGCAAAAGCATTTTAGTGATTTTTTTATTTTTGGCAAGCAAAAAGCCCCTCGCAACAGCAAGGGGCAAACATCATGGGCTTACAGCAATTCCACATCCGCTACTTCAAGCACTTTAAAGGGGAATTTCTGAACCGAACATGAGGCGTACTCCATAACAGTCAATTCAAAATCTTTTACATCCTTGTCTTCGACTGCAAATGGTATTCGTAAGGTTTCACCTGCCGGTAGAAGTTTCTGTCGATTATTACAAACTCCTTTTGCAAACCATCCCACATTTACGGCTTCAAGCGAAGCATTTATGAGGTAAGCAATAACAGGCTCGCCTGCAAATACAACACGTGCACCGTTGTTCTCAGGTATTAAAGGGTAATTTGACATATTGATGTCGACAAGACTAAAAAATACTTTAATACTCATTTTTTGCCTCACGCCTAACGTTTGATCATGATTTTTAAGGTGCGAAAGTATACTCGAAAATAATTACGAATCGGAATACTTTACAAAACGGTATTTTAGGCATTTTTAAAAATTTGGCAAGCAAAAAGAACCCGGACTCAATCAGCCGGGTAAACAAAACGCTTACAGTACATTCGCTATCCACTTTTGACCGGTATTTGTTTCTGCGATGATCACCCCATTGTTTGGGCAAACGCAGCACGGCATAAAAGTGATTGAGCTGGCATAGACCATCTTTTCAAAAAAAATCTGATGATAAGAGTCTAAAACCTTAAAACAAATCGATCTGCAGGGGTCGAAAATAACATCGAAGATTTCTTCCTTCATGCTCTTCGGTATAAATCTGGCACCACATTCAGTAATCAACAATTCTTCATCACCTGGATAGGTTCTCATAAGATTTCTCCGCACGTTTTGTAAAAGAGCCACTCGCTGCACGCTTTAAGTGCGCTAAGCGGAATCTACGAACTATTGTACTTTTTGCAACAGTCGTGTCAATGATTCACCGTTGGCAAACTTGATAATGAATAAGGGCTGTATGATAAGCCGAATAGCACTGCAGGTGGTGAATCTATTAAAAATTATAAACGCCTGTTGACACATATCCGCAATTAAAGAATCATTCGGCACGCAATTTTCTTTTTTTTATAAATAATGCCACTAAATGAGTCACCTGTAACTGAGGCAGAAACTTCAATCCAAATTGATGATGGAACAAAATATACACCAGAATCTTTCGAAGACCAATACGATGCACAAGTATTCGGAAATACGAGTCGACCGATAGCAGATAATATAAACGAGCTCAAAGAACAGTTCGACAAAGTTGGCACTATGCTTAATCTCAAAGACCACGAGCCTACTGACTAATAAAACTGATTCATATTTAAGCCCTCAATGTTCGAGGGCTTTTTTAATACCAAAAAACCGGCGCAAGTGGTGCGCCCAATACTAAACATAATGATCATTCTTGCTGTAAATGTAATCATATTAACTTTTGCCAATTTAGATTTACAACTAACTGACTTGCCTTTATCAAGACTTCTCGACAGATTTACTCTATTTCTGCTGCTTTACAAAAGTCTTTGTAACACTTTTTAAAAGTGATCTGCTTACTCCACTGCCACGCTACATCTCGCATCTGCAAATACCAATCCTTGTTCGTCAGTAACGCAAAGAGTGCATCTGCTAAACCATCCGGATTGTTCTTTTCTGCCAACAAGCCGGTTTCATTATTGCGGATACTATCACGCAAACCATCAACATTGTAGCCCGCCGCCGGGGTGCCCTGTGAGTTCGCCTCAGTCACGATCAATCCCCAGCCCTCTTTTATACTCGCCACTGCAATACAAGACGCTTCACGCATCAATCGCATTTTTTCTTCAAACGAAACCCTGCCATGCACAATAATCGATTCTTTATGCGACGATTGCTCGATATACGCTAAAACCTCAGTCGCATATTTACCTGCTGTATCGCCGGCGAGCTCAAGCGTGGCATTTGGTAAACGATTTTTAAGTTGCTCGAACGCTTTTACAATATGCAAAGTTTGCTTCATTTCACGAAACGCTCCCAGCGCCAAAATCTTTTGCGATGCGAATTTTGCGCCACCATCTTGCTGTTTGAATTCATCCTCGGTTAACGGGGTTAGGTCGATTCCTTCGCTGACGATCGAGATTTTTTTCGGATCAAACCCGTATTTGATCAGATCGTTCATAGTACTATTTGAAACAGTGATGACCGGGTTTTTATTAAGCCAACGTAAATACAGCGGTTCGAGCAAATATCCAAGAGTGCTGATTGGCTGCGGCATTTGGTAAAACCAGATCTCGCGGCACAGCTGGTGAAAGAATAGAATGTTTCGCTCGGTTACATATCTACTCGCAAAAAACGGCATTGTATTCACTTCATCTACTACTAAATCGAACTTACCGCGCATATACTTTTGGTAATGCACTCGCGCATTATGATACACCGAGTACCGGCTGCCAACGCGAATCACATGGTACCCGTTAAGTTCTTGTTTGTGCTCGGCACTGGTAAAACCCGAACACAGTAAGGTGACATCATGACCATTTGCCGCTAATTGCGAACACAGTTGGTTCGTAATCACCTCAGCTCCACCAGCAAGCGGGTTGGAGATGTCTTTCCAGCTCATCCACAAAATCTTCATCTTCCTTTTACAATAAGCCCATCGTAACATAGATTTAAAAATCGCAGAATAACAATCAAAAACAATTATCCGTCAATACGCTCTATTTGTTTATATAATGGCAACTGTAATGATTACAGTCTTTGCTTAATGCAAACGATTCGCATTAAGCAAAGACTAAATTTGACATGTGGTTAATTCTCAAGCAAAATAGCTGTGCTCAACTGAGCAGGCTTTTTTGCCGAAGGATTGGCCTTACGGACTGAAAAAGTTTTTGAACCTTTACATCTTAAATGACAAGGATTTGGATCTGTTACAAAAGATGAGAAATGGAGATTGAAATGAAGAAACTAATATTATTGGTATTACCAAGCCTAAGCCTTTTGTTAGGAAATATACCGCCGGTACTTGCCGGTGAATTAATAGACCTGAGTAAGACGAATTCGTACAACGTGAGTTGCAATGCGAATTCAAACTCATCCTCGAGCACCGATTGCCCGGCTTGCCCGAGCGACGACCCCGGCAGTGATAACCGCCCCGAGTGGCGCGGTAGTTGTTTAGAACTAACTCCGCAAGTTTGGGGTGAGAACACGATAATTGCCAAAGTACTTTGGAACGTAACCGATGGCAAACCAAACGCCACCCTTCGCACTCGTTTTGAAAACACAATGGGCTATGAGAGCTGCTATATTCGAATTGTTTATGCCGGTGGACCGGCGCAGATCGATGGAGAACCGAGTGAAGACGGATCGCAAAACTTCTTTATAAAGACGTTGCCGAAGGTTGATGAGCCAACTGAGGAAAAATTCAAGATATCTACGATGGGTTATCCGCAACTCGCCACACTGGTCATTCCAGAGCCGGGTCTTGCTACCTTTGTAGTAGTCGCCGAATTCCAGCTATACAACTGTCATTAAGATGAGTTCTTGCCCCATATGGATGTGGGGCTTTTTTCTTTACCAACAACATCCTCCTCATATACAATCCGCCTGGTTGATATAACCATTGTTGCCAAATAGAATCGGCAAAAACGATTTGCGGCACGAACCTTTACATGCAAAACGGAGCACAAGATGAAACAGTACTTCATTCACATTGCATTAATCGCACTGATAATCATTGCCTTTTTGGTAGGCGGCACCGATTCTTCTCATGCCAGAGTGCAGTACGGAAAGAATTGGATTTCGAGCTTTATTCCAATGTACTTATACCGCGATTGCGAGTTAAGAATTGGAACAAAAGGTAATTCTGTGAAAGCAACTCTGACTTGGTACAACTTTAACAAAGAAGGTAAAATACATCCGATTCATGAAAATGTTCGATATTTTAACGGGGAAGATGAACCATTGATTCGAATCAAACATCGCGATTCAGATCTGTTTCGTCTTAAAATAGTGCCTGTTGGGCATTTCGATGAAACGATCACTCGTTCAAAAGCAATCGGTGTTTGCACCAAGAAAGGTCGAGCGGTGATTTAGTTTTGCAGTCAATCCCCGTCGGTAAGGCGGGGCTTTTTTTAAGTACGTTTTCTTCTTTTATGTCGAACCACGTATAATGGTCTTGCTAAAACTTCTTGGTGAATATGTCCGATATAGTAAGCAAGAAGCCCAAGGCAGATGAGCACGAGGCCAACCATGAACAGGATGATAGTTGCCAAGATCGCCGGACCCGAAAACTGAAAACCCCAATCGAACACATAGCGATCGAATAACATAAAAACTCCCAACGTACCCGAGAACAACATTATCAAAGTTCCTAAATAAACAGCCAACCTCAGTGGTACCAAGCTAAAGGTAATAATACTAACAAGAGCCAATTTAAATAGCTTAATCGTACTGAACGAGGCGCTGCCGTAAGCGCGATCGATAGTATCGAAATGGACAAAATCACGCTCAAAGCCAAGCCAGTCAATCAATCCGCGGGTCATGCGTGAGCGCTCGGGCATGGTATTGAGCGAATCGATCACAACTCTAATCGGTAGAACGCGGTATGATGTGTACTTCGGAGATTCGATTGATAATTTTGTAAAAACAGTGCGAACCTACTCGCTTAATTAGGCTGTCGCTCTTCGTTTGATTGCGCACCCCAACAACGACCTCGGCGCCTTCTTCCCACTTGGTAATAAAATCGGGGATTAAGTCTACCGGATGCTGCAAGTCGGCATCGAGGCTTAATGCCGCCTCACCCAAAACCTGATGATACCCGGCACTCACTGCCTGTTCTTTACCGAAATTTCTCGAGAACTCAATATGGCAGACCCGCTCATCGCTAGCTTCGAGATTATCTAGAATTTCACCAGAAGAATCACTACTACCATCATTCACGAAAATAATCTCAAAGTCATAATCTATTTTTTTGAGCACCGCATTTAGCTGTTTATAAAAATGCTCAAGACTTTCAGCCTCATTGTGCACTGGTATGACGAGTGATATCAATAGCTTGCTTGTATTTGTTTTCTTCATCTGCGAAGTCTTAGAAAATGAGTTTCTGCAAAGTTTTTCTATATCTGTAAGAATTCTTGCCAGGAGGTATCTGTTAAGATTAGCAAAGTTTTATCAATATTAAAAATAAATAATACAACCGAAATCTATGGTAAACGTATAAGAGAATTGAATAATCTAGCGATAGTCAATACTAGAGCAGGGATTATAAAAAAACCGTAAAAATATCAAACAACATGAATAACTTTTTGTAAAGGCGATATTCGAAATAACCAAATCGGTTTACAGCAAAGCTGCTCTAAAAATTCTGTATTAATCAAAAAAACCACCTTGCGGTGGCTTCTATCTCTTTCGATAACCATGTAATTATTTCTTTTTCTTGGGTTCCTTTTTTTCAGTTACCTCTTGTTTAACACCTAGCTTACTAGCAACTGACTTAGAAAGCACAACGCCTTCAAATGTCAGCTTTTTGGTAAGTTCGCCTTGGCCCAAGATTTTTACTGGGGTTGAAACACTGCTCACCACTCCTTTTTCTACCAAGGTTTCAGGAGTCACTTTATCGCCGTCGGCGAATTTATCTTCTAGAATATACAGGTTGATTGCTCTATACTCTATTCTGCAAGGGTTTTTAAATCCTCGTAACTTTGGTGTACGACGGAGTAGGGGAGTTTGACCTCCTTCAAAGCCCAAGCGAACACCGCCTCCTGAACGTGAATTCTGCCCCTTGCAACCTCGTCCACTAAAGCTCCCTGCCCCCGACGAGTCTCCTCGTCCGCGACGAACTTTTTTCCTGCGTGATCCCGCTGCCGGTTTAATGTCGTGAAGTTTCATGATGAATATTCGTAATAGAGATAAGTTATGCCGCTACTTCATTGCCCTCTTTCTTGGCAGCAGGCTTCGCTTTTGATTCTGTTTCGACCTTTTTGGCGTCTGCTTCTTTAAAACTCGAAAGTGCTAAGATCATAGCTTTACCACTGGCGATTTTATTCTTTGTACCAATACATTTACCGAGCATGTCTTCAATTCCGGCAAGGTCGGCTATTTTACGCATCGCTCCACCGGCAATTACTCCGGTACCCGACTTGGCAGGCATAATCATAATTTTGGCGGCTTTGAACTTTAAGTTCATTTCGTGTGGAATAGTACCATTTACAATCGGCACCTTGATCAGATTCTTGCGTGCATTACGAACCGCTTTTTGAATGGCCTGTGGTACTTCGGCAGCCTTGTCGACTCCTAAGCCCACTCGACCCTTACGATCTCCGATAACTACCGTTGCCCGAAAGCGCAATCGGCGCCCTCCTTTTACCACACGTGTAACACGGTCGATTTGTAAGAGCTCTTCTTCGAATTCCTTCTCTTCACGCTGATCGCCTCTTCGTCCTCTGCGTTTTCCACGCTCGCCGCCTCTTCCACGACCTCCGCCTCGCTGACCTCCGCGATTTCGTCCACCACGAGAGTCTCCACGGGGCCGTTCTTTTGCCGCAGGTTCGGTTTTTTCTTCGGTTTTAGGAGCAGCTTCTGCCTTTGGAGCAGTTTCTACTACGTCCTTATCAACCTGTTCGTTCGTGTTCTCTTTTTCGCTCATGCGTGATTACGTTAAAATGAAAGTCCGCCGGCGCGAGCCGCTTCGGCCAATGCCTTTACTCGTCCGTGAAATTTGTGACCGTTGCGGTCGAAAATAACTGTTTTTACTTTTGCTGCAGTAGCTTTCTTTGCAATATCTTCACCGACTTTCTTCGCAGCTTCGATGTTACCACCACTCTTTTCTTTAATTGAATGCGATGACACTACAGTTACGCCTTTTGAATCATCGATAACTTGTACTAAAGTGCTGCTATTGCTGCAGTTAACCACCATTCTAGGTCGTTCGGTGCTTCCGTCTCCAATCGATTTTCGAATTCGGTTTCCTCGGTTAGCTCGATGCTGATGCTTGGTTCTATTCATATCTTATTAAACATTATCCTTTTTTAGCGGCAGATTTACCGACCTTGCGTATTACGTACTCGCCAACGTAGCGAACACCCTTACCTTTGTACGGTTCTGGTTTGCGTAGTGACCGAATCTCAGCGGCGAATTGTCCGACCTTTTGCTTATCGATTCCAGTAATTACCACATGCTTGGTGTCTTTATCCACCTCAACCGTGATTCCCTCCGGAGCTTGCATCTCTACCGGATGTGAAAATCCGAGATTTAGCGTGATTGCCTTTCCGGTTGCGTTTGCACGATAACCCACTCCGATTACTTCAAGCCTTTTTTCAAAACCTTCGGTAACGCCTGTAACCATGTTGTTGAGCAAGGCTCGGGTCAAACCCCATAAAGATTTTTCTTCCTTGGTTTCTTCTTTGATCGAAACGATGATCTCGTTTTCTTTCTGTTCAACCTGTACCAATGGGTGAACTGGTTGACTCAACTCCCCTTTTTTGCCCTTTATTGTCACCACCGAGTTATCGATTTTGACTTCGACACCTTGTGGGAGGACGACCGGTAATTTTCCTATACGTGACATATCGTGCTGGTAATGAAATTAATAGACTTCACAAATCGGCTCTCCTCCAATCCCCTCTTTTTTGGCATCTTCACCTGTCATAACCCCCTTACTCGTAGTGATGATCGAAATGCCATATCCGTTCATAACGGGCTTGATATCTTCTGCTTTATAGTAGCGTCGCAGACCCGCTTTACTCGTACGCTTGAGTTCAATATCTTTTTTATTCTCTTTCAGACTTACATGAAGTTCTGGGAACTTTCCGGTGCGATCAACGCGTGATTTTTCGATAAACCCTTTTTGCTCCAGTACTTGCAAGATCTGCTCCTTTTGCTTTGAGTACGGAATGGTGCAAGCACCTTTCCCCGCACGAGAAGCGTTTCGGATACGAGTCAATAAATCTGCAATCGGATCGGTATACATTGGTTCTTAAAAAAATATCGGATTACCAGCTCGCCTTATGCAAACCGGTGACGTTTCCGTTACGAGCTTCTTCTCGTAAGCAAATGCGGCATAAGCCGAAGAATCGAATATAAGCACGGGTACGTCCGCACTTCGCACAGTCGTTGTATGCACGAACTCCCTTTTCTGCCTTTTTTCCTTTTGAATACGCTTTGGTTACCTCTTGACGTTTCTTCTCTGCCTTTACCATCATCGATTTCTTAGCCATTATTGTTTACGAAAAGGAAAACCAAACTCATCAAACAGCATTCGTGCTTCTTCATCATTTTCTGCTGTGGTAGAGAAAGTGATTTGAACGCCGAATGATTTAACGATCTCATCGGTAGGAATTTCAGGGAAGATCAAGTGATCGCTGATTCCGAGTGAGTAGTTGCCACGTCCGTCGAAAGCCTTAGGAGAGAACCCGCGGAAGTCGCGAATACGTGGAAAAACTACTTTAATGAGTCGTTCGAGAAAGTCGTACATTTTTTGCTTACGGAGTGTAACCGTAACCCCCACCGGCATGCCTTCACGCAGCTTAAAATTACTGATCGACATACGTGCGTTTCGCACAACCGGTTGTTGACCGGTGATTTTTGCAATACCGTCGATTACGGTAGCCGGTGTTTTTTCACCAGTCATGTATTTACCAATACCGACATTAACGGTTATTTTGGTAAATTGCGGTAAAGCGTGCGGGTTCTTGCGCCCCGTTTTTTTCGCCAACGAAGGCGATACGTTCTGCCGATATTCTGTAAGAAGTGACATTGGTTTTAAGATTTAACAAATGCTTTTTCGATGTTCGTTCCCGATACCTTCGCAACACGATACTTTTTACCGTCTTTGCCGGTTTCGAAACCAACACGTGTGCTTTTTTTCGTTTCCGGGCAAATCACTTTCAAGTTCGAAAGATGAATCGGGTTTTCGGTTTGCACCCTCCCTCCTTGAGCCTTGCCTTTTGCTTTCACATGGCGAGTGCCCATATTCACGCTTTCGACGATTGCGCGTTCGGTTTCAGGAATGACACGCATTACCGTGCCCTTTTTTCCTTTATCCTTACCGGTTATCACCACAACGGTATCACCTTTTTTAACTTTAAATGCGCGATGTGTGCGCCCAACCGTTGATGCCTTATTTTTAAGCACAGTGAAACAAAAATTGCCGAGCTATTCTGCCTAAATAAACCTACCGGTGTCAAATCTTTTTTTTATCTCTCTCTCGTGCGTAAAAACAGAAACCCATGATAGCAATGGAATAGTTCAAAATATCATAGTGATTATCCTGTAAATACAAACCTGGCAAAAAGTGGCATAAGCCTCTATAGTTACACACATCGATAAGGCACCATAAAATGACTCGAAAAAAAGTTAAGAAGATTCTCATCATCCTCGCCCTTATTCCCCTTGCTCTCTATTTGGTGATTTGTGCCACACTTTACATAAAGCAGAGCAGTCTTATTTTTCATAGCTCACCCCTTAAATCGTTAAGCCCCGAAGGCATTGAGGTAGAAAATGTATACTTTGAAACGGCGGATGGACTTGTTTTGCATGGCTGGTTTTATGATGCAAAAATTGAAGATGCTCCAACGGTGGTGTTTAGCCATGGTAACGCCGGTAATGTCAGTTTATATCGCGACCAGCTTGAGGTTTTTCGCGAACTCGGTATGAGCGGCTTGGTGTACGACTACCGCGGGTTTGGTCGTAGTGAGGGCGAATTACCAAAAAATGAGACAGAGTTTTTTCAAGATGCCGAAGCTGCATTGCAGTTTTTACAAAACGAGAAAGGGATTGATAAATCGAATATCATTGCTTGGGGTGAGTCGATTGGGTGCAGTGCAGCGGTGTATCTCGCTGAGAAAAATGATCTGCATGCCATCGTGCTCGAATCGCCATTTTATTCATTAGAGAAATTGATCGCCGAAATATACCCGATGATACCGATCAGACTCCTGCTCAAATTTCCGTTGAATAGCGCTGAACGAATTGTAGGGGTTAAAACACCTCTGATTATTATTCACAGCACCGAAGATGAAGCAATCCCCTATCAACATGGATCCGATCTGTTTCAAAAAGCAACGATGGTTGAAAAAGAATTCGTCACGATCACCGGTTCACATAATCGTGGCATTGCCGAGAACATCGAGCAATACATAAGCAAACTGAAGGCATTTTTTGGTCGGATAAACAACAAAGAGGAAACTTAGGAAATCATCACCTAGGCTCTAAGCAGCGATTGAAGTGTTGCGGAACTGATGAGAGACTCCGGTAAATCGCCCAGTTTACTAGCAGTTTCTTGTGCGAAACGCCAAAATACACGACTCGAAAAACATCGATGAATTATCAATAAAAAAAACCAGCTCAAATGCTCGATCAAGTCTTTTCGAACAGAACTTGAAAATGAATCAGAGAACTCACGAGCGCATTGCTTTTGTAAATGGCTTGGATAATTTTTCTGTTTGGTGCCAAAGTCATCTGCTTCGCTAACTGGTAAATCGCACTATAATGGTTATTAGAACTGATTGCGGAAAGAATTGGATTTCGTTGAATTTTTCTGGATTTACCATGGCTTCCTAATAATACGGAGTTAAAACTAAAACCCCGATTCAAAGCCAGGATTTTATGTATCTGCAGTCAGCTCCAAAGTAGCCTCGCCCGCAACTTCCATATTCGAAGTTTCAAGTCGATAATTCACCTTTACTGTTATCACCGAATGATCCGAACCGCTCTTTGTTTTCTTTTCAATTGGCACGAAGAGCAGTGAGCAAATGTGCTCCGGCTGAAAATCGATACTCGTGAATAAGGCATTCTGTTGAAAGTTTTTTATCATTTCATAGATCATAAAGGCTTTTTGGCTTTCATGAAGTGCATCGAGGTCAGACAAAAAAGAAATCCTTCGTGCACCACTCGGCGTTTTGTCGTGTAGCATTTTACTTGCAGCTTCAAGCATGGCAATCGATTCCCGGGTTTGATTCAGGGTAGCAAAGACCTCGCCAAAAGCATTGAGTTGTACGCAATTTTCTTGTATTTGTTTTCGAATGAACTCAAATATAGGTATGTGCGTTTTAGAAACGGGCTCTGGTTCTGTGTCGCCGGGCAGCAAGATGCGAATGCAATATTCTTGCAGTTGTTCGATTGGTGGATAGCGAGATTCCTTGATCGCCCAGAGACAATCCTGATGGAACTTTGTTTCATTCATCTTCTACTCGCTCAAAAAGAAATGAGATGTTACCTAAAGTTTAGCCTAAGTTGATTCTTTCTGCTGCGGGTAAAAAATGGTGATAGAGCCATTCTGCAGTGGCGATTTTGGCTGCAGTTGAATCGTAAAATCAGCTCTTACTTCCCATCCTCTTTCTTCGGCCGGCGACTGTGTAAAATTTAAAAACTGTAATTCGAGGCTGATGATATCTGCGATTGAACGGTACGATCAACTTGATCGGAAACAACATCAGAAATGGTTTGCAGGGCAAAGCGCGTTAAATTATTTCGCTGGTTTTGACTTATGGATGGATCGATATCGACAAAGAGAGTCTTGTTTTCGGCAACAAAGGCTTCTTGTAGCTGCTCTTCTTTGATCAGAGCATTCAATGCGCCGCATAGTCCTTTGGTGAATTTGCTCAATGGGGTGCTATCGATGTGTGAGCGGATAAAATTGATCAGCTGCTCATCATTCGATTGTTGCGGTATAACATCTGCATTTCCACTTGCGATTTCGGTGACATAATCAAGCAATTGTTCCAGACGCTCTCTTGTATTCATCCGTGACTTTAAAATCGCCTTGATATAGTTTTCTTCGAATGGAGATTGTATTCGCTCGTTCATGATGTATAAAATAAGGCGATATCTTTGTATTTATAGGATATTTTGTCAAGAGCGGCTTTCGGAGCTTAACAAGAGCTCACCCGATCTCAACAATATCCAAACTGGAGGAATCTTTATAAACATCGCATCTCGGGTGCATCGAATACATGTCAGCCGAGCAAAGCCCAATGTATGGCGAACTTTTTTCTTTGTACCGGTTTTTACAAGAAGCACATCAGAACTGATGCTCCAGCGCGCAGATACCGTATCCGCCAGTCTAACGGCAGTATTTACGCACAAAAGAGCGAGGTCTCGGTGAATGAAAAAGGAGGAATCTTCTACTGGCAATGCAATCTTCATACAAAGGGGGTGTATCAGAAAAAGCAGAAATCTGCCTTTAATCAAAAACAGCTCCCCGAGGGGAGCTGCTTACATTACGATTGATTTGTTTTACAGTACGTCTGGCGCTAGAGAGACGATTTTCTGATAGCCAGACCCACGGAGTTCACGTGCCACCGGACCAAACACACGGGTGCCTCGGGGTGAGATTTTATCTTGCCCAACGATCACGACGGCGTTTTCATCGAACCGGATACGTGAACCGTCGCGACGACGGATGTCGCGCACTTGGCGAACGATTACTGCGTTTTGTACTGATTTCTTTTTTACGATGCCACGCGGTGCAGCCTTTTTTACGGCGACCTTGATAACATCGCCCACGCGTGCATAGCGACGCTTTGAGCCACCGAGCACTTTAATACACATTACTTCTTTTGCGCCGGTATTGTCGGCCACTGCCAAAATCGATTGAGCTTGGATCATTGTGTTTAAGACTGAGAAAGTTCTTGTTCGGAAATTACTTCCCAACGCTTGTTCTTTGAGATCGGGGTGGTTTCTTTGATCAAAACCTCATCACCGACCTGAACCTTATTCTGCTCATCGTGAGCATGGAATTTTTTCGAAATACGATAACGCTTCTTATACTTTGGATGAGTATCGTAGCGATGAACGATTACGACAACACTTTTGTTGCCGGCTTTGCTGACGACTGTTCCTTTTTTGGTTCTCATTTTGCAAGGGAAATACCGAGTTGTTTCTGCCGTCGGGCAGTGTTTAACCGCGCAATGTGCTGACGGAGTTTTACTTTTTTACTGCTATCTTTTTCTTGTCCGGCGATTACGCCCATTTTTACTGCCATGTATTCATGACGGGCTTTTTCGAGTTCACCAGCGATTTGCTGCTCACTCATTGCCAAAATATCATCAAAATTCTTCATAATTGTTTAAGCGGCAAGAGAATATTCGTTCTTAACAAACTTCGTTTTGAGCGAAAGTTTATGTGACGCCAAGCGAAAGGCTTCGCGTGCTACCGGCTCAGTTACTCCTTCTATCTCGAAAAGCATTTTACCGGGAACAGTCGGAAATACATAAAACTCCACGCTTCCCTTACCTGAACCCATTGGTACCTCGGCGGCTTTTTGCGTTACCGGCTTGTGTGGAAAAATACGAATCCACAATTTACCAGAACGTTTTACGTAACGATTGATCGCTCGACGGGCAGCTTCGATTTGGCGGCTGGTGATCTCACCTCTGCCAATGGCTTTTAGCCCATAACTACCAAAGGCCAGTTCATGCCCGTTTTGGGCGATTCCTTTTAACGTGCCTCTGCCGCGGAAGACTTTTCGGTATTTTACCTTTTTTGGAGTTAGCATTTTTAAAGTGAGAGAGATACTCGTGCGAGAGCTGTTTTGCCCGTGTCACGGCAAAAAAGCGCTAGGCGATTTTGCCTTAAACCATTTCGCGTTGTCAAATCTATTTTTTGTTTCTTGCAACCAAAAGGCGAAAAACATTTAAGAAACTCGATTTTTTTGGTACTCTCGGTTGCGATATATGAATAGCTATGCTCGATATTAAACTGATCCGAGAAAACCCGGAAGCAATAGAAGCCGCACTGCTCCGCAAAGGAGTGGAGGCCGGCACGATTGAAAAACTGCTCGAGCTCGATGAAAAGCGCCGCACTCTCATCACCGTAACCGATGAACTGCGCGCCGAACAAAACGCCGCCAGCAAAGAAATACCCAAGCTCGCCGTCGAAGCAAAAGCGGCAAAACTCGCCGAGATGAAAGCCCTTTCGGCAAAACTGAAAGCCGAAGAAAAGCACAAACAAGAAGTGATAGATGCCTACACCGATCTGCTCGCCAGCCTGCCGAATCCGCCGTACGACGAAGTACCCGATGGTGGTGAAGAGGATTCTGTTGTTATTAAAGAGTGGGGCGAAAAACCGCAATTCGATTTTGAACCGAAAGAACACTGGCAACTGGCAGAAGATTTGGGGATATTAGACACCGAACGCAGCGCGAAGATCAGCGGATCTCGCTTTTACTTTTTACGCGATGAGCTGGCGATTTTGCAGATGGCATTGATGAACTGGGCATTTTTAGAGATCAACAAGCGCGGCTTTAGCCCCACGATTCCCCCGTTCTTAACCCGCAAAGAAGCGATTTTTGGCACCGGTTATTTACAAAAAGACGAAAACTATGTCGTAAACCCCGGCGAGGATGATCTGTATTTGATCGGCACTAGCGAAGTACCTCTCACCAGTTTTCATGCCGATGAGATTTTGGATGAAAACACACTGCCCCGTACTTTTGCCGGCTACTCACCATGTTTTCGGCGCGAGGCCGGCAGCTATGGCAAAGACATGAAAGGGATTTTGCGCGTCCATCAATTCGAAAAGATCGAGATGGTGGCGGTGGTTGCCCCCGAGCAATCGGCTCAAATGCACGAACGCATGCGCCAAGTCGAAGAAGACCTGCTCGAAGCGCTTAAAATCCCCTACCGAACGGTTCTTATCGCCGCCGGCGATTTGGGCGGCAGCGCCGTAAAAAAGTATGACCTCGAAGCATGGTTGCCGGGGCAAAGCCAATACCGCGAAATGACCAGCACCTCGATTTGCACCGATTACCAATCACGCCGATTAAACATACGCCTTCGCCGCGAAGACGGCAGCATTGAAATGGCACACACACTTAACGGAACCGCCGTTTCAAGCCGCCCATTGATCGCGATTTTAGAGAATTTTCAAAACAAAGACGGTTCGGTCGATATCCCCGAAGTATTGTGGCCGTTTACCGGTGGGATTAAGCGAATAGAGAGAAGATGAGAGGTTAGGGGTTAGAGATGAGAAGACAGCGAGGTGAGAATTAAGAATGAAGAATTACGAATGTCGAAAAATTGCATTCGCTGCTCAAGCTCTATTCAATAGTATCAGACGTTTTAACAAAACGTCTCTACGAAGAAAAACCGGGTTGCCAATTGCAGATTGCAAATACCTCCGAATTTAATGTTAACTGTTGGCTGATATCTGATAGTTGATTTATGCCCGAACTCCCCGAAGTAGAAACCGTACGAGCCGACATGCAAGAAGTTTTGCCCAACCGCACGATTGTTGATTTTGATGTGTTCGACGGCAAACTTGGTAATAAGAAAGATTTTCTTGGCTTGCAGAATTCAGTGATCGACCGGGTCGATCGACGTGGCAAATACATTTTGATCGAACGCAAAAACGCCGATGAATCGTTGATCATTCACCTGCGGATGACCGGACAGATTATCTATCGCAGCCCGAAAATGGTTTTTGCAAGCGGGCACCCAAGCGCGCTCGATATTCCGAACCTGCCCGATAAACACGTGCGAATGAGTTTTAAGTTAGACGATGGAGGCAAGTTATTCTTTCGCGATTCGCGCCGCTTCGGTACGGTAATTATGTTAGAACACAAAAAACTCGATCAGTATTTTACCCGCTTTGGTATTGAACCGTTTACCAATAATTGGAACTATGCCGATTTTAAAAAGAACATCAAACGGCGCAAAACCAGTTTAAAAGCTACTTTACTGAATCAGGAAGTGATTTTTGGCTTGGGTAATATTTATGTCGATGAAATGTGTTTTCGCGCCGGCGTACTCCCGAACGAAGATATTGAGAGATTAACGGAGGCGGATATGAAAAAACTCTACAACAGATGCGAAGAAGTACTGCGTGAATCGATTGAGATGCGGGGCACCAGTATAAAAGATTACTTAGACGGCAGCGGCAAAAGCGGTAACTTTGCCGAAAAACTGATGGTTTATAGCCGTGGCGGGCTCCCTTGCTACAAGTGCGGCAATTTGATTGTAAAAACCCAACACGCCGGGCGCGGCACGCACTTTTGTGTGAGATGTCAAAAACCGAAAAGATGATGAACCAAATCGTAGAGACGCATTACAATGCGTCTCTATATCACGTTGCCAACAGTTCTTCATAAATCAGTTGATTTGCAAAAGTACAAAAGTGATAGATGAGCAACAACCTCACTCATTGTGAGGATGCCCCTCCGGGCTTGACCCGGAGCCCATTAAACGATTCAAAGAAGTAAGCAAGTCTTTTAATAACTTAAATACAGATAAACAAGTCGCATCGACTGATTGCTGATTAACTCAAGTAGTACTCCCTATAAAGTGGAATGAGTTTCTCAAGGTAATCATGAATCATTTTAAAATCTTGGAATGGCTCTAAATCTATTTTGATAACATCTTCCACACTTTCGTCGTCATGAAATAAGGTAAAAGTAACACCGTCCGTGCCATATTGACTAGCATCATCAAGAAAATACACGTCATTACCCGCAGGATGTGAAGCTACCTTATCTCTTTTACGAATAAAACTATCAATCTCTTTTTCTCGTTCTTTTGCAATTACATCAAGTCTCGTCACATTATCATTTGTCGCGCCTGATCTGATGATGTCATTGAGCTTCTTTGCCATTGCAAGACAAATCCGCAAATGGGTGTATATTGGTATGGTTGAAGCAATCATCTGTAGGGTTTCAATTTTGTCATTATTATTTCCACCGGAGGCCTTGAATTGAAGCTGAATCCACCTATCATACATTTCATTGTAAGTAAGAAGTGATGCGTTTCCATATTCGTAATATTTGGCTAGAATATTAAAGATTCTTTCAACCGAGTGATCATTTTCAACAAGCTTATTTGATATGGGCTGACGATAATCTCGCAAGAGTGAATCGAGCTCTTTAAGCTCCATATCACTGTATTTCATAGTAAAATTGAAAAATAAAAAATCTGTATTCATCTAATACCATTTCTTAATATATAACAAATGCTGAACATTGCGTTACGCAGGTGGCCCCAGCGCCAAAAAAAACAAAGCTAAGCCGATGATAAGCCCCCAGGTTTTACACCGCCGACACATATCGATATCGAATTTTAAATACATAAGGTCATTCGCCGGCGGAAAGAACAACACCGCCAACACCAAAGCAATGGGTGAGGCAAGCAGTTTACCATGCCACAAGACAAACCCGCTCAGCAGAAAAAATCCGATTCCCAAAACCCAGCCGATCACAAATCGAACCGGATGCGGAAATCCGCGAGCTCTTTCGGCGCGGGCGCGCTCGGCACAATCTTCATCCGGTGCTGGTGGTTGGTACGCCATCGCTTAAGTATAACAAAACGACTGCTAATCGACAATTGATTGAGAACAAAATATAATCTCATTCAAGCTTTAGTTCTGCAACTGAAGAACACTCAGGACTATCCAAGTAACTTAAATA
>CAZOZW010000031.1:19396-21796 GCA_964584385.1 uncultured Candidatus Peribacteria bacterium
ATTGAGAATGCAAAATACGATTTCATTCGAGATTGAGATCCGTGATCGAAAAATACGGGCTTCGAGCGTTATTTGCCGTATTAAGCCCGTATTTTGAACATCAGCTTTCCCAAGCCCGATTCATTAGATTACTTAATCGCGTATCTTGCCGTCGATTATTAATCAAGCAGGCAGATAAAACTAAATAAAAAATATTGACATTTGTATAATGACATTTATAATACATCAGCCTTGCATTCACATGTGTTGTGGCAATCTATAGCAATCAGACATCGCATTATGCGAAGTTTCTGAGCAACCATGTACAAAAGAGGAGCCAATTAAATGGCTAAAGGTAGAAACAAAAGTGGCGCCGGTTACGTTGGGCACAAGTCAAAACGTGGCAACACAGGACAAAGCGCTGCCGGGAGGTCAACCAGCAATAGACACGGACAAGATCAGAGTCGTGAATCTCATCGGAGACGGACTCAAAAGAATAAAGGTCGAGTCGCCTGGTTCACTAAATAAATCCTAAATCCTCTGCTACTATGGATGCGCAAACAATCGTTTGCGCATCCAATATCTAAAAAGTCAGCGTGTATCATTACAAAAAAATCTGTTGGCAGTATACCGTAGGGCTGGTTCTCACTATCGGTAACGGGTCGAATTTTGAGCAACAATCTGAAAAAGGTTTTACTCATATCGCAGAACATCTTTGTTTTTCGGGAACAAAACATTGGTCTGAAAAAGAGCTCGCAAACAGAATCTGTAAACAATTTTGGCATTTGGATGCTGTAACCAATAGCGATAGTGTGCGGTTTAAATGTATCATCGAAAAAGAGCTCTTCTGCGAAGCAATAGAAACATTGCAGCAAATGGTCTTTGAATGGGTATGTTCAAAAGATCAATGGAAGCACGAGCTGAATGAACTGGTGACCGAAGCAAAAATACACACTAAAGATGATGTTGCGGTGGCAGAATTCGATCAAAAGCAAAAACTGCTAAAAGGTATTATCGATTTGAGCGAAACACAACTCACACCATTAGCGACAGCCCGGCTTCGGTCGACTCATATCAAAAATATCGAGCAATACTGGAAAAGATTGTTGCACCAAAGCCGGCGCTATCTCACCATTATCGGCAATTTAGACAGCAAAGAACTGTCTGATGCACAACACACCTTGCTTATGAATAATCCCCAAATAAGCGCTGTGAAGCACAACGAGGCGAGATGGAGCAAAATATCGAACGAGTACGGTACGGCGATCGTTCGTGAGCAGTCGGCCGCGCACATTCTTGGTTTACTTTTGAATGAGATATTCATGCTAAGAACAGATCAGTCAGATATTCAGATCGATTTTACCCAAACGATAGATGCGTCGGTATGGTTTGTTTTGAATCGTAATGGTAATAGCAAGCTGAAGAATGAGATAATGGAAGTACTTCTGCAAAAACCGAGTGAAGCAGAGTTTACTATTGCAAAAAAAACACTGCTCAGGTTTTGGCAACGCTGCTCTGATGGTATTGATAGCGAAACAGCGCTCAGCTGGTTTAGCGGCTTTACCGAGTTAAACTATGCCCCATTTTACACCACGAACGACTCCGATTATTTTGCATTTCTCGAATCATCGACCTATACGCAGTTTTTGGAGTTTTTTGACCCCGAAAACATCGAGCTGACAAGGTGACGCCTACTTTTGTTTTAGCTGAACCGACAATTGATTCACTCCTCTACTACCGCATAAGCGCCCAAGAGCTGCAATTTCTTCAGCTCTTTTTTGAGCACGTCGAAAACTTCCGCTCTCAACTCGCCTTCAAGCTCGACAAAAAACCCGTATTCATCGAAATCGCCACCTTTTGGTACCGACTCGATCCGCACTAGATTGTGATTACTACGCGCAAATATACCGAGAATATTCAGCAATGCCCCGGGTTTATTCTGTAGCTCAAAATAAAGCGATGTCACATCGATGTTGTTTTGAGATTCCGTCGTCGCCTTTTGTATCAATCCAAAACGAGTTGTGTTGCCAGAACTATCGGCAATATTTTCGGCGATGATCTTAAACCCATTGGCAAGCGCTGCTTTTTCGCTGCAGATCGCTGCTCCGCCCAATGCTTGCCGCGCCTCGCTCAGCGCTTGTGAGTTGCTCCCCACCGCCACTTTTTTCAAAGTGGGATACTCGGCATCTAAAAACCTGCGACATTGGGCCAGTGCTTCGGCGTGCCCGTAAATCACTTTAATAGAGTCGTTTACCGGGGCAGCCAACACATGATCGATCGGCAAATTGACTGCCTTGGTAATAACATACTCCTCGCTCATAATTCGCTGCCACACCTCGCGCACCGTACCCGAGATTTTGTTTTCGAGCGGCAGCAAAACCGCCCTTGCAGATCCTGATTTTAATGCAGAAAAGACTTCGG
>CAZOZW010000032.1:0-13114 GCA_964584385.1 uncultured Candidatus Peribacteria bacterium
ATGTCGATTTATGGCGGAAATTGACATATGTCAACAGTGCCTAGCTGAGATCTTTTGTAAAAAACGGCCTCACCTCACGCCAATCCCACTGGTTTTCGGTGAACTCTTGCATTTTCCAGTACGCCGCACCGGCGATCATTGCTGCGTTATCGGTACAATACGTCAGTTTTTCGGGGTAGTGAAAGGCAATCTGCATTTTCTCGGAGCGCAAAAAGATCATCTCGCGTAAGCGACGATTCGCCGACACCCCACCCGAGATAAAAATCTCGTTGGTATCGGGGAATTCTTTAAAAGCGTTAAACAATTTCGTCGAGAGCACCTCACAAATCGCTTCTTGAAAACTCGCTGCCAAATCGGCTTGTACATTACCGGTAATCTTTAGCCCACTCTCTTGTAGTTCTTGTACTTTGTATAATAATGCCGTTTTTAATCCCGAAAATGAAAAATTGTAATCGCCGCTTTTTTCCATCGGTCGCGGGAATTTATACGCCTTTTCATTCCCTTTTTCGGCAACACGGCTGATTTCCGGCCCACCTGGAAACCCCAGTCCTAAAATGCGCGCGCCTTTATCGAACGCTTCACCGGCTGAATCATCGACCGAGTATCCTAAAATCTCAAAGCTAAAATCACTCTGCCACAGCACGAGTTCATTGTGCCCTCCTGAAACAGTAAGAACGATTACCGGAAAGTGCGGTGGTTTTTCGCGATGTAAACGGTTAGAGCACAAATGACCGGTAACATGATGCACCGGAACAAGCGGCTTTTTGTGGATGTATGCAAGAGTGCGTGCGGTTTCGATTCCGACCAACAAAGAACCCGGTAAGCCGGGCCCGGCAGTAACGGCAATCGCATCAACTTCATCAATCGTCATTTCGGCTTCTGCCATGGCTTTATCGAGCGCGGGGATGATTTTTTTGGCAGCATCGCGGGCAGCCACTTCGGGCACAATCCCACCGGTGGCCTGATGCTGGGTTACCGAGCTTTCTACGACATTCGACAATACCTGCCAACCATCTTCTACAATGGCGGCTGCGGTTTCATCGCATGATGTTTCGATTCCTAGAATTTTCAAATCATTTCTTATTCGACTCTCAGTATGCCTGTTTTTTTAGAAGAACTCAACTCACTAATTGTTTTTAAGGCATGCACCGGTAAGTTTGCAAATGTGTTAACCAGAAAGCAACAGATCGATTCTAAAATATGAATGTGTCAGTTGTGGTTCTTGGAATATTTTTCGAAGTGAGAATCGTCGCACAATCGAAGAGATGATCGCATTCTTTGCTTCTGAGATTTATCTGATCTGATGTTTGCAAATGCGGCTAAATTCAGCAGATTCGAAGTCAAATATACCGGTACGAACCATGGCTATTCTTTTTTGTTGAAAATAACCGATAGTCGATGATCGCAGATCGGCACTTCGGTTTTTGTTAATACTTGTTTTACTTCGTTTTTTGCAGTAGTCGTTAGCGATTACTCGTTGCCCGTTTATCAATTGACTAAAATTTATTAAAGTTGTAAAATAATATGAATATCATAAATGAACAAGCCAAATCCACTACCGGCAGATAATGGCGATGAGAATCGCGAGCTTCTTCAAGCTGCTTCGTCTGATACTCCTGAAACAAATAGTTTTGCGATGATTCCTGAATCTGACGAGGTATCGAACCAAAATCCTTTTGATGAAATGGCTCCGACCGATAATAGTCAAGATCAGCAAAGTACCGATTCAGCACATCATCAGGATTTAAGCGCAAATCAGATCTTAGGATTTGAAGCGCCAACTCCCCAACCGCAAGCTCAAACACCGACTAATAAAATGGAAGGCGTTTCTGAGATGTTTGCTGTACAAGATAATGTTGAGACACCCGAAAGTGACGTGACTCGTAATGATTCGATGACTTCGACAGACTATCGTTCGCCATGGGTAAAGGTGGGGAGCGCGGTGGTAGTTGGCTTGTTTTTAATGGGGGTAACCTTTTTGGTGGGTGGTTCAGCCGATATGGCAAATAGCTCCGAAAGCGAGAATATTATGCTGCCAACAGGCAGGGCTCATGTTGAACTCCAAAGTCGCGAAGCGTATTTTGCACGACACGAACAGGCGATTTTCGGTGGCGAACGCATACGCACCGAAAGTGGTAGGGTAGAGATCATGTTTCGCGAAGGAACGGTTGTGCGTTTATATGAAGACTCTGAGATTGTCATCAATAAAACCGATCCAATTCCAGAGATCGAATTGATCAGCGGTCGTCTTTACGTTGTTGGTTTCGATGATCCATTGATCCGCGTCGGCAAACATGTTTTTAAACCGCGCGATGCTTCAATCGAACTGCGATATGAAGATGGTCAAGTCTTCGCATCTTCTTATCGACATGCGTTATTTGCCAATCTTTCCACCGAAACGAATCGTAATGTCGAGGTTTTAATCCCATCGATGCATAGTATTCGATTTGCTTCAGATGGCTTGCCCGATACCTTGCCAGATCTGCACTTCAGTAAACTGAAAAAAGAGATACGGCTTAAGACGATCTCGCAAAGCGATTGGTCGCTCGAGAATGCAGCCGATGATTTTAAAAGAAGAAACGAGATCATCGGTCGCTTAAGGCCACAGGGGAGAGTGTATTTACAAAGTGAAGGACTGATCGATACGATTCGCGATTGGCTGACGATCTTTCCCGGCAAGGGCATTCGAGATCAGCATCTTCAGGCGCAAAACCGAAAAGTCGCCTTTATCGACGAGTATGTTTTTGCGAAGAACTCGTACCAACTCAAAGCCGACCAGGTATCGACCGACGTTTTGCAGCGTGCACTATTTACGGCAAACATCGTTGAACCGAATGCCAGAATCGCCAAGAATATTCTGCAGATTCAAAAAGAGCTTCGCTCGCGACGTGATGCAGATGATAAAAACCGAATTTTGGCGCAATCTACCTTTGCCTTTTTAGAAGATAGCCTAGAAAAGCGCGACTCGGCTTCTGCGGAGTTACTGCTCGATATATTTGTGAAAGATTGGGAAGGAAAGCCATATAACCATCAAAACCGGGTTCGGCTTGAGAATCACCGGGCGATTATCGCAGCGATTATCGAAAAGAATATGCAAAGCTTGTCTGATTCGATGTTTACCTCTGCCTCCAAGCTCGATCTGCTAGCACTAGAATGGGAAAAAGATAGCAGGTTGGTGGTGTCGCTAGAAATCGTCGAGAAGAACCTTAAAAGGGTTGATCAGTTTTTGATGCGAGGCGGATACGAGATCAGTGAGCAGGTGTTGGCAATCAACGACACCATAATGAAGATTACTCCGTCGCCTGAGTTGCAACGCCATTTTGAGTACTTGAACGAGCAGCAGGAATATTTAAAAACAAAGCTTTATATCTTTCAAAATGAAGGCATTATGAGCGACGAGCAGTTAGCAGGGGTGATAAAAAAGCGCCAAGAGAACGAACGAATGGTCGACGATATGCGTGAAAGTGAGATTGCGAAATTAACCGATCAAATGCTTGCTGTTAATGATGTGGGTGGCGAAGAGATCGTTGACACGGGTGAGACAGAGGATGTGGTTTTGCGATACAAGGATGACTTCATCGAACATGGAGTGGTGTTGACCAGTGCGATGGATATTGGAAATGAATTCCAGGATGTTGTCGATATCCTCGATGCTAAATTGCGCGATGGAACCAGCTTTACAGCGGAATATTTGCCATACCAAAGTGTAATCCGCAATATCGATATTCCCGGATACGGCATTGCGATCAAAGGAGAGATCGGGCTGAATAATTTAATCGTTGCGATTGAATCGGAGCGAGCGGGTAGTAAACAAAGAGGAGAGAATTTAGCCGATGTTAAAGAGTATATGCAAGATGCGTGGTCGATAACCGAGACAGATCCGCTTGCCCAAGTTCGGCCAGAGATGATCGATCTCAGTAAAAGAATCGTATTCAATGAACTTCAAGAGATTGATATTTCGGTGAGCTTGGGAAATATCGTAATGATCTCGCCAGACAGGGTGCGTGTAGAACAGGCCTCGTTTGGTGAGTTGCAAGGTCGTTCTGTTGAGTTTGTGTATCATCTGAGTACGAAAACAATCGAATCTGCGATCTTACTACCCGATAATGTGCAGCTCACATCGCGTACGATCGATCAGCTCGTGATCGATGCCGAATCGGCAGTTGAACTGGCAAAAACATATAACGAGTACAAAAAGCGCGTCAATTGGGCATTAGAAACGGCGAGCGCCATACTCACCGATGCCGTCATCGAAATAACGCCAGATGGAGTTGGAATGAATAATGTGATATATAAAAACTGGGTACTGAGTGGTTTGGCTGATGGAGAAAACGAGATATTCTTGATGATTAACAATGAGGACGGTCTTTTATTACGAGATATTCCGTATGCTAATCTCACCCGGCGTTTAGCCGAGGTGTACCAAAGCGAGACTACAGATGAATTATAAGTGAATCATCACTTTATGTTTGATCCGTTTTGCTTTACACTAAACAAAGCTGAAATCATTAAAAAACGAACTATTAATATTTTTTCAAATTTCTATGAAAACCCCAAAAATAATCGCTACAGTTGGTCCGGCATGTCTCGATAAACTGCAAGAACTACAAGACGCCGGTGTCGAGATCTTTCGATTGAATCTTTCACACGGCGATTTGGCATGGCATACGCAAATAATTGAAAAATTGCGCGGCCTCAGCAAAGAGACAAAAATCATGTTCGATACCAAGGGGCCGGAGATCAGAACCGGTGATATTAAAAAGTCGATCAAGCTGAAAAAAGGCGATCGATTGACTTTGATCAATAAAGAAACCGCGCAAAATGTTGATACAAGACTTATATATTGCACCTATCAAGATTTACCAAAATCTGTCGAACCCGGTGACACGATTCAATTCGATAATGGGATGTTCTCAGCAAAAGTCACATCAACCCACCAAAGCAGTGTCGTCGTTGAGTTGAATTCAGATGGCGTATTGGGTTCGCGTCGTCATATTAATCTGCCCGGTGCCAGAATCCACTTGCCGACACTTACCAAAAACGATGAAAACGCTTTAAAATTCGGCAAAGAGAATAAAATAGATATGGTTGCCGTTTCTTTTGCGCGTGATTCAAAGGATATTCGAGATGCCCGTGCATTGATCGGTGAAGACGCTGAGATAGTCGCCAAGATCGAAAACCAAGAAGGACTCGATAAATTTCGCGGAATAGCGCGTGAGGCCGATGGCGTGATGATCGCTCGCGGAGACTTGGGCGTAGAAAAGCCGATTGAAGAAGTGCCGGTATTACAACGAAAATTACTACGCGACCTACGTTCGATCGAAGATACGTACGCAATCGTCGCTACCGGATTGTTAAAATCGATGGTGGTTGAGCCACGCCCGCGACGAGCAGAAGTGACCGATATTGCAACGGCTGTATGGGAAGGAGCGAATTATTTGATGCTTTCAGATGAGACTGCCGCCGGAAAGTACCCGGTACAGGCGGTGGAAATGCTGAAAAAAACAATGGCATTTGCTGCCGAAAATGCTCCATCAAATCCAATCGGCTAACCTCCGATGATCGAAGTGTTTGGTTTTGCTCAGGACAAGATTGCCCACTTTGCAATCTCTGCAGCGCTTTTTGCAATAGATTTTGCAATACGAAAGTATGGACTGGTTCATACAAAAGCGGGCTTTGCCGCATTTTACGCGGCGCGGGATGTTTTTGTGCTCGGGATTTGCAAAGAGTTGCTTGATGCGGTAACCCCCGGGAATTTTGAAATACCCGATATGGTATTCAATGGTCTTGGGGTTCTCTTCCCGATCTACATCTTTTACTCGGTGACACGATTACGCAATATTCCTGCCATGAGACATAATCGATCAAAGGTATTATTTAAAGCCCTCACGGTACAACAAAATACAAGAACAGAACTTTCGGCAATCGTTTTACAGTTGCTTAAAAAAACCACCCCGAAGCACAGGGCCGAAATATATTTGCAAAGGCAATTGAAAGAGATTCAAAAGTATCACACCACCCGTTACCATAAAAGAAGAATTCGGATCTTTGTACAATGCCTTGTAAGTGGGGTTATTGCCTGTTTCGAAATGCTATGGGAAATAATAACCATACCGATCTGGAGTGCTACAAAAGTAATACACTATTTTCTCGCACGTATGTAATGCTTGCTATAGATCGGCGCCAAATGTTGCCGAGACTGCTTTAGACTGAGTTGTTTGTACAGAAGCAACGCCGGTGTTCACATTTTGCGTTGCCGGGAATGATCTGACAAGTACGGGCTTTGTGTTATTCGGCGCACCGGTCGGTTGTTCGACGACAGAAGGAGTATCGGTTGGTGAATCTACGCCTTCGATCGTTTGCGAGAGCAGAGAACTGGCACGAAGAGGGTTTTCGAGTTGCTGATTGCGATTTGCTAAAACCGCCAACATGGTTGCTCTTGTTTTTGGGCCAAAAACCCCGGCACCGTTACTTTCTGCATTTGTGATTACGCGGTTGTCGATTTGGAACTTTAGAATCGTCTCTTCGAGGTTTTGGTCGAACTGAGCAGAATTTACCGATTCAACATTATAGCCTAAGCTGTTTAATGTTTTACGCAGCAGTGGTAGGCCGGAGTCGGTATTGCCGACGCTGACATCACGCGGGAGCTGGGCTTTGATGTGGGTGATGCGTTCGTGTTTTTCTTGCTCGATCTCGCCATTGATCTTGTAGAACGAACTGGTTGTTTTGGGTCCGAACACGCCAGCACCGGCGTCTTTTTTTGAAGCGATAATCCCCTTTTCTAGTTGAAAACGCTCAATAGCTGCGGTTAATGATTCATTCTGCTTGCCGTTGATTGGGCCATTATAAAAGCCGAGTTGGGCAAGGCCACGCTGAACACCGAGCAGATTCAATGCTTGGGTTCTGGCAACCGCTGCGCCCGGTAAGTGCGATATAGAAGCCAGTGGAACATTCGCATACGAAAAATTACTCTGCAAATCGGCACTGCCAAAATATACAATGCCTTCAACCACTCGTGCGCCCCAATTCATAGCCCGTGCCAGTCCTTCTTCGCCCCGACCCATCCAAACATCGATTCGGTCGTAGGCTTGCCCGCGTAAGCCAGCGGGAACAATTGCCCCACCGCGGTCGTGTACGGTGCCAAGTCCAAGCCCGGGCAAATAAATCTTTGTGCCGAACGGATACGTATACGGAGCCGCCAGCATACCCGGGTATACCTCGGTGCCATCGGCGGCGTTGGTTCCGCGACCATTCAGTCGAATATCCGCTTCGTAACTCCCTTTTACGTAACGCGATTGATTGGGTAACGGTGAATAATACGCCGTAACTTTAAAAATCCTCCGCTCACCGGCGGCTTCATTTACTACTTCGGCACGTACTGCGCTCGGCAGTAGTACACTTATTACAAGGCAGATCGCAGATGTGTATTTCGCCAATTCTCGAATTTTTGTACTTTTCATGAAAAGGAATGCTCATTTCAGTATGCGAAAACCCTACTGTTTTTACAAGTTGTTAATTTGGCTTAATGGAGCTGTTTTTGTAAATTGACACTTGTTAATGATATCTGTTGCGAAAAATACTACATTAAAGCGGGGGGCTCCGCTTTAATGTAGTATTTCTTGAGTAGATTAAAGAAATCTCGGAAATTATGCAGCTTCTTCGTTTCCGGTGATGTCTTCAACAAATTTGCTAAGACCACCCTCTTCGGTCTGCTCGAGAAAATCCTCAAGATTTGCAGGCGCAGGCACCACTTGGGCTTTTTCTGCTTGCGGAAAGAACACATTGCGATCATCTTCAGGAAGACGATTCAAGTCTCTGAGATATTCCATATTTGAAAAAAAATGAAGATGTATTTTTAATGCATTTATAGATTATTGTCAATACCTATTCCTTTCCGAGTATGGTGATTTGCCGACGAATCTCTTGTTCTTCTGTCGTAATCTTTATTATATGTCTTCCGCTTGTTGGCATCCAGTATGCTGTTTTTCCGGTTCCAATCAGCAGATCATCAACAAAGAACTCTGCGTCAGCATTGGCTTCAAGCTTAATCTTCTGCTGCTCAAGTGGTCGCTCGCGGTCGATGGTGTATATCGAATTCGGCAGCGGGCTCAATACACGCAGATCACCTTGTGATTGTCCTGATTCTTGGATTATGATTTCTGGTCGACGAAGTTTCGTCGACACCGCATCTTGTGAAAGGAAATTCATAATATCGTAAAAGATCGGGCCGGCGCCGGTTACGCCGGTAATCTTACGCATGGGTTCGCCATTGGCATTGCCGACCCATACCAAAACGGTGTATTCGGGCGAATAGCCTATTGTGTAGTTGTCTTTAAAGTTGCGAGTGGTGCCTGTTTTTACCGCTACTTCAACGGGCAGATTTAGCACCGACTTTTCGCCGAAAGCGTGCACCCGGGCAGTATTGTCACGCAGAATATCGGTGATTTGATCGGCGATAGTGTTTGGGAGAATCGAGCTGTTGTTGTTTATAAAGCAGGGCTCGATAAAGCACAGATTGCGCTCTAAGCCGGAATTGGCAAGAGCGACATACAATTTTACCAGATCGATCGGCTTGAGTTCTGCAGTACCTAGCGCACCCGAAAGCCCAACATCGAAGCGATCTTGCAAAGGTGTGATATCGAGTTGTTCGAACAAACGGAATAATGCCGCCGGTGTGATTTTTTCGAAAGTACTTACCGCGGTAGTATTACGAGAGTTTGCCAATGCTTCGCGTACGGTGATAGCACCTAAATACTGATGATCGATGTTTTTCGGTGAAAAGCCACTCCCCGTTTCTGTGGCAAATGAGCTTGGTTGATCGTAAATCATCGTTTCACTGTTCCAACCTAAATCGCGAAAAGCAAGTGCAAAGATCAACGGCTTTAGGGTTGAGCCGACTTGTCGATAGCTTTGCAATATATCATTCTTACCGTCGGTTCGACTGCTGTAATAATCGCGATTGCCGACATAGCCACGCACCGCCCCGGTTCTGTTCTCTATAACCACGGCTGCCGCATTGTTTACATTGTACGCCGATAAGAGTGCGAGGTGCTTCTGAATAATCCCCTCAAGCTTTTGCTGAAGTGAAAGTTCGAGCGAAGTTCGAATCAACGCTTGATCTGTTGCTTGGTTGCGCACAGCCATTAAAAAGTGCGGCGCCCGCAGATGATTATTTCTATTCGGTTGTGTGATTTTCGATGCAAGAATCTCGTCATATTCCGGGTTTCCAATCATCTTCTTCGCCTTTAAAAGCCGTGCGGTCTGCTGCGCCCGAGCTCGTACTGCATTATGGTTTTTAATTGGCGAATAGCGGGCAGGGTTTTGCGGAATCGCCATTAAATACAGGCATTGAGCGGGTGAGAGCAGCTGCACTTCTGTATGAAAATAGATCTTTGCTGCCGCTCGAATCCCCCGGATGTTGTGCCCGAATGAAGCATGGTTAAACCACATCGTCATGATCTCATCTTTTGTGTAGTGTCGTTCGAGCTGAAGTGAATACATAGCTTCGTATGCTTTAGTTTTCAGTGATCGATTTTTACTCTCTTTTTTCAGCTTCGCGACTTGCTGGGTTATCGTACTACCGCCCGAAACGACCCGTCCGTGTGTTAGATTATCTTTTACCGCGCGGAGTACCGAAATGGTATCGATGCCGTTATGATGATAAAACCGTTGATCCTCGCGTATCAATAATGCCGAAATGCAGCTTTGCGGAATGTTATCATTATTTTCGAGTGGTAAATAAAAGTCATTTTTTTCTGAAAGATCGAAAAATAAGTTCTGCCCATTTTTATCGATATAAACCGTGCTTTGTGCTGCCACCTCGTCGTGAATAAAAAATGGTAAGCGCAGGAAAACAAAAACAATGGCAAGCACCAGACCAATTCCCAAACAACTGAATGCGATTATTCCCCGCTTTGTTCTGTAGCTTCGTTTCATCGGGAGTATTGTAGATGAATCGGCACGAAAGCGCATTCAATGTTTTTTTCGTCTTGGTTGGCAAGCAATCTAAAATTTGTCACAATATATAAGTAATGAAAATCATAAAAGATATTCATCGGGTGTCAGAAGTATTATTTCTTGTACTTGGTTTTTTCTATATTTTTGTGTTTTTGGCATGGAAGAATAATTTTTACTCATTCGGCACCGAGATTTTCTTGCGCTTGGCAGATGTGCCACTCTTGACGTTTGGTGTTATTCTTAGTGCCACAAGCTTGCGTTTGGCATTTACCCCTATACCTCTTAATCCGACAAGCGAAGAGCGAAAACAGCTAGAGACATTTCGATCGATCGATTATTTGCTGTTTTTTGCTGTGGCGATCATTATCGGGGTTATTGTCTACGTCGATATTTTTATACCGAACAAGTATCCGTTTTTAAAATGGTAAGCATAATTATTCCAGAAGCAAAATTGATTCTGGCATCTGGTTCACCACAACGAGCGACTATTTTAAAGAACCATAATATTGATTTTGATATTGTGCCCGCCGATATCGACGAAGTAATCGAACAAACACAATCAACCGATGATAACGTTATGCGCCTTGCTACCGAAAAAGCAACAGCCGTGCAACTGGTGCATCCTACCAGAAAAATTCTGGCTGCCGATACGGTCGTTGAGCAGAATAAGACAATTCTTTGTAAAGCGGCAAATGTAGAGCAAGCACGCGAAATGATACAAAACAAAAGCGGAAGTTGCGAAAGAATCGTAACCGGTTTTTGTTTTCTTTCACCAGAGAGTTTTGTAGCCGGAAGCATTAGCTCGTGGGTTTTCTATAAGAAGTTTTCAGAAGAAGATGTCGAGAAAGTGATTGCATCGAAAGAATGGCAAGGGGTTTCTGGTGCTTTGCGGATTGAGGGGGTAGCGATGTCGAGCTTGATCGAAAAAACCAAAGGCGATTACGAGAACATAATCGGACTGCCGTATTTTGCGATTTCGGGTTTGTTCGAAGCGTAGCTGCTCTTACAAAAGTCAGCGACCTGACATTATTGAGCAGGAGGCATTACCGGAATGGTCGGTGGAAGCGGAACAAAGTCGGCTTCGCTTTGGTATGCCTGTACTTGCCAGAACTTAGAAGCACATACGTTATCTCTACAGCCGCATGCCCAGTTGCCGCCTACCCATTGGCAGGTGTAGCCGATTACAAATGTTCTATTGCGTGCTAAAATGTTATTCACCGTCCCCGATGCAGAACCAACACACCATTCAAGGTCGATCTTTTCATTGTCGCAGGTCAGCTGAAAGGGTTGCCAGGTGTTATTCGTCCAATGATATGCTGTTTGATGGGTGTAGATCATCGGGTCGCCGTTGCCAACGGTTATATCGACACTGAATTCGTTGCAGGCTCCGGTCATCAGTAACTCGTTCGTTTGGCTTATGGTATTAAATGCTGCTCCGAATCCATCCGGCACGGGGTCTTCTCTGCTCAACTCGTGGCACGAATTCAGCTGACCCTGTCCGGTCCGCGAAATGGTGAACTCGGCAGGATCACTTCGTATTCCGCTGCGTGAATCGCGAAACCAGAAACGATATCTGCTGCCGGGGAACGCCTCTCCTACCGGGTCGAATGTCGCCATCCACCCATTAAGTCGAAATTGCCAGTTCGGGTCTTCTTGCGCGCTGAGCCAGTTGGTATTGTAATCACACGTGCTTCTGGCATTATCACCCGAGGCTTTATCGAGATCTTCGAAACAGTATTCGACTGTTGCTGCATTCGGTAGGTTTTCGGTTCTGCCGACGAGTTGCCCTGCGGGGTCGACTTGGCTGGCGGTACCGGTTTGAAAATTACCGGTATTGCTGAAGCGAACTGTAGGCGCGGTTTGTGCGTGCGCCGTAATATTCGATTCGTTCGCTGTCGAGAATGCAACTAAGAATGATGCGATTGAAAGCGCGGTGATGCCGAGCAGTGTTTTCATGTGATTATTATCATTTTTGTTTCGAATATATTATACCACAGGGGTGTAGCGTTTCCAACAGATTACCGTTTCTCGAACCTGGCTGCCAATCGAACATACGAAGAATTACAGAGCGTAACCAGACATCACCACAAAAAATTCACAAAAAGTATATTTCAGAATACGATCAGCCCAGTAATCAAGCTGTATCTCGGTTTTTCGTCTTCGCATCGTAACGGGTCGATGACAGATTCACCTGAATGAATCGGCAATGTACACAATCTTTTGCAAAAGTAAAATAGTTGCTATAACCGCTCAAAGGTTTGTGATACAAGAACAGGGGCGAATCGCTAGTAGAATTCGCACACCTATTCTTACATGATTTTCTGATCGTTTGTGACTACACTACTCCTCCCCTTTTTCGTCGTTGGTATATAAATGCAAGTACTCGTCTTTGCGATAGTCGAATAATTGTTCCGGTTCGAAAAAGCGATGGATCTCTTCTTTGGCGGCTTTTTCACTATCGGACGCATGCACGATGTTGTACTGGATGCTCATCGAAAGGTCGCCGCGAATCGTGCCGACATCGGCCTCACGACTGTTGGTAGATCCGCACAGTTGACGAACGACATCGATCGCCGAAACACCTTCCCAGCACATGGCGATGATCGGTGTGCTTTTCATAAAGTTACGCATGCCGGCAAAAAACGGTTTATCGGCAATGTGGGCGTAGTGCTCTTCTAGAACTTCGTCGCCAAGGGCAAGCATTTTCATGCCGATCAGCTTGAGTCCTTTGCGCTCAAATCGACCGACGATGTTTCCTACGAGTCCGCGTTGAATGGCGTCTGGTTTGATCAAAACTAATGTTTGTTGCATGTCTTTTTTTAAATAGAGAAAAAAGTACCGCTATGGTAACGGCTTTTTACTCGTCGGGCAAATTTTTTTATCGAGAGCCCTTGCAGCAAAAGTCTTGTTCTACCAAGGCGTTGTGCCGCCGGGCAACTCGAGCACTTCTTTTTTTACAATCTCCGGTTGGTCGTTATCGGTGTTGAGTGTATAGATGATCGGTACTCCGGTTGGTATCTCAAGCCCGGTAATCGTCTCATCGGGAATATCTTCGAGGTATTTGGTAAGCGCTCGAAGCGAGTTGCCATGAGCTGAGATCAATACCGTTTCGCCATTTTTAAGACGGGGCAGGATCTCTTTTTCAAAATACGGCAAG
>CAZOZW010000032.1:13124-21526 GCA_964584385.1 uncultured Candidatus Peribacteria bacterium
CATTGGGTGGTGGGGTGGCATAGCCGCGTCGCCATTTTTTAAACTGCTCTTCACCGAATTTTTCCTTGATCTCGGTTTTGCTCTGGCCTTGCAGATCGCCGTAGTGCCTTTCTGCCAGGGCGGTTTCGTAGATCACCACCGGAAACTCCTTTTCATCGGGTGAATAGCTTTGACACGGTACCGAGCCATCAGCCGGTAAAAAAATCGGGCTTTTTTGGCTTTTGTTACGGCGCAAAATAACATGCATCGTTAAAATCGCCCGTTGCAGATGCGAGGTGTAGACGGCATCGAATTTGTAATCTTCGAGGAGTTTGGCAGCTTTTTCGGCTTCTTCCCAGCCTTCGGGGGCAAGTGGTACATCGACCCAGCCGGTAAAGCGATTTCGTTTATTCCATTCGCTTCTGCCGTGTCGTACAAAAATCAGGGTTCCGGTCATTTGTATTGATATATTTCAATTATATTGTACCGCAGATTACGTGTGCATCAAAGAGCAAAAGAAATTCAAGAGCAGTTTTTTAGACAACATTTTGATAAAATTTGTCTATACGGTGTTTTTGACATTTTGGCAAGTGGTCGATAAACTAATTTTTGACTCATTTTTTCACTTACATGAACTTCTGTAAATCTGTGCTTTCGCTAATTTGTGCGTTGGCTGTTTTTTTGTCTTCCGGCATTTCTCTTCCTGCAGCTGTAGCGGCTGATCCGCTCGCCGATGAATTACCGATCATTCCGATCCGCGAGAGCAAGACCAAGCAAACTGCAGCAAGCGATGAAGTGATTGTAAAAATGAAAAAACAACCGCAACGCCGGTCGAGTTTTCGACTTGCATCTACCGAATCGAAAAAAGATGCGCTTGCACGAAGAAAGAATCTGGAAATAAAGAACGAGATCGTAGAAGACGAAGTCGTGGTCTTCGAAACAGGTACCAAGGGTGTTGAAGAAGTGATCGAAGCATTACAGAAAGATGCAAATGTAGAATCGGTGCAGCCGAACTACACTTATTATCTGTCTGGTCAAGATGTTGAATGGAATGTGGGCGACGGAAATGTTTCGGGGGTGAACGCCGATTACGTTTGGCCCGAATCTCGCGGAGAAGATGTGGTTATAGCGGTGATCGATAGTGGAGTAGATTTGGCGCATGAAGATTTAGCAGATGCAATTTGGGTAAACAGTGGTGAAACTGACTGTGATGACGGCGAAGATGATGATAATAATGGTTATATAGATGATTGTTATGGTTGGGATTTTGTAGGAACCGATTTGGGAAATCCTGTAGAAGATAACGACCCGACCGATGCCGAAGGGCATGGAACCGCTGTAGCGGGTGTGATTGCGATGCAAGATAACGATACCGGATATGTCGGCGTGGCGCCCGGTGCGAAAATTATGGCACTAAAAGCATTTCCCGATGGGGTTATCGAATCATCCACCGATAGGATTGTACTAGCGATCGACTATGCTATCGATAATGGTGCCGATATCATCAATTTGAGCTTTGCCGCAGAAGAAAGTGATCCGTTGTTCGAAGAGGCGATCGATCGGGCCCATGCCGCAGGTATTCTTGTTGTTGGTGCGGGTGGAAACCTGAGAGATGGAGACCCGGATTTCGATCCGAAATATCCCGCCATCTATCAGAATGTGATCGGTGTGGGGGCGGTTGATCAAAATAACAACATTACCGAACGATCGAACACCGGTGACCACATCGATCTGGTCGCTCCCGGTAGTCTTGTTGTAACCACTGTGCCGGAATCATTTGTAACTGACCCAAGTTTAACCCCATATGCTCGCGGCAATGGTACTTCGATTGCCACACCTCATGTAGCAGCCATTGCGGCTCTTTTACTGGGTGATGATGACTCGCTTACTCCCGATCAGCTGAAAGTTAAATTGATTGCCGGTGCCATCGACTTAGGTGCTGAAGGTAAAGATGATGAATATGGTTACGGCTTGGCCGATGCCGTGGGCAGCTTTTATGGCAAGGCACAGCCAGGTGAGGTAATCATCAACGAGTTGGCATGGGCAGGATCGAGCGCATCTTCGGCTGATGAGTGGATCGAGCTTAAGAATATGACAAACCGACCACTGAATATTGGCAATTATCAGCTAACGAAAATATCTGTTGGAAATGAGCGTGAAATGCTTCGAATCAATGCAGGTATTGTAAAGCCCAACGATTTGTTCTTAATCGCAAATTACAACCAATGGATATCTAGACTGGCAATCGACCCAGACATTGTTAGCTCAAAGGTTTCGATGCTGAATGGTTCATTGCAAGTCGGTTTGTACGATGCCGATTTTGAAACTGACGGTAGCGCTATTGATATTGCCGGCGATGCCAGCTCGCCGTTTGCCGGCAGCAATAGTGAGCCAAAATCAACTATGAATCGAACCTTAATACCTGGCGATGGAACCGTAAGCAGCAACTGGTTTGCCGCTACGGTGCAAGGTAACAATTTTGATGCCGGTGTAACCGATTTGGGAACCCCGGGGGAAGAAAACGAAACGCCAGCTACCGATGAAACAGCTCCGGTGATCAGTAATCCCCTGCCAACGGGAGAATTTTCAGCCGGTACCGTGGAGGCAACTTTGCGGGTAACAACCGATGAGGAGGCGACGTGTAAATACGACACGATTGATGGTGAGTATGATGCACTCGCGAACATGTTTGCGACTAGCGGTACAACATCGCATGCGCAATTAGTTACCGGTTTGCAGAATAATACCGCTTATACATATTATGTTCGCTGCGCCGATTCTGACGATAATAAAAATACTACTTCGACTGAGATCACCTTTTCTATAGCCGAAGAAGTAATCGTTGACGCAACTCCTCCGGTAATCAGCAACGCAAAGCCAACTGGCGAGCTTGCAGCAGGAACCACCGAAGCAACACTTGAGATAGAAACCGATGAGACCGCTACCTGTAAATATGACACAACCGATGCTGATTTCGATACACTCGCAAATACATTTTCGGCAACCGGTTCTGCAATACATACACAGTTAATTACAGGGCTTACAGATAATACTTCATATACTTTTTATGTTCGCTGCGCAGATGATTTCGATAATAAAAATACTACTTCGACAGAGATCACCTTTTCTGTTGCTGAAGAAATAATCGTCGATTCTACTCCCTCGGTAATCAGCAACGTAAAACCAAGCGGTGAGCTTGCTTTTACCACTACCGGCGTTTCGCTCGAAGTAACCACCGATGAAACCGCCAGCTGTAAGTATGGCGATGCCGATGCCGATTTTGATTCACTTGCAAACGCGATGAATTCGGGAGATGGCTTGGTACATACCAAATTTGTAACCGGCTTATCATCTGGCAATGAATATACGTATTATGTTCGCTGTAATGATTCGGCAGGCAACGCAAATGGTGAATCAACCGTCATCAGCTTTACCATCGCCGAAGAGCCAGTGGTAAACAACAACCCTCGTGATGAATTATTTATGGATCGTATTAGCGGAACTCGCTGGTATATTGCACCGGTAAATGCAGCAGGGACGAATTTTGAATACGATATTCGCGGTAATTGGAGTGATGAGAACGATGTTGTTGTGAGCGACTTTAACGGTGATGGACGCGATGATATGGTGATTCGCAACAAAACAACCGGAGCCGCTCAGTTTGCTTTTACGAATTCATCCGGAACCGATTTTACCTATGTAAACATCAACGAGGACATTAGCGGATTCGATATGCATGCCGGTGATTTTAATAACGACGGCAAAGCCGATTTGTTCTTGAAGCGACCGAATACGAGCATTTGGCGGTTTGCGATCACCAATGCCAATGCAACAGGATTCGACCTGCGCACCTTATATAAATGGAAATTCGACTACGAAGTGTATACCGGTGATTTCGACGGCGACACCAGAACCGACCTGTTCTTAAAACGAAAAGATAGCACCGTATGGATGTTTGCCCTTACCAAACCGAATGCGGGTGGGTTTACCTATAAATATGGTCGTTGGAAGTTTGATTATACTATGCACCCCGGCGATTACGACGGCGACGGCAAAGATGAGCTATTTTTGAAGCGCAAAAACAGTAAGGTGTGGATTTTTGCAACACCAAACGCAACCACGAGTGGCTTTACTTATAAATACGGAACTTGGAAGTTTGACTACAGCATCCATCCCGGTGATTACAACGGCGACGGACGTGACGACTTGTTTTTACAACGCGACGGCAGCAACGTTTGGATTATCGCCAAGACCAACGAGACAGTAAGTGGCTTTGGCTACAATTACGGGCGTTGGAGCTTTGAATATAATGTGTACCCCGGTGAGTTTTACGTGCCTCCGGCTATACCAAATGTTGAAGTCGGTAGTCTTAACTTCGAGTATCAAGCAGTTGCACAAAATACCGTTCAAGTCGGTGACCAAGATGTGGAGTTAGCTAAGTTTCAGGTAACTGCGGGGAGTGCTGAAGATGTTTTGCTGCAAGCAATTATACTTGAGCTTGATGGCTCCTCTGATGGGGATATTACAAATATGTATATCGAGAAAGACGGAGTTGTAATCTCAGATATTGTTCCTTCGGCAAACGCCAATGAGATCACTTTTGACCTAACTGATAACGATGATGAAGGTTTAGTTCTAGAGGAATTGGCAGTTGTTACTTTGGAGGTGAAAGGTGATGTTGCTACTGGTGTTGACACTGATTTAGTTGTTAAATTCGATAACACCGCATTAAATGTGGCTGCAGCAGGATTGACCTACGGTTTTGGCATTAATACCCAAATAACAGGTGTACCACCGATTATTAGTATAGATAGCGGAGATGTTACTTTCACCATTGATTCTAGCGCGCGAGCTGTTTCACCTGATACCCAAAATGTACGTTTTGGTAGCTTAACTATTAACAATTCAAATACGGAAGCTATTGAGATACAGAAAGGATTATCATTCAACGGATTATTTGATTTAGTTAATGATTCGCATGTATCAGATGTACGACTTGTGAATGTTGCGAATGGGCAAACTGCATTTGGTCCTGTGGGTCCAGATGCTAATGGAAAAATTGAGTTTCTTGATGAATTCGAAATTTCAGCGCAGTCACAAGTAACATTTTCAATTCAAGCAGATATTGGTGCGAGTGCGCCAGAAGGACATGAGTATGCACTAGAGATAGACATGATAACAGTGGTTGTTAAAGGACTTACTACAGGCAATATGAGTTATGGCGGAGGAGTGGGCTTTAATATCTTGCCAGATGGGAATTATCCGACAGAAAAAGTATCTATCGGTTTGCCAAAGTTAACTCTTGAAGCCACTTCTTTCAATGATGGAGTTATTTTAGCAAACACGAATTCAACAATCGTTTACGAAGCTTTGGTTCGAGCCAATGAGTTTGATGACTTGTTTGTTCGGGGAATGACATTTAGCAATCAAGGCTCTGCAACTGCCAACGATATCGATAGCTATTCTCTATACATTAAAAATGGCATAAGTTTAATGCCTGTAGAAACAGAGCAAACGCCGCAAACGAACGGAGGGGTCATTTTTAACAATTTGGATGAGAACGGTGGAACACCTGGCTTATTAGTTGAATCTGGAAATGAATACAAGTTGGTCGTAGTTGCATCGACAAAAGCCAGTGCGATTGCGAATCGTACTATTGATTTAACATTAACGGATACATATGTGGAAAATGAAGACGGTGATATTGCGTCTGTCTTGGGACTTCCGGTGGATTCAGCTATATTTACGATTACAAACACGGGCTTACTTTCGATAGAGAGCTTACCAACTGCAGGTGACAAGATTCAGGTTGCAGGTAGTACAGACCTTGACTTTGCAAAATACAAATTTATTGCACAAAACGAAGATGTACTGCTTGAGAGTATTGTTCTAGAAGTAGTTGAACTAGTTACTGCCAATTATTTTTCAGATGCACATTCTGATACACCTAATGACCGAAATGCCATACAGAAACTTGCGCTCTTTTACGATGATGGTACTTCAGTTAAGAAAGTTAGTGGGCAAAGTGCAGAGGTTAATAGTTTAGCAACAAATATAGCGACTTTTTCTGATTTAGATTTGATTGCAAAAAAAGGTGAAGATCTGGTAATTGAAGTAAAAGCTGATTTACGTGACATGAATAGCGGTGTTCCATCTGCACGTTCAAGAAGCGGACACGCCATCGCAATAAAGCTGGATGCAAGTGAATCTGCAGGATCATCGTTTACCGGATTAGATTCCAATAGCACAATTGCTCCAAATGTAGTTGCAGGAATAAATGAGAAAACGCCTCCAAGTAAACCGTTGTATGTTTTTAATGACAAAGTTATTGCCGAAGAAAGCGCAAGCCAACCAAGCGGAAGTTTGGTGACCGGGACAATGCAAGAAATACTTAAATTTGATGCGGATTTTATAGGAGACACCAGTGATGAACCTTTCTTGCATTTTGTAAATGTTGCAATATCTGGAGTTGGTGGGGCATGTGTGAGCAGCTCTAGTAATTGTGCGGCGAATGACGGTGTTGTTTCTCTTTACAATGGCGATAACGAGCTGGTGGCCTCGGTCGAGAACGATGGCTCGGGTCAATTCCCACTCATGGTTGGTTCAATCGTTAGTGGTAGTGGTACTTTAAGTACTGATGTTGTTGCCGATGCCGGTGCGGAGAATCTTGCGGGTGACCCGATCAGTATTAACGGTGAAACATTTATCATCAAGGCTGATTTGTTTACGAATGGTGTAGATAACTTTCTTTCAGCTTCAATCAATATTAATTCCGACGTACTCGGAATTGATGACATTGTGTGGATCGACGGTGGTTCGGACGGAACCGATGGTGTAGCGGTGCAATGGATTGATTTAGGTACAGCGAGCTCCGTTACTGAGATTACAAATACACTCAGTAACTAAATTCAAAACGTGATGATAAAAAACCGCCGTGAATTCACGGCGGTTTTTTTGTAGACTTATTTCGCATATTTTTACATTTTGGAATATCCCGACTACATCATCAATGCCGAAGCGGTTTACGATTCGCTCGGCGAGTGGTCGACTTTTCACGGCGCAGAAGTTGCTTATGTGCAAATGCGCACCAATCCGCATTATATCTCAATCGGCGTAAGCGTTGCTTCACGATTAAAAAATCAGAAGATATGCATTGAATTTACTTTTGCCGAAATCGAAAAAGCGGTGATAGATAACTTTTTGTCGCAGAATATTATATTCGATCTACAGTTCCGCAAAAAACAAAAGCTGATTACTACTCAGCTTGATTGCAGTGAGGGATTGATCGCCGATATCATCTGCAAGACCGTTTCGGTGGCGGTGAAAATGAATAAGTAAAATCCACAAACCCCCTTGAAAAGTGGGCTTTAACCTCTTTTGTAGTAAGAGTAGATATGTGCAATGTTTGGTCTTTACTCGCTCATCGCGGCATCTTCCATCAGCTTCATCTCTTCTTCGCGGAGTTCGTTGATAATATCGCCGAAGTCGCCGGTTAAAATGCCGGGCAGGTTCGAAAAACTCTTTTTGCCGGTTGTTATGCGGTGATCGGTTACGCGGTCTTGCGGAAAATTATAGGTACGGATTTTATCTGACCGGTCGCCGGAACCGATTTGCGAAAGACGTTTTGCCCCTAGTTCTTGTGCTTTTTTTTCGGCTTCTACTGCTGCCAAGCGGCTTCGTAAAACAGAGAGCGCTCTTGCTTTGTTCTTGTGTTGGCTTTTTTCATCTTGGCAGGTTACCACTGTGCCGGTAGGAATATGCGTAATGCGCACGGCGCTGTCTGTGGTGTTTACGCTTTGCCCGCCGGGTCCGCTCGATCGAAAAACATCGAACTTTAAATCGGCTTCGTTAATGGTGAATTCGGTTTCTTTAACTTTTGGCAGAATTACCACGCTTACCGCCGAGGTGTGTACTCTGCCTTGTGATTCGGTTACCGGGATGCGCTGCACGCGATGCACGCCGCCTTCGAATTTGAATAGCCCGTAAGCACCGCGCCCTGCTACTTCGAAAATCGCTTCTTTTAATCCTCCACTTTCGTTATCGCTTTTTTCCATTATCTCGGCTTTTAAGCTATTACTCTCTGCAAATCGCAAATATCCGCGGAATAATTCCCCGGCGAACAATGCTGCTTCGTCGCCACCGGCACCGGGGCGAATCTCGATAATCGCATCTTTTACATCGTTCGGATCTTTTGGGATCAGCAACTTTTTCAACTCTTCTAGAATCTCGGTTTGTCGCTTTTGAGCGGTTTCAATCTCTTCTTCGGCAAATTCTTTCATTTCGCTATCGCTTAACATTTCTTTGGCATCATTTAGCGTCGCATCACTGTCGTTAAATTCATTGAACAAGCGCACCGGTTCATCGAGCTCGCTAATGCGTATTGAAAGATCACGGATTTGCGATGGATCGGCGGCAACCTCGGG
>CAZOZW010000033.1:0-14568 GCA_964584385.1 uncultured Candidatus Peribacteria bacterium
TATAATTCCAGTAGATTACAGCGTAGTTTGACGCTATAGTCTCCTTTTCTCACTCATTGAGATAATTACCGCATATTTATTCTGACATTCCGAGACCCCGGTATTTTTGCGACTTCACGATTGTAATCTTGTTACACAGATATCGACTATCCTAATCTATGCAAAAAACCGGGGAAGCGAACTTCTCCATTATATTACCATGAGGTAAATATCATCATTGTATCTTGTTCGCTACTACAGTATGCTAAGCGCCTAAACCGCTTTACGGTAGGACGGCGGGTGGGGAAAAATACCGGGGTCTCTTAAACGCAACTAACAACAAAAGTATCATTAGTCGCATTAGATTACGTAATCTTCAAACTCGAAGAGCATAGTACCTAATCCAGTAGGTTTTAGCGCAGATTCACGCTATAGTTTCCTTTTTTCCCATCGGTGCAATTTCTCTGTACTTGATCTCGACATTGCCACAGGGCGGCATATTGGCATCTTCAAAAAACCTTAGCGTTGTGCAGATCGTCGCAAAATAGAATTTGTGCAAACCGGGGAAGCTGCTTATGACGAATTATCATCAATAGTTGCTAACTGATTACCGATGACCGACAATTACCAGAGCGATTTTGATTGTGTTTTCAATTGATGTATGTAAGAATTAAGCCTGATGTTTTGCAGTAACCAATGCACGAAGCAATAGACAGCGCTAAAAATGAATTCGATAAAGCTTTCGATTTTTTGAAAAAAGAGTTTTCATCGCTGCAAACCGGGCGGGCGAATCCGGCGTTGATCGAAGATATTGAGATCAACTCATACGGGCAACGCATGCCGATCAAGCATATTGCAAACATCGGTATCAACGGGCAAGAGATCACCATCGATCCGTGGGATAAAAGCCAACTTTCGGCGGTAGAAAAAGCAATACGCGATAACTCAGACTTGGGGCTGAATCCGGTTAATGCCGGTTCTTTGCTTCGCATCAATGTGCCGCCACTTACCGAAGATCGCCGCAAGGAAATCGTTAAAATCGTGCATGGCAAAGCCGAAAACGCTCGCGTAGCGGTTCGACAAGCGCGCCACACCGCGCACGATCAACTTAAAAAAGAAGAGAAAGACAGCGAGATGAGTGAGGATGATCTATCACGATTTGAAAAAGAACTACAAAAAAGTGTCGATGAGGCAAACGCACATATCGAAGAGCTCACCAAGCATAAAGAGGCTGAGGTGATGCGGGTTTAATCCTTTTTAACAAACAATGGAATACATAATTACAGGAATCGTCTTTTTTATCATATTTTCGAGTATCATCCTTATTCACGAAGGTGGACATTTTTGGGCAGCAAGAATCGCTAAGATCCACATCGAGGAATTTGGGTTTGGTCTGCCACCGCGCCTTTGGGGCAGAAAAAGCAAAAAAAGCGGAGTATTGTACTCGATCAACTGGATACCATTCGGCGGCTTTGTGCGAATGCTTGGTGAGGATGACCCCGGGAATAAAAAAGCAAAAAAAGACCCGCATGCGTTCAATAATCGACCGCTCATCGGGCGGATTTTTGCGGTGTGCGCCGGGGTTCTGATGAATTTTTTACTCGGTTGGTTTTTGCTCTTTTTGGGCTTTAGCTTAGGTATGAAGCCGATAATCTTCGATCAGCAGGGGATGATAGAAGCATATGAGAATAACCTTACCGTACACGATGATTCGGGGGTGTGGATTCAAAGTGTGGTAGAAGGTTCGCCGGCAGATAACGCCGGCATAATGCCAGGTGACTTTATTACCTCGGTCGACCAAACAGAAGTTTCTACCCGTGACGAATTTTTAGAAGCCATTGATGGCGAGCCACGAGGAAATGGCTTTCATTTTGGGGTTTTACGAAAAGAGTACGATCAAGAAAATCCGCAGGGATTCAATCCGGAATTTACTACCTACATAATAAACAAAGACGAAGAGGGGCACTTTGGAGTGTATCCATATCCGATACCGTTTGTGTATGATTTTAAAAAAGAGCAGTTCCCGGTACACATTGCGGCCGTAGAGGCGGCAAAAGAAGTTGGCACGCTTTCGGTGGCAACCGTGAAAATGCTCGGCGGTGTGGTGAAAAACCTCGTCAGTACGCTTTCGGTTCCCGAAGGTGTTGGCGGGCCGGTGGCGATTGCGCAAATGACGCACTTTTTCGTGCTTGATGGCGATATCATCGAGATCTTAAAATTTGCTGCATTGCTTTCAATCTCGATCGCCGTGATCAATATTATGCCGTTTCCGGCGCTCGATGGTGGTCGACTCGTCTTTTTATTGTTCGAAGGAATAACCGGCAGACACCCGTCGGACAAGGCGGAATCGTATGTGCATGCCGCGGGTTTTATGCTGCTGATAGTATTGTTGATTGCCGTAACGTGGAACGATATTGCAAGAATATTCGCCGGATAATTTGACAATTAATTATATGAGTGTTTAAATGTACAACCATTTATACACTCTATGGAATCTCAACAATTCGAATCACTGATCGGTGAACAAAAAGATAATGTTGTAGCACTTTCTGATGATAAGCTTCAGAAATACGTTGAGCGTGTTTTTGTGCGTAAGGTTGCCCCGGAAATCATCGAAGAGCTTGTAGATTTCTTTACGCAATATGATCATAAAACTCTCATCTCGCACTTGAATACTATTTTACCCACCATTGAACTTGGTGAATTGGCAACATTTGATAAACAGGAACTTGCCGATCACGTTGCATATTTTTTGCCGGCAATAGCTACATTCAAACGATATGGGGCGAGTACCGCTGATGAAAATCCAACATCAATCGATACAATTCGACCCCTCTATCGAAACGAAGTAGAAACTTTTCTTGCTCTGCTCTCACCCACGATAAAGTCAGAGCTTAAGCAGGCATCACTGCTCGATGCGCATGAGAAAATTCGATTCGAAATACGGAGATTACTCGAATTCGGTTCACCCGTATTGCCGAAAGGCACATCGATAGAATATTTTACCAGGAGGATCGTCTCGTTGATTCATCGTACCGGTATTCTGTAATTTAATAGTAATGAATAATTTTTTCGAAAGATTGGGATTCACAGATAAGAAAGAAATCCCCGATAATGTGCGATGTATTGGGCGAAAGACATTGCAACTGCAATATGCTCGTGAAACGATCCGAAAAATACCGATCGAAACAAGAGCTATGATCGAGTATTGGCTGGTGACGGATGAAGCAACCCCGGCAAAATTACAAATGCAACAATCTATAGCAGATTTGCAACTCTCAAACCCCGAGATCTTTGAGGATGATCAGGAACTTGCCAAGATTATTGTCTTAGTAATGCGTCGCCAAATGGCAGAGAATTTTATTTAGATTCTAAGAATGTCGATCGGGGAAAATAATAATAGAAAGATTAACGAATCGAAAAATGTTTAAACTCAATGGTTGCAATTCGCTGCAATAAGCGATATTTTAGCGGTTAGCTTATTTTTGTATTATGGATTATTTCAACAATCTTCACTTGATCAATGAATGTTATGAAAAGTCACCGAATAATGATGAGAAGCCCGACGAGCCTTTGGTTACTCATGCTCTGTACGCATTTTTTAATGAGGATCGTTTTCCACCAAAAATGCTCGAAGAGGGAGATTACATGCTGAACTTTCAAACTCGTGGTCATCCGCTCATCGACCCGAATGGCAGCATTACGGGTATTTCGTACGTACCCGACCAAAACATTGGCGGAATTGATACTACTCGGTTTGCCGAAGAGTATTTACATGTCGATAATCCGAAACGAAAAACCGAGATTTTATTACCAGAAAGCGACTCGATTACCCTACCGAATGGCAGATTCGATTTTAACACCGTGCTTAATTTGTTAGCTGAGCGATTTGGTGGTACGCGTTCGGTGTTGGTCGCCGAGCCACCGATCGATGACCCGGCAGAGGTTTTTCATCCTTCACTAGAAGCAAACCGTAAGTTCAATTCAAAAGATTATATCTATCAAAAGGGGAATGTGCCCGATCAATTGTTGTCGCAACGAGCCGTTTCATTATCAACCGACCAAGTCCGAAATATCAACAGCCTGGTAACGAGTGAATCAACAGAGTCTGTAGAGATGTTTGAGCAGGTGCTTTCGTTCCCACTTCGAGTAAAGCCGCACATCGGTGGATCGGGCAAGGGGCAGCGCGTGGCGAACTCACCCGCCGAATTGAAAGAAGTCGTTACAAATGCAGATTACGTAAATGGTTTGATAATCGAGCCGCAGCGCAATATAGATGCTGAAGTCGCTTTTCGTGGCATCAACACGATTGATGACTATGTCAGCCAAATGCATCCGCAATTGCAATTGGTCGATCGAGATGGTGATTTTTGCGGCTCGCTGCGGTACAGCGAAAAGCTAGTCGATCCGCAGATTCGTTCAGTGATCGATAACGCACGGGCAGACATCGATGAATTACTTCTTTTGCTAAAAAGCCAAGGATCGGTCGGTCCGGTTTCGATCGATACGATTATCGATGATCTCTCTGTCGTGGTGACCGACATTAATAACCGTTTGGGCGGCGGTTCAATTCTCGATAACCTTGTAGTAGATGAGAGCGATGAACGCATCTATCTTTCTGGTGGAATAAGCCTATCTGGGAAAATCGACGAAATCCGCGAACAATTGATTCGCTTAAAAACCATAGTGCCCGAAGTACATTTTGTTGGTTACGGCGAAACCAAGAACTATTCAGCTTCGAGTATTATCGTACAAGCGCAAGACGAAAAGCATCTTGAAAGCATTAATCAGAGGATCGAACAGCATCAACTACCACCAGTGAAAACAATACCGATGGCTTTACGTTTTATAGAACAGCAAAAAAAGAAGCTACTGAATGTATGATCCAGGTTTAAGATTGTGTTTCGTTGTAAATTGCAGCAGACGGTATCGGACTTGTATTGAATCTGGTTTAAAGTGCATAAATATGGTATAATAAATTTATGAAGATTCTGCTCTATAACATTGGTTACACGCTTGGGCTTAACGGTTCACTGCAAGATTACATCTTCAACTCACATCGCTATTTGTATTGCCCGCCTCAGGTGCGATACCAAATCGCCGAAGAAATAACGCAATTGGTAAAGCAGGTCGACCCCGATATCTGCACGTTTTTAGAGATCAGCGAAAAGGGGAAACTGCTCGATGGCTATCATCATTTGATCAGTGAACTTGAAAACGAGTACTCTTTTTTCGACATGGAGAATAAATATGGCAGAAAGAGCATTTTACGAAAACTGGCGTTTTTTCATGAGCGCTGTAATGCTGTGCTATCGCGTCAGTCGCTCGAGATTCGAAAACACTACCTCGAACACGGTATGAAAAAACTGGTGTTCGAGATCGATCTTAAAGATCAGCTCAGCATCTTCATCGTTCACTTCGCGCTCAATAAGCGCGTTCGCGCGTTGCAACTGAGAGAGATGGAACAGATGATCAAAAAGCGCGAAAAGGTGATTGTATGCGGTGACTTTAATATTTTCGGCGGCATTACCGAACTCGATAATCTGATAGATGAAACCGGTGTTCGTGTGATCAATGAACCTATGGATTACACGTTTCCGGCTTGTAAACCTACCAAAACGCTCGACCTGTTTTTATGCAGCGATAATGTTGATGTTCGGCAGTTGACCGTTTTACCATCACTTTCAAGTGATCATTTGCCGGTTTTGCTTGAGATAAATCACTAGCAGAACTCTGCAAGCGCCGCCCATGTACCCTTAGAACACCTCGCTTTGATTTCGGCTTGCTTTATTGTTCTTCGATATCCAACAGTATTTTTCAAAGTCTTTTGCACTGATATCTTTTCATTCGTGAACGAGTTGTGTAATAATCCTAGGGTATTTTATAACCCGATTTGAGCGGATCAAAAACACCACCGCAAGACTTAAGTGCCGAGGAATCAGTATTGGGTTCGATATTGATCGAACCGGCAGCGATGATCAAAATCTCAGATTTGCTCACGCCAAGTGACTTTTTTGCAGATGGCAACGCCAAAGTCTACGACGCCTTGTACGAGCTTTTTAACGCGCATAAGCCGATCGATGTGATTACCGTATCATCGCTCCTCGCCGAAAAAAAAGCGTTCGATGGGGCGGGCGGCGCCGCGCGTTTGGCAGAATTAACGGCAGCAGTACCAAGTGCGAGCCACATATTCGAATACGCACAAATCGTTAAGAAAAAATCTACCTTGCGTAAAATGATCGCCGCGGGAGATAAGATTATGGGCTACGCGCGCGACGAAGGCAAAAACGTTGAAGATTTATTAGAACTCGCCGAAAAAGAAGTTTTCTCCATCAGCCAAACATTTCTCAAAGATAAGTTCGTCTCGATTAAAGAGATTCTCACTTCACGGTTTGAGCTCTTTGCCGAGCGCCACATGAGTGACGAAGAGGTGAGTGGAGGAATTCCTAGCGGGTACACCGGGCTCGATAAATTCTTATCGGGCTTGCACCCCAGCGACATGATAGTACTCGCTGCACGTCCGAGTATGGGAAAAACCGCTTTTGCCCTTTCAATCGGGATGAACGTGGCGTTGAAAGAGAAAAAGACGGTAGGCATCTTTTCGCTTGAAATGAGTAAAGAGCAGCTGGTTGACCGTATGTTTGCGAGTCGATTAGCGGTAGACTCATGGAAGCTGCAAAAAGGAAAGCTCAGTGATGAAGATTTTTCACGGATGGGTCTGGTGATGGATGAACTCAGTAATTCGCCGATCTACATCGACGATAGTGTTGGCAGTTCGATGGCAGAAGTGCGAGCGAAAGCTCGTCGCCTGCAAATGGAACACGGGCTCGACCTCCTGATCGTTGACTACCTGCAATTGCTCAGTGCCGGAAACTCGGCATTTGCCGGCAACCGCGTACAAGAGATCTCTGAGATATCGCGTAGTTTTAAGGCATTGGCACGCGAAATGCATATCCCGATCATTACCTTGAGTCAGCTCTCGCGAGCGGTTGAGCAGCGCCCCAATAAGGTACCGGTACTGTCAGACTTGCGAGAATCGGGGGCGATTGAGCAAGATGCCGACGTAGTGATGATGATGTACCGCGATGAGTATTACGACGAAGATACCGACCGCCCGGGCATTACAGATATTTACATCCGTAAGCATCGTAACGGGCCGATTGGTCACTGTGAATTGCGCTTCGATCTATCGCAGATGCGCTTTTACGATGTCGATCGGAGTCATGAACAGTATTAATGATTGACAAACAATCACCCTTTCGGTGATAATAACGTAGCTAATTTTTTTTGAATCAACCACAATGCCGATTATCGCCTCAGCCAAAAAACGGATGCGTCAAAACGCAACCTCACATGCTCGAAATAAATCGAACGACTCTCGAATGCGCAGCCTTTATAAAAACATTGTAAAATGGGCGCAAGGCGGCGAAGTTGAAAAAGCCGAGCAATTTTTCGATGAAGCTCAAAAGGCGATCGATACTTGCGCCAAGAAAAACATTATTCATAAGAACAACGCTTCACGAAAAAAAGCCCGCTTGGCAAAACTCATCACCGAAGCTAAGAATAACCCAAAGCCAAAAGTTGAAAAAGCTACCAAAAAAACAACAAAAGCGGCAGCCGCTAAAAAACCGGTAGAAAAAAAGGCAGAACCAAAAGCTGAAGAACAGCGAGCAGAAGAAGCAAAGACTACCGAAAGCCCAGAAACTACTGTAGATCAAGAGCCAAAAACCGAAGAGAAGAAAGATTAATTGAGAATTGTTTTCATCTTGACTTTATAGCTCAAGTAATTAAAAATGCACACTCGACATGAGTGTGCATCTTTTATAAAAAGATAATCATCTGTCGTGATTGTAACTCAACTTCAAAAGCCGAAAGGAGGCGCTATGCGCACAATCCAATTTGTAGTTTCGCAAATCGCACCAGCTAAGAATCAATTTGTATTTGGATTCCTCCATAAGTCCATTATCCAGGTTCAAAATGAGTTTCAACTACAGGAAGATTCCCATTTCGACCATGGAATAGCTGACGCGGTCCTTGACCGATTTACAGCAATGCATAACTGGAACTCGTATACTCTACATCAGGTAGACCAGTTTGTACGCGTATATGCGTCATAGAGTTACCAAAACAATGGCCGGCTCAATGCCGGCCTCAACCTTTTGTGTACTAGAGAACCTGCTTCATAGAGCAAAATTGCGCTCTCATGTGCATGCTTAAGCGTGTTGGCAATTCTCATGGACTAGATCTTAAATTACACGTTTAATAGGCCTTAACAGGGCTTAAAAACTGAGCAATATAGCATGTGCTGAGGGTATCTCTTGTTAGTGAGCCTAACCATTTATTCCGCAGAGCCAATGAGTATACGTTCCTCAACTGCTTAAAAGTTACGGCTTCATCGTCTTTTGAATCACGCGCTGTTGCACAATCGCAAAAATCGTCGAAACTCCCCAATATAAACCTACGGCAGCGGGGAGCGTCGCCGAGAACACCAAGATGATACCGGGAAGAACCCATTTCATGATCTCCATCATCATCTCTTGTGGGGTTTTTTCGTCATTGTCTTTTTTCTTCTCTTTTTGCTTGGCTTTCGCTTTTACATTCATCGTGTGCATCTGCCAAAACTGCAACACGGCAATGGTTATCGGCAGGATAAAGAACGGATCTGGCTCGCTGAGGTCGGCCCAGAAGAAATCAAAATTAATACTCGAAAAATCGAAATTCTGCAGTGATTGGATCGAGTAGAGGAGGTAGGAATTAAACGGTTCGAGCCCGTCTTTTACAACAAAGAACAAGGCGATGAGAATTGGGAATTGTACGAGGATCGGCATAAACGCCGAACCGGGATGAACCTTGTGTTTCTTCCATAATGCCATCATCTCTTGGGCTTGCTTTTGCGGATCGGAGCCATATTTCTTGCGTACTTTTTCGATCTCGGGTTGCAGCTTTTGCATCTTTTGCTGCGCGATGATCCCTTTTCGACTTGGAATCAACAAGATGAATTTTATGATGAGGGTGAGCAGGATGATGGCGATTGCCAAGATCCCTCCGCTTAAACTCAAAAGAAAAACCATGCTGTTATAGATCGGTTTGAAGAACACTGTGCGCCAAATCGAAAAATACCCGGTTCACCGATCTCGAATTCGTTCTCTGCCAAAAACTCACCATCTGCCGAACTCAATGTGGTTCGGTAGCGACCGGTGGTTTGTAAAGCCTGACTGGCTTCTATGCTCTCATATTCAATGACCTCACTGTTGCCGGCTTCAAGTGATACTTGTTTCGTTACAGAATCGAGCGCTTGCCACTCTCCACTGCTTCTTCTTTCAAGTGTTAGAACCGCATCAACCGTTTCATCTTTAGGATTGTCGGCGGTAATCGTAACCAATTGACCGGTTGCATACGAATTATCTCCGGGTTTAACCGCATAATCTGCAGGATTCGTTCCATCATCGTTCCCCGGCATAAAGAGGATGATAAACAGGTATACCAATAAAAAATAGACGGCAAAGCGTAAGAGTCTGTCGGGCGGTTTCTTATCCACGGGAGTTTAAAAAAAATTATGTAGCGAGATTCAGTTTCGCAAAAAAAACCGCTTTGGTCAAAGGCGGGTTTTATCATGTTGTACCTCTTGTAGCATAAAGAGAAAAATATCTTAGTTAAGATTTCGTTGGCGAAGCACGTGCCCTTCGGGACACGTGCTCCTGCTCAGTACCTCCGTTCTTCTGCAAGTGCTCTTGGATTATAAAAAAAGGAGATTAACGCGCAATTTCACGCTATAGTCTACTGGAAATGCAATCATTACTGAGAAATATCGGCGCAGTATTGAGAATGCATCAGTATACGTAAAATCACAAAAATCATCTTGTCTTTCGTATAAAAATCTTAGAGAATGGCTTAGATTAACGATTTACCAACGCGATGAATCCTAAGAAAATACTTTTACTCGGATCGGGTGCTCTTAAAATAGGGCAGGCCGGTGAGTTCGATTATTCTGGTTCGCAGGCGATTAAGGCCTGTAAACAAACCGGAGCCGAAGTTATTCTGGTTAACCCGAATATTGCCACGAATCAAACTTCGCGCGGGTTAGCCGATAAAGTTTATTTTTTACCGGTTACGTGTGAGTTCGTAACGCGCATTATAGAGCAAGAACGCCCCGACAGTATTATGCTTGCCTGGGGTGGGCAAACAGCACTGAACACCGGTGTAGAACTGAAGAACGCAGGGGTTTTAGAAAAGTATGATGTAGAAGTTTTAGGCACACCGGTCGAGGTGATCGAAAAAACCGAAGATCGCGAAGCCTTTAATAAGGCCTTAGATGAGATAGATGTAAAATACCCGACTTCGGTTGCGTGTCGTAATGGTGACGAAGCCTGGAAAGCGATCAAGCAGATCGGCTACCCAGTTATCGTTCGGGCGGCTTTTGCTTTGGGTGGTGGTGGATCGGGCTTTGCCAATAACGATGATGAGTTTAAACTTTTGATCGAAAAGGCGTTTTCATTCTCGCCGCAGATCCTCGTGGAAGAGAGTTTAAAGGGCTGGAAAGAAGTTGAATATGAAGTAGTGCGCGACGCCAAGGGGAACAAGATCACCGTTTGTAATATGGAAAACTTCGATCCGCTCGGCATTCATACCGGCGAGTCGATTGTAGTGGCGCCGAGCCAAACCTTGAACGATCATGAGTATCAAAAATTGCGGAGCATTGGCCTACAGGTAATAGAACATTTGGGCGTAGTGGGGGAGTGCAACATTCAATACGCGCTCGACCCCAATAGCGATGACTACCGGGTGATTGAAGTCAATGCGCGGCTTTCGCGCAGTTCGGCGCTCGCCAGTAAAGCAACCGGCTACCCGCTGGCGTATGTGGCAGCGCAAATCGCTTTGGGGCAAACCCTGCCCGAGATAAAAAACGAAGTCACCAATAAAACGAGTGCGATGTTCGAGCCGGCGCTCGATTATTTAGCGGTAAAAATCCCACGCTGGGATTTGAACAAATTCCGTAAAGTAAAAGAGCAGATCGGCAGTGAGATGAAGAGCGTTGGCGAAGTGATGGCGCTGGGGCGCACCTTTGAAGAAGCGATTCAAAAGGGGCTGCGTATGCTGCAGATCGGGGCACATGGCTTACCGATCTCTCCATTTGCTCCGCTTGCGAATGAAAAAGACGACCACGCCGAGCTGATCGCGGCGCTCAAAAACCCGACTCCACGGCGAATATTTGCCGTGTACGAAGCCTTTGCTGCAGGGTTTTCTTGTGAAAAGATCAACGAGATCACCGGTATTGACTGCTGGTTTTTAGAAAAACTACTGAGAATCTACCAAACCGAGCAGTTACTCAAAGCGGTTGATCACAGCGAGACCGAATCACTCACAAGCGTATTTTGGCAAGCCAAGCGCAATGGCTTTTCGGATGCCGCCATTGAAAAGCTGTGGCAGAACGAAAAGTCTGAAAACGAGATACGCGCGTTACGCAAAGAGCTCGGTGTTGTACCGGTCGTTAAAAAAATCGACACTTTGGCGGCGGAGTTCCCGGCAGAGACGAACTATTTATATTGGACGTACCACGGCACCGATAATGACTTGAATGATCTAGAAAATGGCAAAAAGCCACGCGCTATGGTTTTGGGTAGCGGACCATATTCCATCGGCAGCTCGGTAGAGTTCGACTGGTGTTGTGTTAATGCTGTGAATACTTTGCGCAAAAAGGGCTTCGATACCATTATGCTCAACAGCAACCCCGAAACGGTTTCGACCGATTACGAGACCTGCGATTACTTGTTTTTTGATGAACTCTCGCTCGAACGCACATTAGATGTGATCGAGCTGATGAACCCCGAGGGAACCGTGATTTTTGCCGGGGGACAGATACCGAATAATCTTTCGCCAAAGCTCGGCGAGCTGGGGATTGAAGTGTTTGGTACCCACCCCGAGAATGTCGATAGGGCCGAAGATCGCCACAAATTCTCGACCATGTGCGACTCGCTTGGCATCGATCAGCCCGAGTGGCAAGAATTTGCCGCGATGGAAGAAGCGGCGCAATTCGCCGAAAAAGTCGGCTACCCGATTCTCGTTCGACCTTCGAAAGTACTTTCGGGGGCAGCGATGGCGGTAGCGCGCGACGAAGACGAGCTAAGAAACTTTTTGGGCAAGGCGAGCAAAATCGACTCCGATGCGCCGGTGGTGGTTTCGAAATTCGAAACCGGCGCTCGCGAGATCGAAATCGATGCGGTGGCGCATAACGGCGAATTGATCCTTCATGCTATTTCAGAGCACGTTGAAAACGCCGGCGTGCACAGCGGTGATGCCACGATCGTGTTCCCGCCGCAACGAACCTATTTAGAAACTATTCGGCGCATTAAGAATATTGCTAAGCAGCTTTCGAAAGAGCTCAATATCACAGGTCCGTTCAATATGCAATTTTTGGCAAAAGAAAACGCCATTAAGGTAATCGAGATGAATTTGCGTGCGAGTCGTAGTTTTCCGTTCGTATCAAAAGTTTCGGGGATAAACTTTATCGATGTAGCGATGCGCGCTGCATTGAATGATGTCGATTCTCTCGAACAACGCAGATTGGAGTATCGCACCCTCGAAATGGATCATGTGGGAGTGAAATGCCCGCAGTTCTCATTCTCGCGCCTTTCGGGCGCCGACCCGGTGTTATCGGTTGAAATGGCGAGCACCGGTGAAGTCGGTTGCTTTGGTAAATCTTTCGAAGAAGCATTTTTAAAAGCAATGATCTCGGTTGGTTTTCATATGCCGAGCAAGGGGGTGTTGTTTTCGGTCGGTGATGTGAAATCGAAAGTCGCCCTTCTGCCAAGCGCCAAGTTTTTTATTAATCATGGATTCGACTTGTATGCTACCCCGGGCACGGCCGACTTTTTAACCGAAAATGGTGTTTTGTGCACCAAGCTCGAAAAGATATCTGCCGATTCGAATACCGAACTCCTGAGCAAAATCCGAGAACGGGCGATCGATCTTGTCATCAATATTCCAAAGAACTTTGCACATGAAGAAGTCACCGACGGTTACCAGATTCGCCGTGCAGCAATCGACAGTAATGTACCGCTCATTACCAACGCACAGGTTGCCCGCTCGGTTGTTCAATCACTCAAAGATTTTCCGACAGCGGCAGACTTGCCAGCGGTTTCAGAGGAGGAGTATTTCTAATCTATGCTGTAATCCTGACGTTTTCATGTTATAATTATGATGAAATTCTGATTATAACGTGATTAAAAATATTTACACCGCTCTCGGCTTTACCCCCTCGGGGGGTCTTATTTTTCCGGAGGATGCTATGAGTGAAGCAAGGGGGCTTTTTTCCTCGTTCCCACTCAAATACACCAAGGCTCAACCACTCCTGATCGAGCAAAAAATTCTTGAAGAATCACTTGCCATCTCAACCGCAGAGGATTCGACATTGACGATAGATGATGCGCGTAACATTGAATTCCACCCTGAACAAGAGCTGAGGATTTCGCATTACAGGAACTTGAATGGGGTTACTGACGAGCGGAAGTATGAAATGCTCGAATTCGATAATATACGAAGTGCAGAGGTTTTATCTGCCGGAGTGAAGCTGAGTATCACCGAAGTTTCTGTAGAATTCCTCACAAAATTGCATTTCGATCTCACTGTGGGGTTGGATGCATACGTAAAGAAACTCGGTGTCTCATCGTATAAGTCGGGTGAGTTTCGAGTGTCTGATTCGGTCAAAGTCGGGAAAATACAGCCATATATTCCGCCAGCATCACGTGAAATTACAAAACTGATACGGCTGCTTGTTGCAGAGTTTAAGCAAAGAGATGCTCTATCTCTGACAGATATTTTAGAGTTTCATTTTCTGCTCTATGCAATTCACCCGTTCCAAAATGGAAACAAGCGGGTCTGCCGCGTGCTGGAGTCGCTGATGCTGGGTTGCTACGGATATGATGCAGGTGGCACACTTTCGCTTGCTGTTTACTATCAAGAGAAAAAAGATGCATTTCACTTTTTTTTGCTCGAATCTTTACGGAAAAAAAATGCGACTCCTTTTATTAATTACGCTCTGCGCGGGTACTTTTTTGCCGCAAATAAACTTTTTGAGGACAATCGAAAGATTTTTCTGAGAGTTGCCGGCATGAATATACGGAGGTTCTATGTCTCGATATATGGCTCGAAAGGTGGAGCCCGGTTGTACACCGACGTAATTTCGACGATAGTGGAAGCGAATGGTGTCATTTCTCATTCTGAGTTTTTGGCGGTGATGATCAAGAAGGGGCACACGAAAGGAAAAGCCCAAAACATTCTTCCATTCTTAAAAAGCAAGAACGTGCTCGAGTTAAAAGAAAGATTTTACTTTATACCAGGGGCGTTAGAAATAAGGGATTTTGATATCCGTTTGAAAAGTTTCTTCGTTAAGCATGGTATAGAACTATGAACCGTAAGGTACATCCCCAGCATGACTCATGTTGCCTTCGAAAAACGATTAATAAAAAGTACAATAACTGTTATACTGTAGTGAAAAACAAGATTCATGCTATTCGACAAAAAGATACAATCAATCAAGGCTCGCCTCGGTATCACCAAAGCGAACGAGTGGCTCAACGAAGTCCACAAAAA
>CAZOZW010000033.1:14582-21213 GCA_964584385.1 uncultured Candidatus Peribacteria bacterium
GGCGACTTTAGGCATCTTATTGAACGATACGGCGATCTTGATCGGCGCAATGGTGCTGGCGCCGCTTTTAAATCCGGTGCTGGCGTTTGCTGCCGGAATATCTTTAATGCATCATCGCTTAATCTTATACGCTGCCAAAAGCTTTTTTGGAGCGGTCGGCTTTATTGTTCTTACTTCGGCGTTATTCGTTGCCGCGCTTGCCTACACCGGGCACGAACAGTTGATCGACTTGAGTAATGCCCATGCCAAGTTTGAGAAGTACGATACGTTTTTATTACTCGCAGCGTTTATCTCGGGATATGCGGGTGTGTACGCTTGGCTGCGCCCAACGAACCAACTGAATTTGATCGGCGTGGCGATTGCCGTATCTCTTGTTCCTGTTGTCAGTTTTTTTGGTATATTACTCGGCTTGGGTCGTTTTACCCAACTGGGCTATTATATTACTCCATTCGCCTTTAATCTTGTTCTGATTATTGTGGGTGCCACGCTTGCGTTTGTAGGTTTGGGCTTTACCCGTGAACGCAAAGAAATAGACGAAGTAACCGTGAGTCATAAAGAACAAAAGGATTAATGAAAGAGCCGTTGCATGCAACGGCTCTACCAGATGACACTATTTTTGTCTTTTCTTTAAGATGAAGCAATATCATCTTGTGAGGCATCTTTCATTGAAAGGCGCAGACGACCTTGGCTGTCGATTTCGAGTAGCTTTACCCGAATCTTCTGACCGACTTTTAAGTGGTCTGAAACCTTGTTCACGCGCTCATCCGAGATCAGCGAAACGTGAACCAAACCTTGGGTTCCGGGGAGGATCTCTACAAAGGCGCCGTAATCTTCAACCCGTGCCACGGTGGCATCGTAAGTTTTGCCGACTTCGGCTTCTTCGATGATTCCTTCTATGATCTGTTGAGCTTTTAAGCCCGCTTCTCCATCTACCGATGAAATGATAACGGTTCCGTCGTCTTCGATATTGATATCAACGCCGGTTTCGTCGATGATCTTGTTGATGGTTTCGCCGCCCTTACCAATAACATCGCGAATTTTCTTAACGGGGATTTGCATCGTGATCAATCGTGGAGCATACTGCGAGATCGACTCACGCGGTTCATCGATTGCCGCAAGCATCGCATCCATAATCTGTAAGCGACCTTTTTTTGCCTGTTCGAGTGCTGTTCCAAAAATCTCAAGCGCAATCCCGGTAATCTTGATATCCATTTGAATCGCGGTAATTCCTTTTTCGGTTCCGGCAACCTTGAAGTCCATATCGCCGCCGGCATCTTCTTCGTCTTGAATATCGCTCAAAACTTTGAAGTTTCCGGTTTCGGGGTCGGTCATCAGACCCATTGCAATTCCGGCAACGGGTGCTTTAAGCGGTACGCCGCCATCCATTAACGCCAAGGTGGTGCCACAAGTGGCTGCCATCGAGCTACTGCCGTTACTTTGTAAAATCTCGGTAACAACGCGCATTACGTACGGAAACTCTGTGTAGTCGGGCAGAACCGGTTGCAATGCTTTTTCAGCTAATGCACCATGTCCGATCTCGCGGTTTCCGGTAGAGAGTCGATTGCTCGCTTCACCTACCGAATATGGAGGAAAGTTATAGTGATGTAAGAAACGTTTTTTGCTTTCGCCTTCAATACCTTCTTGAATCAACTCATTACCGGGCGCCGCCAATGCTAATGCTGAAAGCCCTTGGGTTTCGCCGCGAGTGAACAAGCCAGATCCATGGGCACGTGGCAGTAAGCCTACCTCACAGTTAAGCGGACGAACTTCATCGAGTTTTCGACCGTTGATGCGAACATCATCTTGTAAGATAGAATTACGGATAATCCCACTGAATATTTTTCCGAACGCTTTGCCAAAGCCGCTTAAATCGCGTTCTTCGCCGAATTGCTCAAGCGCTTTTTCTTTTGCTTCTGCAGCAATCTCATCTTTACGGGCAAAACGCACCAGTTTACCGGGGGTATTAAAGATGCATTCGCGCATTGCTTCGGTGTAATTCGCCGCGATGAATTCTTCGAGTTCGGTATCGTCTTCGGGGGCGGGGATATCTATTTTAGATTTGCCGATCTCGGCAGCGATCTTTCCGATGAATTTGGCGATTTCGGTAGAATGCTTTTTACCGAATGCGATCGCATCGAGCATTACCTTTTCGTCGATCTCATTCGCTTCGGCATCAATCATCAATACATCTTCGGTCGATGTCGCAACGATCAGGTTTAAATCGGAATCGAGCCGCTCTTCGGCGGTTGGGTTTAAAACGAATTCGCCGTTGATCAATCCAACACGAACATTCGCGGTTGGGCCGTTCCACGGAATATCTGAGATCGCAAGCGATGCGCTGGCGGCGATTCCCGCCAAAACATCATGCTCATTGATGCGATCGTATGAAAGCGTTGTCAGCATTACCTGCATATCATTTCGAATATGCTTTGGGAACAACGGACGGATCTGGCGGTCGACGACACGACCCATTAGTATCTTATCATCGGGTGGACGCATTTCGCGCTTTTGAAAGCGACTGCTCTTGATCATGCCTGAGGCATAATACTTTTCTTGATAATTTACCATCAGCGGTAAAAAATTAATGCCTTCACGCGCAGAGCTGATAACCGCGGTGGCGAGCATTTGCGTATCGCCCATTTGAGCGACAACCGAGCCATTGGCCATTTGTGCCAACTTGCCGGTTTTAAGTACGAGTTCTTTATCGCCGATTTGCAGCGAGAACGTTTGTTCGGTGTTTGTCATAAAAACAACAGAGAAAGAAATATGTAGAGATGAATCTCTGTTTTAAAAAGCAAGATCCTTTAAAAAGGTAACCTTTCGATTACAGTTACGTTCTTAAAAATCCAGCTTTTCTAAAATTCAGATGTTTCATTCTAAGCGCTAGTTTACAGGAACTCCATAAAAAATCAATTGATAACAATTATTAATAAGAACCTATTTTGCAAGAAGTGCCACCTGTAAAATTTGTTGTTTTTGCCGGTTACGAACTATACTGGGATATCTTTTCTCTTTTTTAAAAACACTATGAAAATGATGCAAGAATTCAAGACCTTTGCCGTAAAGGGGAATATGGTCGATATGGCAGTCGGTATTATCATCGGCGGTGCATTTGGTACCATTGTTACCTCGCTCGTCAACGACATTCTCATGCCACCGATCGGTTTGGTTATGGGCGATATGGATTTCTCGAATCTGTACGTGAATCTTACCTCAACCGAATACGTTTCGCTTGCCGAAGCCCAAGCCGCCGGTGCGGCAACGCTTAATTATGGGTTGTTCATCAATAATATCATCAGCTTTCTGATTGTGGCATTTGCCCTGTTCATCGTTATTAAGAACATCAATAAGTTGAAAGCAAAAGAAGAAGAAAAGATCAAAGAAGAGCCCAAAAAAGGACCGACCGAAGTCGAGCTCCTTGCCGAGATCCGTGATGCATTGAAGAAATAATAACCAAAAAAAGGAGACTATAGCGTGAATTCACGCTATAGTCTCCTAAAACATTTATACATTACCGAATTATCGAAATCTCGATTCTTTAGTTCTGCTTAAGAGACCCCGGTATTTTTCTTCCCACTCACTCTCCCACGAAAAAACAGGGGAAGCAGTTACGTGAATGGATAGAATTTCTAGATTAATGTTTGACGATAGATTCTTAATCTTTACATTTCGCTAATCTGCTTCCCCGGTTTTGCGCACACAGCTCGTCTAAGACCAATTGTAAAGTGCTACTCTATCAATCATGATGATGCGTAAATACCGGGGTCTGGCAATGGCATGATCAACCATAAAGATAGTTTATTGATGCATTTGATTCGATTGCGGGATCATAGAACAAGCTTTATAAAAGTGAGATTATAGTGTGGATTTGCGTTGTACCCTCCTAAAACATTTATAAATTACCGAATTATCGAAATCTCGATTCACTAATTGCGCTTAAGAGACCCCGGTATTTTTCTTCCCACCCATTTCCCACCGAAAAACCGGGGAAGCGGTAAAGTGGTAATTATGAATGACTCATCTACAAAAACTGAATACCTCGCTTCCAATACGTTTGGAAATCAATCTTCGCAATTGATAAAGCAGCTCCCCGGTGCAAGTGTCACACACAATCCACATTCGCGATTATGCAGATGATATTCCACAAGCGGAAGTTTGGGCAACCTGGTCACATGTTTATCATAGTGAAGTGGCAGTCGTTGCATCTTTGTGAACCGAATCTCATCGAATCCGAAAAACCGGGGAAGCAAGGTGAGGCGATAATCGATGGCTCTTTTTTGTTTTCCACACTATAAAAAATCACAGTTTGTGGATGTCATCACATTGTATCCTCCTTAATTCTTTCGAATGATAACCAAAACTGCCGGGCTTTCGCCCCAAACGGTCTTCGAGACAGTGAATTCGACATCGATCGATTTGCCGGATCTTGTGATCAAGACGGTATCATAGCGGTTCGGTGCTTCTTCTCCGCTTAGTCGCTTTCGCATGATGGTGCTAACCCTTTTGTAATCGGCATCTGTAAAGAATTTTTTAAAACACGAGCCGATCACATTTATTTTTTGCTGTTCGACGAGTTCAAGCGCACAAGGGTTTGCGTAGGCGATCACCTCATTGTGCAAAACAACGACAATTGCATCGACGGCGTTTTCTACCGCTTTGATAAAATTGAGTCCGAATGTGAGTTCCTCGTTATTACTGCTTTCGGCATCCCGGAGGTGGGAAAGGTTTTTCATGATTATGCGTTCGTAAGCATTTACCCACAAACGATTTTCAAAATCAACCAAAAATGATTCATAACTGTTGATTCGAATCATTTAGCTATCACTTTTTTTATCATCGCTAACCAAGAGTATCGCAGATTTATTTCTTACATCACCCTTCGTGCGATCTCTCGCCCGACAAAATCTCTATCGCGCCCGAACTTTAAGCGTGAGAGTTGCTTGAACGCTTCGGCACCTTCGGTGTCGGCTCCTGTTGGGTCGTAGATGGTTTGCATACTAAAGCCGCGGCTGGTGGCGTTATTGATGTTGAGTTTGATGTATGCCTGATAATTGGCGATGTTGATCAGATCTTGCTGAGAGAACACCGGAGCGAATTCTTTTTCCATCGTTTCGGCATCCGAGGCCCCTATCTTAAAACACATCATCGAACCAACGTTGCCAAAAACGGCATCGCGCAATGCCGGGTCTTCGTGCTTGCCACGGCCGCCTTCGCTACTTTGGGTGATCTGGCTGATGTACTGATGCGCCACAATGAGATTCAAGCGGTATTTACGGGCTTCGGAGAGGATTGAGGCAAACGAATCGGTCACAAAATTCTGGAACTCGTCGACATACAAATAAAAGTCTTTACGCAGTTTTTCGGGGGTATCGACCCGGCTCATCGCCGCCATTTGGATTTTTGAAACCATGATCATACCGAGCAGTTTTGAGTTTAAGTCACCGAGTTTTCCTTTTGAAAGATTCACAAGCAGAATCTTTTGGTTGTCCATCACATCGCGAAAATCGAACCCGGATTTTACTTGCCCCAAAATATTCCTGATTTGGGCATTGGTGACGAAAGGTCCGAACTTACTCGAAAAATAGGGGATCATCTCTTCTTTTTCGCGCTGGCCGGTTTTTGCCATTTCTTTCTCCCAAAAGCTTTTTACGATCGGATTCTTCACTTTGCTCTTTTTGAGCCGCTCGTAATTGATATCGGTGAACAGCTTGGGGATATCTAAGAGTGTGGCGCCATCTTCGTCATCGCTCATCAACGTTAATGTTCCGTTGCGAAAGTAATGCTGCAAGCGCGGACCCATGATCTCTTCGCCGAAGAGTTTGATGAAGATCGCCAGTGCTTCTTGGGCGACGAATTCTTTTTGTTCTTCGGTTCTTGCTTCTAATAGGTTCAAGCCCATTGGTCGCTCTAAATCACCGGGGTCGAAGAGGATGACATCATCGGCGCGTTCACGAGGAACATATGGTAACACCGCTTCAACCAAGTCGCCATGCGGATCGACCACACAAACCCCTTCGCCGTTTTGCAGGTCTTGGCGGATCATATATTCTAAGATGGTCGATTTCCCCGTTCCCGATTTTCCGATCGCATAAAAATGTCGGCGGCGGTCATCGCGCGTGATGCGTACCGGACGTTTTTCGCCACGGAAGATATTGTACCCGAGTAACAATCCATCATCGGGCAGGTTATGCGGGGCGGCTGCCATTTTGAATTCTTGCCATTTGATGTTTTGCATTTTGTTGTACTGCGCATTAGGGAAGTGATAGAGCGCCGCCAACTCCTCGGATGAAACAATCTGGTGGAGTTCGCGCGTTTTGTACATGCGGCAGGCGGTCATCCATTTTGGTCGCGAAAAACGCCGATAGATGTAATCGTTGACGAGCTTATTGACCGAATGCTTCTTGGTGGAACTGAACCCGTTCATCCCCGGGGCGCCGAATTGCTCGAACGCCGCTTTTAAATTGCCGAGTTGAACACTTGCCTCGCGCTTGGTTTTACTCGATGTTATAAGTCGCACCATAACATCGAACCCGGGGCGCCCGGCTTTTTCTTCGATCGCCTTTACCTTTTCTTGCATCAGCGGCGTTATTTGCGAGCCGGCTTTCATCTCGGGCCCGTCGCCACCTCCGCC
>CAZOZW010000034.1:0-9984 GCA_964584385.1 uncultured Candidatus Peribacteria bacterium
ACGTAAACCACTTATGATAGTACCATCCCCCGAGCACCTCGGTTGCCCCGCCATCGGCAGCTATCACCGGAACAGAATCCTTCTCGGTTTTATGCCCGAGTATCCACAAAGTTCCACCATCATTCACCACGTGCTGATCGCTTCTTTCGATATTGAGCTGGCGCACCCATGCCTTTGTACCTTCTGAGATTAAAAGTGGACCGTTTATAAGATTCTCTACAAAAAGCGGTCCCGATCCGGGGGTTGATCCGATGCCATTGCGCACCCAAGCGTCTCTTATCACCAATATTCCCGCACCTTCGTGTCGAATGGTCGGAATGGCGAATGTAGCCTGGTCGACCCACCAGGTGGGATCGGTCACGAACCGGTCGATGATGGTAACGGTATCGGCATCATTCTGTACGGCAAGAGCAGACCCCAAGCCAACACGTGTAGGGTATATCCTTCCTTCATAACTGATAACCTTGCGTACCGAGGGCGGGATGGTGATCGTATCACTTATTCGATAAAAACCGGTCGGAAAATAGACCACCGGTTTTCCCGAATCCATGGCTGCCTGGATCCCCACCGTTGAATCCGCGGCGCAATGATTCGCTCCGGTCGTACAGGCTACCGCCCCGTATGTGACGATATTTGCCCAGTCATCGGGATTGGTGTTGGTGTAGGTTGGGGTGTCTTCTATCGGCAGGTTCAATGATGTACTCTCTGCTCCGAATTGGTTCAATGCCGAGTCAGAAAGCCACTCACCGATATTCGGACCAGGAAAAAGCAGTCCGTCATCATCAATCGCCGAGCCGTAGCCATCGGTTTGGATATTACGCAAAAAGGCGCGTGCGCCATCCTCATTTTTAATTGCGGCATTGGCTATCGAACCGCCACTGAGCGAACTGTCTATGAGAACAAGGTGCGATTCCCGCTCACGGTTGATTACGGCAGGCACCGTGTTCTCACTGACCAATTTGCGGATAGCAAGCGGCTGATTGTTATTGAAGAGCCCTGCTACCGATTGGTTTCGCGCTTCCAGATTCTCCATTGTGATCGAGGCGTGTGTACCGGTGATCCGAAATCCATATTGGCAGCCACTCACCTCAATATCTTTTATGATAAGCGGACCAAGGTTTCTTCGCGTTAATTCAACACCGGAATAGCACTGATCATCACCCGAGCGCACAAGCACATTACGCATTGCACCAGAGTTGTTCGCATGAAAGTCGATGCCGATGGCGCCATTATTACCGGTACCTAGGTCGACGGTCAGATCGAAGATGTTATTACGAAATGCTTCTACCCCCTCACCATTGGTACAATCGTAATGTGTACAAACCGAAGTACTCCCGACCCCGTTTTCGTTATACGACGCGGTGAAGATGACTGCTTTTGGATTCGATGGATCGGAGTAGCCGCTAGCATTGTTTTTAAGCTTGATAACAGAGTGATCGCGACTTTCACCTTGCAAGGTCAGCTTTGCCCACCAGTCACCGTCAGGTGTTTTCCATTCGAGTCGGTCGCTCACCAAATACGTCCCATTCGGAAAATAAATCACCCTTCCGCCATCGACATATTGCAGATCGATATTCTCACTGATCGCCTGTTGAATGGCGGCTGTATCATCGGTGATGCCGTCACCCGTTGCACCATAATCCATCACATTGATAACCCCGCTATCGGGCGGTACATACCCTTCGGCTTGATCGAGCATAAACATACTGCCGAGCAGAATGACTATATTTACCAACAGCATCAATCGCGCAGGCATTTGGCGATATCTTTTTCGAATGTTTCTGTTTTGTGATCGAAAGAGCATAGGTTTGGTTTCGTTTATTCAATACTTCCATATTATCAAATTCTCATTTGTGTAGCGAGATATTTCTGAGTATTGCAGTTGCGTACTGGTGTTTCTTGTACACTAAGGCGTACAAATACGCTATAATGTACATAAATCAGACAAACATACTTTTCAAAAAAACAAAAATGAGGATCACCTTTACAGAACTGGCGAATCTGGTAGATAAGCCATTGAACACCGTGGCGAAGTATTTTTCACGTCACGGGCTTTCGATCAAACGAGAAGCGGATATCCGTTTGTACTTACGCAAGCTCGATCAGCCGAAGCGCTGGGAAACGGGCAAACGCAGTGCTGAGCACTTGGGAGAATATCGCTTTGAGCCGCAAGTACGTCCGCCTGAGAATACCGATAACAGTGATGAGAAAATCGACCTGCAACGAAAATTAAAAAAACAAAAACGCCGTCTTGCGAAAAAGGCGACCAAGGCGATGTATCCGCGGGAGGATCTGCGTGATATGGAGATCTTGACCGAAACATTCGGGGTGAACTTGATCGGTAATCTGGTTATAAAAGAATACGACCGCAGATCAAAGAAAGATATCGAACGCGATTTTGTGCAGAGATGCGTGCAATGGGCGCATTGGAAGAAAACGGGTGAGGTGGTGGAGAGACGTTTTACCGAAACGTCTCGATGATGCGTGACGAATCGGCGCAATGCAAACTAATGTTTGCAAAGACGCATTGTAATGCGTCTCTCCGGCGATATGATAGTATTCTCGGTAAACATTGACGATTGTAAAGACGTTGCCTGCAACGTCTCTACGGTGACGAGATATGGTTTCGAGATAAAGGAGATGATTGGTGAGACGTTTTATCAAAACGTCTCTACGTCACAACAAAAAGAAGCCGCTTGCGATTCATAAATCATAAATCAAAACCCCTTCTTATCTCCTATCTCTTACCTCATATCTCTCTTTGATTAACAACCTCAAACCCACAAAGCACCAATCACGAATTATAACTCAAAGGACAACTACTTACACGTCGGCATCGAATTACATAAATCCCATACGGCTTGAGTGGCGGTTTCGTAAAATTCATTCTTTTTGTCGATGACGCCCATAATCGGTATAGGATTGCGGTCTAATACTTCTTGCAGTTCTCTATCGAAATGCTCGACTTGTGTATATAAGGCATCGGCTTCGGTGTGAAAATCAATCACCTCTTCACGGTTCTTTACCGATTTATCAACTCTGGCAAACAACTCCCATATCGGTTGCGTTGGTTTATCGGCTAGAATATCGCCCGGCCCCTTGGCCTTTGGCGCCTTGGTGTCTATGACATCGCGGTTGCGGTCGATGTTCTGATTGGTGCCTTCGGTACTTTGCGAAATCGGATCGGGGCCTTTAACGCGAATACTACCGAGGACAAAATCGGCTTGCAGTTGCGAAGTAATATTACTTTCAAACCAAGCTGATGCCCGGTACCTGGCGCGCCGCCGGATATTATCGAGTTGATTGTCGCTGAACGACGCCTGTCCGGTAGCGAACTGTGATCCTTGTGAGATCATGTTTGAGCTTAAATCGTTCAGCTCGTCGATGCGCCGCATTAATCGCTTGAATTCAGCTTTGGCCTGAGCAAAAGCAAAGAATCCTTTTGGCTCCGGGCACTCTAAACTGCTGATGTAGCTGTCGTGTTTGAATTCAAGAGCCGGTTCGAGTTCGTTCGGCAACGGGGTGTCGAACGTATCTACGAATTGTTGACGAATACCGTTTCGGTCGATGGGATTGGGATTATCGCCGTATTTTTGTAGTTGACTGCGCATAAACACGAGCTGCTCGATGAACGAACCGATCTCGATCATTTCTGCGTTAAGAGCATTGTAACTCTCTCGTGAAAGACAGCCAGGTTTATAGCGAAAGATCAAATCGGTGATGCGTCCGATGCGGTTATCGATTTCGAGCAGATCTTGCTTTAAGCAGCTGTTTTTTCGAAACATCATGTTGATGTACGATTGTGCCTCGGTATTGCCGAGCTGCAAGCGTGTTAAGAATTGGTTGCGAAAGTTGCTCACCCGTAAGCACGAAGCATTCGTCGGCATACCGGCAGATTGGTTTTGAATGGTGCGCAAAGAATCTTTGAATTGTTGGATATTTGAGTCTGCCCAGGCAAGGATTGTGGTTGCCGATGAGCTGTAGACCGCATCGGCTGAAGGGATGTAGATGAGAAACGCCAACAGAAAGATGATTTTTTTCATATGATTTTAGCTTTGACCAAGAGTACAATCGGGCTTTTTTGTGCCACAGCGGTATTTTGAATTGCGGATCGCGCAGAGATTGATCTCCATTAAATGATTTTCGAGGGTTTCGATCTCATCCCACAACATTGTAAGATTGCTTGGCAGTTCACGGTAAAATTGCTGTTTGATCTGCTGGATGTTGATCTGATCGCTTTGATCGGGGCCGGTTGGTACACTCGCCAGTTTTTCGTCGATGCAGCGCTGCATGTTGCGGTGGGTTTCGCCCCAATAATTGCGCCCTAAGTACAGTTCGCAGTCATCGAAAAAAGTGCTTAAGATATCTTCGCTCGTGCAGGTTTGTTTCCCCGGTGTACAAGCGCTGAACTCTTCTTCGCGCACGCGTTGTAATTCGGCTTTGATCTGCAGTTTTAAAGCAGCGATTTCTGCCGTATCTTCGCCTTCTGGCTCAGCCGGTTCGGTCGCTTGGCTTTCTTCTGCTGGCGCTGCGGTATTATCTTGCATTGCCCAGCTGCCGTCGCCTTGCATGCCATAGGTGTAGTTTTGGGCATCGCGCTTAGCGAATTGCCCGTCGAATTCTTGAAAGATCGGTGGTGTTTTGTATTCAAGATGAATTCGCCCGCGCGAATTGATCGAAGTTAAAGCCTTGTGCCCACCAAAATGAAGCATTGGTATTTTGAGTCGGTGTGATCTGATCGGCATCTTTCATCAATTTTGACATTTCGTATAAGTCGGTGATGATGTTTTGCATCGAGGCGTCTTTTTTCTCACCCGGTACCACCACTCCTCTTCTGCCCGGCACGGCCTTGATCTTAACGCAAATGAATTCGTTACAGAATTGTGGAATACATACCAAGCCGCCATAAAGTGATGCCTCACCGCTATCGCAGCCGCCGGCATCGTAATACGGTGGGTTATCGGCGGGCATTCGAAAGCCGTTTTGCGCCATCAGCAATACATTGCGGATATTGCGGCTGTTATCTTGGGCATTGCTTTCAGGTGCGTCATTATCGAAGATCTGCCGGTCGATCAGGTGGAGATCGGCAAAAATATCGAAATCACCGGTGAATTCGACCTTGCCATCCCACCAGCGGGCAAAGGCATTCGTTTTTTGAAACTCGGTCACTTCGGCTTCGGCAATCTCGTATTCGCGTTCCCACATTTCTAGAATATCGAGGGAACAGCGATTAAGCCGGTTTTTGGTAACATCATTGCCCGATTCGGTGGTTGCATCTGCCTCTCGTCGACAGGCATCCAGCAGTGCTCCTTCTTCACCGACCAGTTCCCCGGTGCGAATAAAGCGTTCAATGATATTCGCGCCTTCATCGACCGTAGCGCCCAAATTGAGCACCGCCGCTACGCGCTCGCTGGCGGTGCGGATGGTGCCGCGTTCGATTGAATAAAACGTGGTCGTAAAGATACCGGGTTCGGCTTTTACCAAACCGGGCGGCAGCCGATGATAAGGATGATTTTTCGCTTCATTTTGATTGTGCGGCATTAATAAAGGCAGCGGGCAACTTGGCATACGGTTTGATGAACTTGAGCAGATTAACCCGTTGGTCGGCGAGCTTTTCGTTTACGCATTCGAGCCGCTTATGAAGCGGCCAGGCGATCGCCATCTCATCCATTTGAATAATCGCCGACTGCATCGCCATCCGAATCATCTTCCGCTTACTTTCGAGTTTCCATTTACGATATTGCTCATCGCAGGTATAGGCATCGCCTAACTGTTGGATTTTTGCACCGCAAAGCGGCTTACCCGACCGGAGGATTTTTTCGAAGGCGCAATCGAGTTGGCGTAATTCAGGGATTCGCTCAGCGGCAAACTCATCGGGCGGGGTAATGCCATGATCGGCAGTGGCGGATTCAACCTCGGGTTCGCTCAGGTCGCAGCCGAATCCTTGCGAAGTACTGGTAAACTCTTCGATTCGTTCGGCAAAGTTTTCGTCTTGCACCATTAAGAATTCATCAATCGCCCATTCAATATTGTAGATTTCGTTATCGTTCTCATCGTATGTTGTTGCCGCCTCTAAAAACGGATTATCTTGATTTACGCTGGAGCATTCCAGATTTTCGGGTTCGGTAGTGGGGAGCACCGCTTGCGGCAACAGTATTTGTGGTTTTTGTTCGATATGCTTTTCGTGGCGCAGCAGAATATTGCTGACGTTTACGCCAACGTATGTCACCGAAACGATGACAGAAAGCAGCAGGGCCAATCGTGAGATAAGTATATGCATGGTCAATCGGGGTCACTTAAAGTACAGAGCAGATTCATCGACGCGTTTGTGTTTACGGCAAATCCTTGGGCTTTTTGTTGAAGTTCTTGGAGACGTGCCATCATCGAGAATATTTTCTGAGACATATAGCCGATCACTCGCTTGGTGGAGTCCTTGCGAATCATGTTGCGTACCATGCGGTCGAAGATCGCAGTCGAGACCTCAACGTGCGATTCACAGCGGTCTGCCATCATAATCCGCTGATTGAGCGACAATTCGAATGTACGACTCGGCCCGGTTTCAACTGCTGCGGCGGCGGCATCGGTTAAAGGATTTACGAACATCGAACAGGCACGCTGAACATCAGCGAAGATCTGAGCGCCGTTCTCGAACTTTTGAAACATTTCGAGCGGTGTTGAGCCACCCGCACAAGCAGCGAACTTGCCGGGCATACCACCGCCCACCGAGTTGTTCGGCGAATACGGCTTGTTTGCCGCTTGCAAATTACCACCGGTTACCGCCGTATTACAAACAACCCGTAGGTAACAACTGTTTCGCATGCTTAGCGTGCGAAAGCCGGCGGTAATATCGGTTGGCGAAACCTTTTCTTGCGCCAAATACTGGCTCAACTCCTCGTCGATCACGTAATCGGTGGCAGCGTCGAACGCTACCGACCACGCTTTTTGGCATTCGCACAAGCGGTCGCCTTCAATACAGTTGAGCCCGGCAGAAGCCGAATCGATCGAGATTGTAAAAAGAGACAGGCCGATACAGAGCATTAAAAATCGTTTCATGGTTTTGTGTTCGAAAGAAGATTCGTAAAAAATTCTTGAGGCACCGGCAGCATTTCGCTCTGGCGAATAAGGCGCTTGCCGTCATCAGAAAGAATCGTGGCAAACACGCCGTCGCCGGGTCGCAGGTCAGCGCGAAAATCGACGATCAATTCGCCATCATCGCCGGAGGCACCGGGTACGATCGTTACCCCGGGGCGAGCGGTGAGTTGGGGGTCGTACTCTTGATACTCGGGGCAGCCGTCGCGGTAAACCCATGGGTCGAGCGGAGCCGGCGCTGCACAACGATTCGCCTCTTTAAGCACACTCATCATTTGCTCGGCTTCGCCCTTGGTAATAATCGAATCGGGGTAGGCAAACCCAAAATAGTTTTGCAACAAGCCTTTATCGAGTGCGCTTTGCATCACCGGATCGTGCCAAGTGTTATTCCGTAAACGATACCAACTCCGGTTTGTAAGATCACTTGGTGTGATCTTGGCGGCAAAGAGGGCGATCTTGGCAGCTTGAGCACGGGTGATGTTCGCTTTGGGATTAAAGCTTGCCGTCATATCGGCAGGAATAATACCGAGGTATTCGGCGAGCGAGAGACAAAATATTCAGGTGGAATCTCGCGGTTTGGGTAATTTTGTAACGAGCATTCGCGACATTCTATCGAAGTGACGACCATTTCTAAAAACTCATCGTTTGTTATGGCACGGTCGACGTACAAACGATCGCGCACGAATGAACCGGTGGCACCGGTAAGCCGATATAATGATTTTAATCTTGTAAAATATTCTACCCGAGATGCTGCTTCTGTGCTTTCGATATCATCTTCGATAATTTGCTCGCCGATTCCGACGTCGCCTGTTGTGTTGGTTGGATCGGTTATACCTTCACCGGTCGAGAGAGATTTATTAAAGCTGTCGCCCTCCATCCAATCGGGTCGGTCGGCGATCGTAATGCCACTATCGGTTGCGTAATCGGGCGTACGCGAGGTGTTCTCACCAATATATACCGCCGTACTCGCCGGCACTACGGTAAAGTCGAACAAACCGCTGTTCTCCGGCGAAAGCAAGCGGGCGACATATTGCTCGCTGTCAGATGAGTTCGATTGGATCTGAAATCGCAGATCATCATCGGCAATAATCACATCTCCGGTGACTGAAAAATAAGCAAGGATTCGATTCTGTTCGAATATCACCGCTCCGCCCGGAAACTGCGGTGCCGTGTTTGGCAGTACACCTGCACGAATCTCATCGGTGGTATTAAGATCTGAAAGATACACACCCGACTGCAAAGAAACAGTGCTTTGAGGCGCAATAGCACCTTCTTGAAGCACGACATCGGCATTGCCATCACTGCGGATGGCAACGGTCATCAATATCCTGCCCGAATAATCTTGGTAAACAACGATATTTCCTTCGGTATCCATGCCGAGCGATACATTGTTATTAAGCAAATCGATTCTTCCTCTTGAGCCATTCACTTCGGCATATTCTGTTCCGGTGCCGCTCATCAAATACGCATTTCTACTGACCGTAAAATCATCGATCGAGAATCTGCCATAGTTATCTGTGGTATATGCTCCATCTGCTGTGGCACTTTTTGTCTCTATTCTGGTAAGCCGTCCGTTGCGTTCGCGCATAACACCAATTGGCACATTAGGCAGTGGTGGAATCACAAACCCCTGCAAAACCGAATGTTTTAGTTGTTTGGGCACCAGTTCGATCGCCAACTCTTTCATATCTTCGAGTTGTGGTCCGAAGTCGGGAGCGGCATTATGTAGCGCTTCTTCCGGTAAAATATCATCGGAGGGTTGCGACCCATTGAATTCGAGGAGTTCGCCGATCAAGGCATTTTGCAAAGATGACGCCACTTGTTTGTTTTCTCCTGTTTCTGGCGGATCGACTTCTACGCTGGAACCCATTGAAGTGTTGTCGGTGAACGGCTCGGTGTTTTCGAGAGAATACGTAACCGATTGCGGAACAAGCGGTGATGCGGATTCGACTGAATTCGGTACGAGATTAACATCAACCTGTTGATCATCGGCAGAATCGTACATCAGCCATTCGCTGATACTACTTTCAGATTCGGTGGTATGGATGAATTTGATCTCAGAACCTGTTGAAAAGACATCATCTTTGCGGATTTCGCGAAGGCGAACATGCATGAATTGCTCAGCGTTAAACGGTACCCGTACATATTGCCGCTTAAACTCTTGCACCATAATATTGCCCGAATATGTGGTAGAACCGACGGTAACCGTGCGATTGGGGACAAAAACCTTCGGGTCGTTCCCTGCCGGAACATAACGGGTGGGGAGCAAGAGAATCGTGAAAATATCCTCGGCTTCGTCTCCGCTTGGCGAGTAGAAATCTTCGCGACGCTGTTTGGCAATAATCTCGACACCGAGCAGGTCGTCGTCGAAATTTGCCGAGAATCGAACACTCAACCTCCCGATTGCATGGCGGAGGGTGATATTTTTCACCGCTTCCATTTCGGGAATAAAATCGGCGATATTGCCGATTTCGGGAGAGAAGGCTTCGCTGATCGGCACGGTGTTTTCGGTGAAGTTCTCTTTAAGATGAACGCTGTTGCGGCTCACAAAGACGATGTCTTTATCGCCGTCATTATCGAGATCTTCTGAGATGATTTTTTCGATCATGCGTGCCAAGCGGTTGTTAAACACAATTCGCTGACCCGTTTCTCCGCATTGGGCATACACCCCTTCGTGGTTTACCACCGCTTCATCGTTACCCGAAGAGTTACCACCGACCGCCAGTGGCTGAAAGCTGGATTGCTGCTGGCTAGTGGCAGAGCGTGTATTGAATAAGTCTTGAACCTTTTCAAACCGCTCGATCGGATCATCGTACGTTCCACCATGGCGGTAGCGAAGTCGCTTTGAGGCAAACAGTTCTCGCACTTGCATCTCAAATGCAAACGACGAATCGG
>CAZOZW010000034.1:9994-10965 GCA_964584385.1 uncultured Candidatus Peribacteria bacterium
ATCATCTTCTGACAGTTCATCAGCATCATTAGCATCGTTGATGAATAAGGTATCACTTTTAGGTTTAAATGTTTCCATCGCCGGTAGGTCGATCGAAATATCGTTCTCGATGATGCTGGCCGCTAACGCCGAATCGGCTACGACATCCCCCTGTATGCGCCCAAGATCGCGAGTGGCAAGGAGCATTTTGCCTTCTTCGAGGTACTGATCGCGTAGTATTGCCATTTGATTGCGAACCTTATGAAGTTCGTTTACCGCCGGAAGCGTATTGGGCAATGTAACCGGTTTTTTGCCACGACGTGCCAATAATTCTGTTGGTGAGTAGTGCGGCAACTCATCATACGAAACCGGGCCCAGTTGCGAAAGCAGATGTTTGCCGAGTTCGGTTTGCGGCTCGGGAATCAACGAATAGTTGTCGAGATCACCCTGATTCGAATTCGCCCCAAAATTGACGATGTCGCTCATAGATCGTTGAAAATCTCTCGACTGCTCAGATGCCTGGCGCCGTAGATCTGTCGGTAGGGCGTTCCATGGCTCTATCAGCCCCGCAACCATTTGCACGAGAAAATCTTGCATTTGCAAGTCAAGATTGACCTCAAAGCTGATCTCGAGTCGACGCACCGAAGGGATGACAAAATCATCGAACAGTTTGCCGGTAAAGTCGAAATTGAACATGCTCACCACCGGGCGCGCGGTGAGTGATTCGATAACGCTTTTTAACGCAGTCGCTTCGTGAATCGGGAGTTTATCGCCTTGCTTGAACAAACAGAGGACATATAAGAACGGGCGAAGGGCGTCGATGGTGTTTTCTATGATCGGCGGAATATCGGGTAACCTCGGTGGTGGTGGCAGGTTTGGCAAGGTAATGCGCGGAGTTGGCGGAAACGCCAATGATATCGGCGTAAAATCGAATTCGGGGAGCAAGGGAATGCCAGGTAAGCGTATTTCGAAAACAGGAGGACCAAACAGAT
>CAZOZW010000034.1:10975-12177 GCA_964584385.1 uncultured Candidatus Peribacteria bacterium
TGCACATTGAGTTTTGGTACCGGAATCTCGATGCCGCCTTTGATCTGCGAAAGATCGAGCACAATATCGGGCAGGCGCGGAAATCGGATCACCGGCACGCTTGGGATGATATCGAACAAAATCGAAAAGATGGTGACGACATTCTCTCCCCGATCGGCACGACAGCCGTAGCAATACATCTCGTAGTCGGTGAACACGACTTCAAGCTTCTTCCATGATTCGATGATCTCTTCCATCATATAGTAGAGCTCTATCCATTGCACCAGGCGGCGGCGGTTCATGCGGTACCAGTTGACGAGGTCGAGACCGACCGAATCGATAAAACAGATAGCTTGAGTAAACCATTGAGCAGCTGCCATATCGATATTTGCCATAAAGCTGGGGCCGTTCATGTACCCGCGTAAAATCTCTTTGTTTTTGCGCACCGAACCCATCAGCGTGTTTGTGCGCACCAGTACTAATCTGGCGGCGCGTTGCCATGTTTCACAATCTTCGCCTTGGTATTGCGGCGGACATGATGTCCAGGCCTGTTCGGCACGCGCAACCTCTTGTTCGGCATGTTCGAGCCATAGGTCGAAATCTTGCATTAATGCGAATATTTGCGTGCGCGAAAGCATTGGCACTTTAATGTTGATTTTTTGCGGGATGAAATCGATCAGCGGCAAAGTGCTCATGGCGGCGTAAAGATCTTCGATCTCGCCAAGCTTTTGCTCGGTACCGCGGCGAAACTGATAATTCTCTTTTTGTGCCTCGCGGGCTTTTTCTTCGAGCATTTCGCGATCGGCATCGCCATACACAACATCGGGGGCGTAATCGAACGCACGAATAACCTCTTCGGTTCCTTCTTCGACGAGTTCACCGAATTGACGAGCGTTATCAACCGCATCTTCACCATAGATCTTTGCCTTGCTTTTGATCTCAGAAAAGCGCTCGTTAAAATGATCGGGCGCCATTGCCTGCATATCGGGCAGATAAATGGTGACATCGGGGAGCTGGAACATCGCTAAAAATTCTGCCATTTGTTCGTACACCCAATTGATCGGAAAATTCATCACCCGGCGGTTATTGCCGGTATTAAAACTATAAGCGTACGAACCGATATCATCGAATTCAAACAGCACTCCACGGAGGCTACTTGGGTCTTCGAGCACGCCGCCACGCGGGTTTCTGCCACTTACCACCGAACACTCGCCGGTATCGGC
>CAZOZW010000034.1:12187-16152 GCA_964584385.1 uncultured Candidatus Peribacteria bacterium
GTCTTGCAGGTTACGCGGCGTGCCTTCGTATTCATCGCATAAAAATGACATATTGAGCTTTGCCGGGGCAAACGCCGCACACCAGCCCGCTGGAAAAACCCCAGAACAAAAGGCAAATGCCACAGCGCCGGTAAGAGTGGGTGAAACGTACAGCCGAAATACCGAAGGTGGCGCACCAAAATAGCAATCCCTGCCAGAACAAACAAATTTTGGCGGCGGAGCAATACCAAAGATCGGCCAACCGAGCACCGGTATGCTCGGCAATCCTAATCCTTCGCGCACCAGACCTAATCCACCTTGAAGCGCAGCTGCTGCTCCGCCGAGCAATTCACCACCCGAAGGAACAGCGCTCGAAATACCTTCGACAAAATTGTCGAATCCATCACCGAAGCCTATTTCAAAGCTACTTTCTTGGCTTTCGCCGGCTTGACCCAAAAAGCCGATACTGCCAACGAGCATTTCAAAAGTGTTGATATAACCTGGCACCAAAAAGGCATAGTTGATGGGGATATTCAGACAGCCGCCATCGCAGTTGGTGTAGGTCATAATCTCGTCGACCACCGAACCAACCTGTGCCATTTGCCCGTCGACGGTGTTTTCGTCGGCGTTGGGGTTACTCACGGTGTCATCCCAAATATCGGGAATACCATCACCGTCGAAATCGTCAGAATACGGATCGGTGACCGTATCACCGACATCGGGTTCGCCGTCGCCGTCGGCATCTTCGGTAAAGCGATCGGGAGTACCATCGGCATTGTTATCTTCCATGTTTTGCAGAATCGCCGGCACTTCGAGGGTTCCCTGCTCTTCGTGAACGCGGGTAAAGGTACGTGGACCGGCGGTAACGTAGTGTACCAAACCGCTAAATCCGGGAATCACCAACGAAACATCGGGCCTACCATCGGCCGGATGACCCGCTAATGCTAAGTCATCGCGGATTAACAGGCGCGTGCCGGTTTCGGAACGCATTTGCCCTTCGAAGGTGATGGTTTGGGTTTCGCCGTAATTGAGTTGCAGATTTACAATGCGGATCCCCTCATTGCCCATATCTTCTAAACGCGGTGGCGCTCTGGTTACCGGATAGGTGGCGTCGACCAATAATGAATCGGCGACAATGCCGATTGCAGGATTAATGTTATGCGCCAATGCAAAGTGTAACGGCGCGCCACTATTATTGGCTATGGTAAGGGAAAATTTTACGAGGTCACCTTTTAATAGTTTATTGCCGTTAACATCGCTTGCAAATAACTGCACCGAAAGCCCTGGGAAATGTTGGGGCAAAGCGAACACGCCAAGTTGACTTGTAGCGCTGCCCGCACCGGTATTGAATTCTTGCGAAAAACCGGCGGGGTATTCGGCGGTGAGGCCACCGAGCATTTCCCAAACGCCATCGGACGTAGTAACTTCTTGGGTGGTGGTTTGCGCGGTTTCAACCCCTTCTTCATGACCGGTTGCTTGGCGCATATTCAGTGGAACCAATTCTTGCGTTCGCGTGCCGATATTCGGGGTAGAAACGAGCGTGTTCTCTATCGCCAGATCCCCGGTATCGAGTGCAGTGCCGAATGAGCCGATATTTGTTCGGTTGGCATCGGTAAAGCCGGTGGCACCGCCCCAAAAAACGGCGATTTCGCCGGTGATCAATTGTGTGATCAGGTCGGCATAGCCATCGACATTTGGCTTCAGCGTCATCGAAATCGGCGCTTTCGACCCGATTCACCTCAACATTCGGTAAGGTAAAATTTTGAAATGGTCGCATGTATTGTTCTTCGTTGCGAAAGAGATGCAAAGTAAAATCATCATCTAAGACCAAGACATCTTCAAAATCATCGGCATCGAAATCGGCAACCACAATGCTCTTTACGCGCCCGGGAATCGAGAGGATGGTTCCCATGTCACGAAAATGTAAACCACTATGGTTTTTTAACACCTTTACTTCACCGCGCTGATTCGCCAAAAAAATGTCGGGGAGCCCGTCGGCGTTAATATCGCCGGTTGCCGAAGCCATGTTCTTTTCACGTTCGTGGCGATATATCTCGCGCCCGGTGGTACGATCGAATCCGCCGATAATCGATTTGTCTTGTCCGAACCGCACTGAAGGATCACCGAGTAAAATCGCACTCGGGCCGGCAGAAAGAAGGAGTGATTCACCGGCAGTACTCCCTGCCGCCATTTGCATCGCAAAATTATCATCTTCGTTAAACCCAGGAGCAAAGGTGCGATATGCTTTTTCAAAAGCCTTACCACCGTTTGGCAGGAGTGGATGTACCCCTTCGCCAGTAATCGAAAAACCCAGTGAACCATCAGTATTCCCTTGAATCGGAAAGTAGCTGATATCGGTTGCCGGCATTGTGTAGGGATCAAGTTTAGCCCCGACGAACACGAATTGTCCGACGACTTGAAATCCGTTGTACAAAACCGAGATGATCGGCAACTCACCGGCTTGCTCGAACTGCAATTCAAAGCGATTATCATAAACTTGGAGCGAGCCGTCGGAATCAATCCCAATGGCACGGCGATCCTCAAAGGTCATCCACATACTCGATCCGCTTTGATCGACACCCATTTCACCCGAGGTATCCATCAATTCGAAATAGATGCCCTCTTGATTATTTTCGATGCTTTCGTTCAAGCCGCGTCGTATTTGATACAGCTCTGGGTTCGACTCGTATTCGAGTGCATATTCGACGATTCCTTCGCCGCTCATACGATCGTAGATCTGAATCCTAAGAGGATCGAGTTGAGAGATCTCGACCTCGAGTGATGTATCGATGATGCGTACTCCGCCATCGCGGTTGACACTAGCACGCGGATACGGCACAACACTTTTATTGAGCGCCGAAAGCACCGCTTGTGTTCTGCCGTTAAAAAGAATGGTATTGGCGATCGGGTTATCGTCGATACTGAAATTGGCAAAATCGGACCCTAAAACACTGGTAACGATCGGGTTCGGCTGCCAATCGACGATATCTTCGCGGGTGATTGCACTAACCACTTTAATGGTTTGCGGATCGGACAATAAACCTTCTTGCATGGCAACCAAGCGGGCAACACCGGTTTCGTGGTTGGTTCGTATAATATACTCTCCATCGCCGCGCGGGGTTACCGTTAGCAAATGTGCGGTTTCTTCGGTGACTTGCAATTGGGTACCGGCAGGAGCAGGTCGCTCGTTGCCGGCTTCGTCGACAACCACCACCTCTACCACGGTTTCGCTGTTCATCTCAATCGCCTCTGGCAAATAGCGAATCGCCAATTGGGTATCTGCAACGGCATCGGGCAAGTCGCTGATTTCTACGCTTGCCGGCGGAAACCCGGGAATAGTGACGTTTAAACGTGTTGCACTAAAGGGCTGCAATTGAACCGTAACGGTGCCGAGCCCTTCGCGGATCTGCACCTGAGGATTTTGTACACTGGCAACCACGTTGTTTACCACACCTGCACGAGCGGTTCCGTTGTAATCGTTTAAGAGTTGACCGCGATCGCCCTCAACCCGTACTTCGTAGCGATAGGTGATAAAATCGTTATTGATGGCGTTATCGATCTCATCGAGCTGAATACTGCCGCCGTTGACCGGGAAAAAATCGAACCGCGCCTGCGAAAAGCTCTCGGCCTGAATGCGGATTGCAGCGCTCGATCCTTCAAGAATGCGAAGGGGTAGGATATATTCGCCGGTATAGGTGATGTCGCGGTAGCCCGATTGCTCGGGAAAAGCCGTTTCTGAAAGGATCTCGACCGCGCCATCGGCCTCGGCAGAAAATTCGATGCCACCGGCGATAAGATTACCGGAAGCATCTTCGAAACGGATGATGAGGTCTGTGACGAAACCGACCGGTATTTGGCTGCCCTCGCTCGATTGGAGGTCGATCTCAGAACCGAATTCGATAGTCGGCGCGTCATCGCTGAGCACGTCGTCATAATCGTCGCCGCTTAAAAAACTCATCGTTGGCGTGTAGCTGCAAAACGCACCG
>CAZOZW010000034.1:16162-16819 GCA_964584385.1 uncultured Candidatus Peribacteria bacterium
GGTTTTTCAAGGGTTTTTTGCAGCCAGCATTGCAATGCCGGTAGCCATTCGGTAATCGGCACCCCTTCTTTCATATTCACGCCGCATTCATCCTCTTCTTCCTCTTCGTTACTGTCATCGTCTCCCGGAACAGAATCCATCATTGCCTGATCCCACATCGGGTCATCGCCACTAAAATAGGTCGATTCGCGACCGCCCCACCAAATTTCGGTCGAATCGCCTTCGGCACGAAAAGTTGCCAGTTCGTAACCCGGTTGTCTGCCGGCGAGTGAAGGGAGCGGATTTTCGCCATAGAATAATTCGAGCACTCTTTCGTGTTTTTCGTCGGCGGTCATTTTTTGCCAGCGCATGAATAAAGTCAGCCGGTCGGCGATCTCGGGGGTGATCGTGTTGCCGTCGACCCCGATCAAAAAGCCGGGGTTTGGGATTTGTTTGATCGGGTATTTGAGGTGATGTGCCATCGGGATAGCCCATTCGGCAATCTGTTGGATATTTTCCGGCGAGAAATATTCGGGACGATACGCGGCTAAAAGTGCGAAGCTTGCCGGAAATATCTTTTGAAAACGACGTGAGAATGGAGCCGCCGGAGTAACCAAATTCCCCCAACGGTTTCCCGAACCCCGCTCACGTACTTCACCATATCGATAGCCGTAATAA
>CAZOZW010000034.1:16829-20903 GCA_964584385.1 uncultured Candidatus Peribacteria bacterium
GGTAGGGATAGTGATAGATGGTTTCTCCTCCGACCTCGGCAAACTCGTCATAGCTCGGCATCTCATCGATCAATTCGGGGCGAAGGTTCAACGGGTGATAATAATTACCGAGCAAGGGGGCCTGCAGCGGATCGAATTCGACCATGCTTTCGGCTAGCTCATTGATCTGCGTTTTTAGTTGAACCGATCCTTGATCATGAAAGGCGATCCAAACATCGGCATTGGTTTCGGCTTCGGGGAACGCCGCCCGCATTATTGGCATTGCCTCAGCCACGAACCGGCGCATTTTTTGAAACAACATCGCTTGCCCGGCGTTCGAGACGATTTGGGTTCCTTCGCGCTTAATACCGTGCAAACGGGTTAAGAGATAATTGATGTAGGTTTCGTAATTGCCAAGAATCATCCGTGAGCGGATCTCGTTCTCTTTATCGATATAGAGTTGCTTTACCAAATCGATGATCTCTTCTTGCTCGCGCTTAGGGTCTTCGATATCGATGCTAAAGATATCGCCGAACTCCACCACCTGAAATGTGCCGCCGGGCGATTGAAACGAAGCTTTGCGTGTTTCGTTCGAAGGGATTGCCCCCGAAACCAAATCGGGGATCGCCCGAGCGATAGTGAGAGGTCGAGGCTCGTTATGTACTGCCAAGCTCGAGATCTCTTTCATCGTGTAAAACGGAAAGATATAGTCTTCGTAACTTTCGCCTTGCCAGCCCGCCGGACGTGGAAAATAATACCGCTTCCCCGGTGCTTTCATCCGTCTGGTTGGCCCGAGTGCTCCATGAATGTAGCTGAGAGTCATCGGATCGATATACTCAGCCTCTCCGCCGATGGTAGTTAAATACTCGTTGCGGCTTTCGGGGAACGATCCGCTCGCAAAATGAGCGGCATCGAAAAACATACTCCCATTGATTTGACTTGCGCCATAGCTCAAGAATGAGGTTCCAACGGTTGGTATCGAACGAATAAAACCGAATCTTCCTCTTTCATTGAGATCGAATGCATTAGCCCGCGAACAATCCATGTATGAGAATTCAGGTTTTTCGTTCTCAATCTTTCCTCCCTGATAATCAAAAACCGGTACATGTGCCAAATCTGGCATACATGCCTCCGGTTCGTTACTATATCGCAAACAGCAACCACCGTAAATGCGGCATTCATCTCGGTATACTTGTTGCTGCCCACCATAAGGATCTTCGTTCGGGGTTTTGTTCCACAGGTGATTCAGCTCGACAAGTTGCGAATTATCACCAAATGTACGTGGCTCGGCAACCCGCTGCCCGCGCATCATGCTGCATTGCTCCACGTTGTTTATGTAATATGCCATTCCGCCGTTTAGAAAATTCTCAGAAGTAAAATTGAGTTTTCGATAGCGGGTAACAAGTTCTCGCTGAGAGTTCGTCTCGTATTCCTCTTGGTAACTCCAATGCGCACGCTTAAGTATCTCAATCTCCTTTTGCCAAGCTCGGTCGATAAACGCGGCGGTTCGTTCTTCGAGTTGTTTGTTGTAATTCACCAAATACTCACGGGCGATGATATCGACCCGCGTGATGAGTTCGGGGATGACATCGGCAGTGTTCTCTTCGAGCTGCCAGCGCCCGGTAGCGCGGATTTTAGCGCCCGCCTCGCTCATGTATGCTTTCATGAATTGGATGTACTCGGGAAGGATCGATTTGATCTGGCGACGGGTGAGCGAATCGGGGAATGGAAAGTCGGAAAAGGCGTTTTGCGCTTCTTCAAGTCGCCGAAGCATTTCTGCGGGCAACACCGAAAGATCGATGCTGTCTTGCTGCACCGCTTTCATCGTCGCGGTTACATCATCGAGCAGAGTTTTGTTGTAACGATTGTAGGCGACATCGGTTAAAAAGGTGGTTTGCCCTTCTTCGTACATTTTTTCTTGCAAGGGGTCTTGCAAGTCGTTTTCGGTAATAAGATCGGCGAATAAAAGTGATTGTTCGCCCGGTGGCAACTCGCCCAGATGATAGGCGTGGTTTTTATCGAAATAGCGATTGAGCCACTCTTCTTTGCTCGTTTCTTCGGTTGCCGGTGCGCGGATCAACCCATGAAAAATCTCGGCGCGGGTTTGGCGGTTGCTCTCGTTTTCGCGAAAGACTTTAGAGGTTTCATCCCACAAAAAGGCGGGGTCTTCAAAATCGGTCCAGGGGAAAATCGAATTCGCATCTGCAACAGCAGAGCGAACTACGGGCAGTTCAACATCGCCGATCACTATCAATCCCGAGAGTAAAAAGTGAACATCGCCACGTTTATACCCTTCGAGGTACAACTTTTCGAGCGCGGCGTATATTTCACCCGGCGACTGATCGACCGGTGTAGTAAGGATGAGCGTGCGGGTTTGCTCGAACTCGTTCTGCACATCGCGCGCGTAGCGATAGATCTTACCGGTCAGTGCATTTGGATTATCGATCTGTGCGTTAATGAGACTATTCTCAACAAGCAATACTACCACGTTTTGTTTGACCAGTTCGGGGGCGGCGACAGTTTGAGGCATACGCACCAAAAGCGGACCCAACAGCACAATACAGCTGATGAGCGAAATGATCTGTTGCCAAAGATTGTGTTTTGATGTTTTTAGCGCAAGCACGTTTTTGGTTTTATCGGCTTATTATACAGTATTCTGCGAGGATTATCACGCCAAAAAATGTGTTGTTTCACAGGAAACAATGAACAAAGCGGTCAGTGGATTTTAGCATGGGTGCATTTTCGAAGAGCTCTCTTTCGACAAAAAATCTGCCAACTTTTGCCAACGTCACCAGACCCCAGTATTTTTGCACTGCTTGCAGCTGTTATACTTATGAATCGGACAATGAGCTTGTCTTGGTGATCAAAAAACCGGGGAAGTGAATCTCACCGTTTTTTTACGACAGAGATATTATTATAAAAAAGGGAGGTTATAGCGTGAGACCACGCTATAACCTACTGGAATTCATATTGATAATTTGATTGAAAACTAAAATGTACCTCCAACCTCCGCACTCTTGACAAACAAAAATCGGAATCATAACATACCCTCCAATATCTCATTATGACCACTCACCTCTTATACGAAGCACCGCACGCCGCACGTAACTTGCCAAAATCGATTTCACGTCAAGAATTACGATCTCAGCTCGATCCGAACATCTCAAAGGCTGAATTGCGAGGCGAGGTCGACCGTGCCACGCGAGTGTTTTACCCGCAACTCGGTGTTCTCAAGCAAGCATCAGATGCGGTCATCGGCACTACACCAAAATGGCTTTTGGATCTCAATCGGTTTCATCCGGGAATACTCTTGCCGGAAGAGAATCAGCCACTTGAAAAAGACGGCATACTAAAGAAACAAACCCAATTTGCGCAGCCGATTTGGAGAAATGAAGACGGACCGAATCGTAATATCCGCAACATTTTACAGAATGAGCTCAAGAACTACCGCTCAAATTTTCGAGAAAAAATATGCCAAGCACTGCAATCGGAAGATGATGAAGTATTCATCTGGTGCATGCATACATTTCCTGCAGCATCGACAGATTCATCGACAATTAGTGACAACCTGCCGCCAATAGCAGGTTATGACGCAACAAAACGCCCGCTGATCGAAGTTGCGAACGGTGGTGATATCAACGGTGAAAACTGGGCGGCAAACGGGGCAGCGGCAGAGCTGATTCAGACGATCGCGGAAAAATACAAAAGCATAATCAATCTATTAGAGTTCGATCGAAATTCGATCAACGAAGACTACCCGGTAGGCATCAATCACCCATATGGTGGCAAAACATCTATCGAGCGCCTACCGTATTTTGCCGAGGGAATTGTGGCACCACAGAATGTTAAAGGGGTACTCACCGAGATTCGGCAAGACCTGGGCACAAACCGACATAACGTACGAGTGATTCGTCGGGTCAACCTGGAAATAGATGAGATGATTCGCGATTATTACCGCTAAGGAAACTTTGCAAGAGCCCCGAAATACTGCGTCAGCTTCGCCGAAATCGGCTCAATATACCAACAATACACCTCGCTAGGATTTCGTCTTGCTTCTTGGCCTTAGGCACTGTTGACATATGTCAATTTCCGCCA